>NZ_JBJGZJ010000003.1:0-343056 GCF_054050435.1 Geodermatophilus sp. SYSU D01036 | reverse complement strand
GTGGTAAACCCAAAAAAACCACCCCACCGCAACCCCGCCCCGCCCCGCCCCCCCCCCCCCCCCCCCCCCCCCCCCCCCCCCCCCCCCCCCCCCCCCCCCCCCCCCCCCCCCCCCCCCCCCCCCCCCCCCGGGTCCGCGTCCCGGCCGGCGTGCTCGGCCACCTCGTCGACGACCAGCAGGTCCCGGCGCACGTGCCGGCGCCGGTAGGCGATCCGGCTGACCATGTGCGCCGACAGCGGCGCGGTCAGCACCTGCAGCATCGCCACCAGCAGCAGCACCCACATCGCGGGCGTCCCGGCCAGCCGGATCGCCCCGCCCACCAGCACCAGCAGCAGACCGGTGACCTGCGGTTTCGTGGCCGCGTGGAGGCGGGTCAGCACGTCGGGGAAGTGCAGCAGCCCGAGCCCCGCGGTGAAGGCGAGGAACGACCCGAGCAGCAGGCAGACGGTCGCGACGACGTCGAGGACCGCGCTCACGGCCGCTCCTCCCTCGCCGGGTCCTCGCCTGTGGGCCGGTCGAGCACCATGCCGCCGACGTAGCGGACCACCGCGATCGCGCCGATGTAGCCCAGCAGCGACACGACGACGAGCACCGGCACCGTGGACGCGTCGCGGGACAGCGCCACGTGCACGCCGAGCCCGCCGGCCGTGATGACCAGCATCGCGTCGCCGGCCACGACCCGGTCCAGCAGCGACGGCCCGCGGGCCAGCCGCACCAGCGCCAGCAGCGCCCCCGCCCCGACCAGGCCGAACGCGACCACGGCCACCCAGTTCACCGCGCCACCTCCGCGGGCTCCCGGTCCAGCGCGGCGCGCTCGCGGGACCGGCCGAACGCCCGCACCACCCGGTCCTCCATGGCCAGCACCCCGGCGCGCTGGCGCTCGAGGTCGTCGCGGTCGCGGACCTCGAGCAGGTGGACGGCGAGCACCCGGTGCTCGCGGTCCAGGTCGAGCACCACCGAGCCGGGCACCAGGCTGAGCGCCTCGCTGATGACGGCGAGCAGCAGGTCGGAGTCGGTGCGCAGCTGCACCCGGATGACGGCGCTGCGCAGCGGCGGGCCCGGCCGCAGCGCGCGCCAGGCCACCTGCGCGCTGGAGACGGCCAGGTCGACGGCGAACACGGCGAGGAAGCGCAGCAGCGCGAGCGGCCGGATGCGGATGTTCTCCACCACCGCCGGGAGCGGCACCACGCGGGTGACGAGGACGGCGACCAGCACCCCGCCCAGCACGTTCGCCCACGACCAGGTGCCCCACAGCAGCACCCAGACCAGCACCAGCCAGACCAGCGCGGGCAGCTGGCGCAGCAGGTGGCGGGCGCGGTCGCTCACGGCTCCCCCTCCACGGCCGTGCGGTAGGGCTCGCGGTCGAGCAGGTCGGTGGCGGCGCGGCCGGCCAGGCCGTAGAGCGGGCCGGCCAGCGCGGTGAGGGCGACGGTCAGCGCCACCAGCGCCGCCGTCGCGCCGACCAGCACGCGCGGCAGCCGCTCCGCGGGCTCGCCCGGGTGCTCGTCGGGCTCCTCGGGTCCCTCGGACGCCGTCGCCACCGCCACCTGCCGCTGCCAGGCGGCCGAGGTCCGGGCGGCCCCGTTCCCCGACGGGCGGGCTCCGGCCCGCGGCCCCGCGTCGGCCGCCGCCGCGGCCGCGGTGTCGGCGCCGGGCTCCTGCGCCCGCGGCCGCCAGAAGGCGCGGGTCCACACCCGGGCCACCGCCAGCAGGGTGAGCAGGCTGGTCACCAGCCCGGCGCCGACCAGCACCAGCGCCAGCGGGCGGCCGTCGGCGACGCCGGCCTGCAGCAGCCCCAGCTTGCCGAGGAACCCCGACAGCGGCGGGATGCCGGCCAGGTTCAGCGCGGGCAGCAGGTACAGCACCGCGAGCAGCGGGGAGGCGGCGGCCAGGCCTCCCAGCCGGCGGATCGACGTCGACCCGCCGGTGCGCTCGACCAGTCCGGCGACGAGGAACAGCGTGGTCTGGACGACGATGTGGTGGACGACGTAGAACACCGCGGCGGCCAGCCCCGCGACGCTGCCCAGCGCGATGCCGAACACCAGGTAGCCGATGTGGCTGACCAGCGTGAAGGACAGGATCCGCCGCAGGTCGGTCTGCGCGACCGCGCCGAGGATGCCCACCACGAGCGTGGCCAGCGCCGCCGCCATCAGCAGGGTGTCCAGCGCGCCGCCGGGGAACAGCAGCGTCTGCGTGCGGATGATCGCGTAGACGCCGACCTTGGTGAGCAGCCCGGCGAACACCGCGGTCACCGGCGCCGGCGCGGTCGGGTAGCTGTCGGGCAGCCAGGCCGACAGCGGGAAGACGGCGGCCTTGATGCCGAACGCGATGAGCAGCAGCGCGTGCAGCAGCGTGCGGGTGCCCTCGGGGACCTCGGCCAGCCGCACCGACAGGTCGGCCATGTCCACGGTGCCGGTGGCCGCGTACACCAGGCCGATCGCGGCGAGGAACAGCAGCGACCCGACCAGGCTGACCACGACGTAGGTGATCCCGCCGCGCACCCGCGGCGCGGACCCGCCGAGGGTGATGAGCACGTAGCTGGCGGTCAGCAGCACCTCGAAGCCGACGTAGAGGTTGAACAGGTCGCCGGAGAGGAACGCGAACCCGACGCCGGCCATGAGCACGAGGAACGTCGGGTGGAAGATCGACACCGGCGCCTGCTCGCCGCCGTCGGCGGCGCCCTGGCCGACGGCGAACAGCAGCACCCCGAGGCCCACGGTGTGCGCCACCACGAGCATCAGCGCCGCCAGCCGGTCGACCACCAGCGAGATCGCCTGCGGCACCGGCCAGTCGCCGACCGCCACCGCGACCGCCCCCGACCGGTCGGCGAGGACCAGCAGGGTCACCGACACGCCCAGCACCGCGGCGAGCACCGCGACGCTCAGCGCCCGCTGGGTCCGCGTGTGGCGGCTGAGCAGCAGCGAGACGGCGGCGCCCAGCAGCGGCAGGACCACCGGCAGCGGGGCGAGGACGCGGATCACCGCGACCGCCGCCGGGCCGGGGGCAGGTCGACGTCGTCCGCGGGGGTGCCCGGCGGCGGCTGCCCGCGGCGCCGGGGCGGCTCGGCGTGGAACGGGCGCCGGTCCTCGGCGGCCAGCCGGTCCGGGTCGATCTCGTCGGGGTCCTCGCGGCCGGTGCGGCGGCCCTCCCGGGTGGCCAGCCGGCGGTCCTCCTCGTCGGCCTCCACCGCCTCCTGGCGGGCCAGCCGCCACGAGCGGTGGATCACCGCCAGCAGGAACGCCGAGACGCCGAAGGTGATGACGATCGAGGTGAGCACGAACGCCTGCGGCAGCGGGTCGGCGGTGTCGCCGTCGCCGCGGCCGAGCAGCGGCGCGCTCCCGGCCGGGCCCGCGGCGCTGATGAGCAGCAGGTTGGTGGCGTTGCCCAGCAGCAGGAAGCCGAGCAGCACCCGGGTGAGGCTGCGGTCGAGCAGCAGGAAGACCCCGGCGGCGTACAGGCCGCCGATGACCACGGGCAGGACGACGGTCGGCGTCACCGGGCCACCACCTCCCCCGGCGCGACCTCGACCGGGTCGTCCTCGTCCTCCTGGCGGTCGAGCTCGGCGCCGAGGCTGCGCAGCACGTCGAGCACCAGGCCGACGACGACCAGGTACACCCCGACGTCGAAGAACAGCGGCGAGACGAGCTTGACGTCGCCGAGGACCGGCAGCGTCCACTCCCAGTAGGTGGACTCGAGCTCCTGCCCGCCCAGCACGAGCGCGGCGACGCCGGTGCCGCCGGCCAGCAGCAGGCCCGCGCCGAGCAGCCGGCCGGGGTCCAGCGGGGCGGCCTCGCCGAGCTCGTAGCGGCCGCCGGCCAGGTAGCGCAGCACCAGCGCGAGCCCGGCGACCAGGCCGCCGGCGAACCCGCCGCCGGGGGCGTTGTGGCCGGCGAACAGCAGGTACAGCGAGAACACCAGGACGGTGTGGAACAGCATCCGGACGACGACCTCGAGCACCACCGACCGGCGCCGCGGGTCGAGCGTGCCGCCGGCGGCCAGCCACTCCCCGACCGGCGCGCGCCGGGACCGCCCGGCGGCCTGGTCCTCCCGCTCGGCCCGCTCGATGGCCCCGGTGCGCCGCCGCAGGAAGACCAGGCTGGCCACGCCGGTGGCGGCGACGATGAGCACCGATATCTCCCCGAAGGTGTCCCAGGCGCGGATGTCGACCAGGGTCACGTTCACGACGTTGTCCCCCTGCGCCTCCTCGGCGAGCCGGGCGTACTCGTCGGACACCGGGGCGGCGTCGCGGGCGGCCAGCGCCACGGCCGACACCGCGCCCATGAGCAGGCCGACGCCGGCGGCGAGCAGGCCGCGGCCGGTGCGCTCGCGGCGGCGGTGCCGCTCGGACACGTCCTTGGGCAGCTTCCGCAGCACCAGGACGAACGCCACGATCGTCACCGTCTCGACGAGGAACTGGGTGAGCGCGAGGTCCGGCGCCCCCGCGACCACGAAGAACACCCCCAGCCCGTAGCCGGTGACGCCGACGACCAGCGCCGCCGACAGCCGCTGCCGCACCCGCACCGCCATCGCCGCGGCCAGCAGCACCACGACGCCGACCAGCACCTGGACCGGGCTGTCCCAGGCCCGCCACTGCTCCGGGCGCTCGGCGACCGTGGTGAGCAGCGCGCCGGGCAGCAGGACGACCGCGGTGAGGATGGTGCCGAGGTAGGCCGGCAGCGACCCGCGCTGCGTCGTCCCGGTGACCAGGACGGCGAGCCGGTCGACGCCCTGCAGCACGTTCCAGTAGCCCTCGTCGGCCGACGCCCGGACCGTGAGCCGCCGCTGCACCCGGGCCACCGCCGCCCGCCCGGCGAACAGTGCCGCGCCGCCGAGCAGGGTGAGCGCCGACAGGGCCAGGGCCGGCTGCAGCCCGTGCCACAGCGCGAGCTCCTCGGCCTCCGGCGCGTACGCGGGCAGCCCCTCGGCATAGCGGCCGACGACCGGCTCGAGACCCTTCGCGAGGACGCCGCCCGCGAGGCCGAGGACGGCGAGGACGACGGGGGCGGCGAGGAACAGCGGCCCCGGCGGGTGCGCCGGCTCCGTGGCCGGCCGGCCGGGCTTGGTCGCGAACGCGCCCCACACGAAGCGCAGCGTGTAGCCGACGGTGAGCACCGACCCGAGCACCAGCCCGGCGAGGACCAGCAGCGCGGCGGTGCGGTCGGGCAGGCCGCCGTCGAGCAGCGCGGTGAACGCCGCCTCCTTGCCCACGAAGCCGAGCAGCGGCGGCAGCCCGGCCATCGACGCCGCGGCCAGGCCGGCGACCGCGGCCACCACCGGCATCCGGCGGCCGAGGCCGGACAGCTCGCGCAGGTCGCGGGTGCCGGTGGCGTGGTCGACGACGCCGACGGTGAGGAACAGCGTGGACTTGAACAGCCCATGCGCGAGCACCATGGCCAGCCCGGCGCGGGCGAGCTCGGCGCTGCCGGCGCCGACCAGCGTGGTGACGAACCCGAGCTGGCTGACCGTGCCGAAGGCGAGCAGCAGCTTGAGGTCGGACTGGCGCAGCGCCCGGTAGCCGCCGACCAGCATCGTGGCCACGCCCAGGCCGAGCACCACCGGCCGCCAGCCGGGCAGGTCGGCGGTGCCGGGCGCCAGCCGCGCGACCAGGTAGACGCCGGCCTTCACCATGGCCGCCGCGTGCAGGTAGGCGCTCACCGGCGTCGGCGCCTCCATGGCCGCCGGCAGCCAGAAGTGGAACGGCACCAGCGCGGACTTGGTCACCGCGCCGGCCAGCACGAGCAGCACCCCGGCGACGACCGCCGGGCCGCTGCCGGGGTCGGCGACGATCGCCGACAGCCGCGACGTGCCCGCGGCGTGCGCCAGCACGACCAGCCCGGCCAGCATCGCCAGGCCGCCGGCGGTGGTGAGCACCAGCGCCTGGGCGGCCGCCCGCCGCGCCGCCAGCGCCGTCCCCGACCCGCCGATGAGCAGGAAGGAGAAGACCGTCGTCAGCTCCCAGGCGACGTAGAGCAGGTAGACGTCGTCGGCGAGGACCAGCGCCAGCATAGAGCCGGCGAAGGCGGTCAGGCAGCCGGCCAGCCGGCCGGTGCCCTCGGCGTCCGGCTCCACGTAGCGGCTGCAGTAGAGGAGCACCAGCGCGCCGACGCCGGTGACCAGCCCGGCGAACACCAGCGCCAGCGGGTCCAGCCGCAGCGTCACCGACAGGTCGAGCGCGGGCACCCAGGGCACGGTCTCGCGGACGTCGTCGCCGGACGCGACCGCCGCCAGCTGCGCGAGCGTCCAGGCGAACCCGGCCGCCGGCACCAGCGCGAGGGCGAGGAAGGCGTTCCGCCCCCACCACCGCACCAGCACCGGCGCGGCCAGGGCGGCCAGCAGGTGCGCGAGCAGCAGTGCGGTCACGGGGCTCCCGGGTCGGCAGCGGAGGGGAGCACGCGACGACGGCGGTGCGGCGGCGTCGCCCCCTCGTGGGGGTACCGCCGCTCCCGCGCCGGGAAACCGACGGCGCGGAGAACCGGGTCACCTACCCGGCGTCACCAGGCCCGACTCGTAGGCGAACGCGACCGCCTGGACCCGGTCGCGCAGGCCCAGCTTGAGCAGCACCCGGCTGACGTGCGTCTTCACCGTCGCCTCGCCGAGGTACAGCCGCGCGGCGATCTCGGCGTTGGACAGCCCGGCCGCGACCAGCGCCAGGACGTCGGTCTCCCGCTCGGTCAGCTGCCCGAGCTCGGCGGCGCGGCCGGGGTCGGGCGCGGGCGCGGCGGCGAAGGACCGGATCACCCGCAGCGTCACGGCCGGGTCGAGCAGCCCCTGCCCGGCGGCGACGGTGCGCACCGCGGCGACCAGGTCCTCGGGCGGCGCCACCTTGAGCAGGAACCCGCTGACCCCGGCGCGCAGCGCGGCGGCCACGTACTCGTCCTCGTCGAAGGTGGTGAGGACGACGACGCGGGTGGGCAGGCCCGCCTCGACGATCCGCCGCGCGGCCTCCAGCCCGTCCATGCCGGGCATCCGGACGTCGAGCAGCACCACGTCGGGTGCGAGCTCGGTGACCACCCGGACGCCGCCGGCGCCGTCGCCGGCCTCCCCGACCACCTCGATGTCGGGCTCGGCCGCCAGCACCATCCGCAGGCCGGTGCGGATCATCGACTGGTCGTCGACCAGCACCACCCGGATCGTCACGCGCCCACCCCCGCGGGCGCGCTCGCCGGGGCGGGCACCGGGAAGCCGGCGCGGACCCGGTAGCCGCCGCGGACCGGCCCCACGGACAGGTCGCCGCCGGCGACGGCGACCCGCTCGCGCATGTGCAGCTGCCCGTGCCCGCCGGTGCCGGGGACCGGCGGCGGCACGGGGACCCGCGGCCGGCCGTCGTCGGTGACGGTCACGGTCACCCGGCCCGGCGTCCAGGCGACCTCCACGCAGGTGGCCGCGGCACCGGCGTGCCGGACCACGTTGGACAGTGCCTCCTGCACCACGCGGACGGCCGCGACGTCGACCAGCTGCGGCAGCTCGGCCGGCTCCCCGGTCACGACGAGCTGCACCGGCATCCCGCCGGCGCGCAGCTCGGCGAGGACGGCGTCGAGCCGGGACAGCGACGGCTGCGGCGCCGGGTCGCCGCCGCCGGACTCGCGGAGGATGCCGACCACCCGGCGCATCTCGTCGACCGACTCGCGGCCCAGCCGCTCGAGGCCGAGCAGCACGTCCTGCGCCTCGGGGTGGTCGGGCAGCAGCCGGCGCAGGCCGCCCATCTGCAGCACCATCACGCTCACCGCGTGCGCCACCGAGTCGTGCACCTCGCGGGCGATGCGCGCCCGCTCGGCCACCACCGCGGCGCCGGCCACCGCCTCCTGCTGCTCGGCCAGCCGCGCGGCGAGGACCTGCAGCTCGCGGGCCCGCTCGCGCGACTGGCGCACCAGCACGCCGACGCCCCAGGCGGTCCCGGTGACGACGAGGTAGAAGACGCTCTCCCAGGTCGACGGGCCCAGCAGCAGGCCGGCGAGCACGACGACGGCCGTCGCCGACCCGGCCGCGCGCAGCCCGCGGCGCAGCGGCAGGACCGCGGCGGCGTGCCCCACGAGGACGGCCATCGCGATGAGCTGGGCGCCGCCGGGCCCGGGCGTCCCGAGCGCGTAGTTGCCGAGCACGCTGAGCGCCCCGGTGACCGCGGCCGCCTCCGGCCACCGCGTGCCGAGCGCCACGACCGCACCGACGGCCACGCCCGGCAGCGCGGTGACCAGCGGGAAGCGGAACGTCTCCTCGGTCACCGTCTCCAGCACCGACAGCACGGCGAGCAGCGCGCCGAGGGCCGGCCACACGAGCCGGCGGGCGGAGGGGGACGACGTCCAGCGGGGCACGGCGAGCACGGTAGGGGCGGGGAGGCGCGGGCGGGATCCCCCGCGCGGCCGATGGGCACCCGCCGTCCCTCCTCCTCGCGGCGGAGGACGGTCGGTCCGCCGGGACGGACGTGCCGGAGGGCCCCGCGGCCGGAGAGTCCTCGCCGACGCACCGCAGACGGCGGTGCCTGGACCGACGAGGACCGATGACCACCACCCCGCTCCCCACCCGCACTCCCACCGCCCCCGAGGCGCGCCCGGCCCGCAGCGCAGGCTCGCTCATGCTGCCGATCGCCGGCGCCGCCCTGGTCGGCGGCTCGCTGCTCTACGTCGCCGGCATGGTGACCTCCCCGCCGCAGGACTCCCAGGCCGCGGCCGACTACATCGCGGCGCTGGGCCGCGACGAGGGCCGGACGACGCTGTCGGCGGTGCTGCTGCACTACGGCAACATGGCGCTGGCCCTGGCCTGGCTGGCCGTCCCGACGCTGGTGCGGGGCCGCCGCGGGCGCATCCCGGCCGTCGTCGGGGCGCTGATGTCCGCGATCGGCCTGGTCACCGTGGCCGGCTTCGTGCTCTACGACTACTGGACCGGGGCCATCGGCCGCGAGCTCGACCCGGCCACCGCCCTGGGCCTCTACGACGCCGTCGGGGCGAACCCGGGGGTCGCGGTCGTCGGCGTCCTGACGCTGTTCGGGCTCCTCGGCCCGATCGTCGGCTACGCGGGTCTCGCCCGCGCCGGGGTGACCGGCTGGTGGCTGCTGCTCCCGGCCGTCGGCTGCCTCGTGGCCTCCGCGGTGATCCCGTTCTCGCCGACGGTCCACGGTGCCCTCGCGCTGGTCGGCGCCGTCCCGGCGGTCGTCGTCGGCCTGCGGATGCTCGCCCGCACCCGCGCCGAGGCCGCCGTCGCCGCGTGAGCACGATCAGGTCAGCTGATCGTGCTGCGTCCTGGCTCACCGCCGACGGTGAGCCAGGACGCGCTCGCGTGAGCCAGGACGACGGCGCCGCGTCAGCCCTCGGCGAGCTCCGCGGCGGCCAGCCAGTCGGTCTCGACCTGGTCCTTCTCGGCCAGCAGGGTCCGCAGCCGGCCGTCGAGCTCCATGACCCTCGCGTGGTCGGTGGCCGCGGCGGCGAGCTCGGCGTGCAGCCGCTCCTCCTCCGCGCCCAGCTTCTCCAGCCGCCGCTCGAGCCGGGCGGCCTCCTTGCGGGCGGCGCGCACCTCGGCCGCCGAGGGACCGGCCGGCGCGTGCGCCGCGGACGCGCCGCCGGCGGGCGCGAGACCCGAGCCGGCCGAGGGCAGCGCGGCCTCCCCGGCGGCCCGGCGGGCGAGGTACTCCTCCACCCCGCCGGGCAGCGCGGCCAGCGAGCCGTCGCCCATCAGCGCGACCACCGAGTCGCACACCCGGTCGACGAAGTACCGGTCGTGGCTGACCACCAGCACCGTGCCGGGGAAGGAGTCGAGCAGGTCCTCGAGCTGGGTGAGCGTGTCGATGTCGAGGTCGTTGGTCGGCTCGTCGAGGAGCAGCACGTTCGGCTCGGCCATGAGCAGGCGCAGCAGCTGCAGCCGCCGCCGCTCGCCGCCGGAGAGGTCGCCGACCGGCGTCCACTGCCGCGACGCCGGGAAGCCGAACCGCTCGGCCAGCGACGACGCGGAGATCTCCTGGTTGCCGATCCGGGCGATCCGCGCGACCTCCTGCACCGCCTCGAGCACCCTCAGTCGGGCGGGCAGCTCGGTGACGTGCTGGGAGAGGTAGGCCGGGGCGACGGTCTGCCCGCGCACCACCCGGCCGCGGTCGGGCTCGGTCTCGCCGACCAGCAGCCGCAACAGCGAGGTCTTGCCGGCGCCGTTGACGCCGACCACGCCGATCCGGTCGCCGGGGCCCACGTGCCAGGTCAGGTCGCGGAACAGCGGCCGCGGGCCGTCGTCGGCGGGCACCGCGTAGTCGACGTCCTCGACGTCGTAGACGGTCTTCCCGAGCCGGCGGGCGGCGAAGCCCTTGAGCGCCATCGTCTCCCGGGGCGGCGGCTCGTCGGCGATCAGCGCCTCGGCCGCCTCGATCCGGAACCGCGGCTTGCTGGTGCGCGCCGGCGCGCCGCGGCGCAGCCAGGCCAGCTCCTTGCGCACCAGGTTCAGCCGCCGCTCCTCGGTCACCGCCGCGACGCGGGCCCGCTCGGCGCGGGCCAGCGTGTAGGCCGCATAGCCGCCCTCGTAGGCGTGCACCGCGCCGTCGGCGACCTCCCAGGTCTGCGTGCAGACCTCGTCGAGGAACCACCGGTCGTGGGTGACGACCACCAGCGCGCCGACCCGCCGCTTGACGAAGTCGGCCAGCCACGCGACGCCCTCGACGTCGAGGTGGTTGGTCGGCTCGTCGAGCACCAGCAGGTCCAGCGGCCGGATCAGCTGCGCGGCCAGCGCGACCCGCCGGCGCTCGCCGCCGGACATCGGGGCGACGGGCGAGTCCAGGCCGAGCCGGTCGAGCTCCAGACCGGTCAGGACGCTGCGCACGGCCGGGTCGGCGGCCCACTCGTGCTCGGCGGCGAACAGCGTCTGGGGGAGGACGACGTCGCGGACGGTCGCGCCGGGCGGCAGGGTGCCGGACTGGTCGAGGACGCCGACGGCGAGGTCGCCGCGCCGGGTGACCCGGCCGGAGTCGGGATCCTCGCGGCCGGTGAGGACGCCGAGCAGCGTGGACTTGCCGCTGCCGTTGCGCCCCACGACGCCGATCCGCTCGCCGGCGGCGACGCCGAGCGAGACGTCGTCGAGCAGCACGGTCGTGCCGTGTGCCTTGGAGACCCGCTCGAGGTTGAGCAGGTTCAGCGGGGCGCTCAGGGCCGGGTCCAGGTCATCGGACCCCCAGTATCCCCGGCTGCCCGCACGCCCCGGCCGCCTGGGGGCGGTCCGCTAGTGGACCCCAAGGCACCCGCAAGTGACGTCCGGAGAGTCATCGGCAGCACACCCCGGGTGTCCGGGGCGGACGAGCGGAGGACGACATGAGCATGACGGCAGCGGCCCACGACGCGGCGTTCCCGGGCCCGGCGCCGGCGGCACCGCGCCTGCGGGCGGTCCCGCCGCTGGCCGAGTCCGCCCCGGAGACGACGGCGCTGTGGTGGGCCCGGCTGCTCCGCCGCGGCCCCGGCGCCGTCGAGTACTCGCTGGTCGCGGTCAACTCCGACCGCTTCCCCGACGGCACCCCCGTCGACATGACCGCCGTCGACGCCCGCGGCCGCCGCCCCGCCGGCTGGCAGGTCGACGTCCGGCACCGCGCCTCCGACGGCCGGGTGGTGCGCATCGACGTCGCCGAGGAGCTGTCCGGGACCTGCCCGCCGATGTGGTTCGCCGAGGTGACCCACGCGGCCAGCGCGGTCCCCGCCGCCTCGCTCCTGGCCTTCCGCGGCAACGCCTTCCGGGCCGGCGCGGTCGTCCGCCCGCACGAGGTCGCCGCCGCCGGGGTGCGGATGACCGACCGGATCGCCGAGGTCCGCTGGTGGATCCGCTCCGGCCTGGTCGACGACGTCACCGTGGAGCCGGTGTACCGCGGCCGCGGCGTGGCCCGCACCCTGGTCACCGCCGCCGAGGGGCTGCGCTTCCTGCGCGGCTGGGCGCCGCTGCGCTCCGACGGCCGGCTCACCGACGCCGGTGCCGCGTGGCTGCAGTCGGCCCCGCCGGCGTGGCGGCCGCGGCTGGCCGACCGCAGCGAGGTGCTCCCCGACGCCGACGCCGAGGAGGAGCTCACCGGCGTCGCCCGGCTGCTCCGGGGCTTCTAGGCGAGGCGCTCCCGGGCGCAGGTCTCCCGGGCGAGGGGCTCCTAGGCCAGGCGGGTGACCTCCACGGTCACCGTGTGCCCCTCGCTGCGCGGGCCGGAGAAGATGCCGGTGAACGGCGGGACGTCGCCGTAGTCGCGGCCGCGGCCCAGGGTCACGTGCCGCGGCCCGATCGGGACCCCGTTGGTGGGGTCGGAGGCGCACCAGCCGCCGTCCCACCACTCCACCCAGGCGTGGCTCTCGCCGGTCACCGTCTCGCCGACGCCGGCCGAGGGGCGGGGGTGCAGGTAGCCGGAGACGTAGCGGGCGGGCAGGCCGAGCTCGCGCAGCAGGCCCACGGTGACGTGCGAGATGTCCTGGCAGACGCCCCTGCCCGCCGTCCACGCCTGCATCGCCGTCGTCCGCACCGACGTCGAGCCGGACAGGTACTCCATGTGCTCGCGGACGAACCGGCACACCGCGGGCCCGGCCAGGTGCGGCGGGGCGTCGCCGACGGCGGCCCGGGCGGCGCGCACCACCGTCGGGTCCATCGCGGTGCGGGGCGTGGGGGCCAGCAGCTCGCCGAAGCGGTCGCGGACCAGCCGGCCGCGGAGGGCGGACCAGCCCACGTGGTCGTGGTCGACGGCGTCGAGGCCGGCCTCCACGATCGAGGTGCCGGTGACCACCAGCTCCCGGTGCGGCGTGTGCAGGTCGAAGGCGGTGACCGTCGAGCCCCAGTAGTCGCGGTAGGCGAACGCGGTCGCGGCCGGCTCGATCTCGACCCGCGAGCGCAGCGTCGTCTGCCGGCCGCTGTTCTCCGGCGTCAGCCGGGCCTCGTTGTAGGAGGAGCGCACCGGCCCGCCGTAGCGGAACCGGGTGGTGTGCACGACCTGCAGCCGCCAGCGGTCGCCGGCCGGGCGCGGCGGCCGGCCGCCCGGGACCTGCACCTGGACCTGCGTCTGGCTCACGCGACCCCCTCCGGCACCCACACCTGCGGCGCCTGCTCGGTGAAGAACCGGCCGGTGACCGCCGCGCTGGCCAGCGAGCAGGTGCGCTGCAGCTCGTCGAGCCGCTGCGGCAGCCGGTCCAGCACCTCGGGCGGCGGCATGAACTCGAGCACCGTGCGCGCCCGGCCGACGATCCGGTGCGCCTCGCCGGCCACGCCGATGCGGGTGGCGTCGCGGACGGTGGAGCGCTCCAGCTCGGCCAGGCACGCCTCGGCCTGCTCCAGGGCGGCGAACACCGACCGCGGGAACAGCCGGTCCAGCAGCAGGAACTCCGCGGCGCGGCTGGAGTCGACGACGCCGCGGTAGGTGCGCAGGTAGGGCTCGTAGGCGCCGGTGGAGCGCAGCACCAGCGTCCACGACGGCGCGGCGTCCCCGGCCAGCACTCGGGTCGACAGCAGCCGCGCGGTCATGTCCACGCGCTCCAGCGAGCGGCCGAGGACGAGGAACAGCCAGGACTCGTCGCGGCTCATGGTGGAGTCGGCCAGGCCGAACACCATCGCCGAGCGCTCGCGGACGAAGCGGAACAGCGAGTGCGGCCCGTACCGGCGGGCCATCGTGCGCTGCTGCGGCAGCGCGTTGTGCGTGACGTTGAGCGACTCCCAGATCTCGGCCGAGAGCACCTCGCGGGCGCCGCGGGCGTTCTCCCGCGCCGCCGACAGCGCCCCGACGATCGAGCTCGGGCTGTCCCGCTCGAAGGCCAGCGTCGCCAGCACCCGCTCGGTGTCGGCCTCGTCCTCGGGCACGCCCGCGCCCATGAGGCCGAGCAGGTTCGCGCAGGCTCGCCGCTCGTCGATCCACGGGTCCTCGACCAGCCGCTGGGTGTGCACGTCGAGGATCCGGGCGGTGTCGTCGGCGCGCTCGACGTACCGGCCGATCCAGAACAGCGACTCCGCGATCCGGCTCAGCACTCCACGCCCTCCTGGGCGGCAGAAATGGCCATTTCTGCCGCTTGCTGCTGCTGTTGCTGGGACTGGCCGGCGACGGCGTCCTCGAACGGTCCGGGGTCCTGGCCGGGCGGGTCGCCGGGCAGGTCGGCGGCGGTGAACTCGATCCGGGTGCGCGCCGGCGGCTCGTCGGCCTCGGGCGCCGGCCGGGGCGGGCTGAACACCCAGGTGTCCTTCGAGCCGCCGCCCTGGCTGGAGTTGACCACCAGCTCGCCCTCGGGCAGCGCCACGCGGGTCAGCCCGCCGGGCAGCACCCACACCCTCTCCCCGTCGTTGACGGCGAACGGCCGCAGGTCGACGTGCCGCGGGGCGATCCGGCCGCCCACCAGCGTCGGCGACGTCGACAGCCCGATCGGCCGCTGCGCGATCCAGTCGCGGGGCCGTGCCCGGACCTTGACCGCCAGCTCGGCGAGCGTCGCCTCGTCGGCGCGCGGGCCGATGACGATGCCCTTGCCGCCCGAGCCGTCGACCGGCTTGAGCACCAGCTGGTCGAGGGAGTCGAGCACCCAGCGCACGGTGTCCTCGTCGTCGAGCCGGTGGGTCTCGGCGTTGTCCAGGACCGGCTCCTCGGCGAGGTAGTAGCGGACGAGGTCGGGCACCCAGGTGTAGAGCAGCTTGTCGTCGGCGACGCCGTTGCCGACGGCGTTGGCGATGGTCACCCGGCCGGCGCGGGCGGCGTTGAGGACGCCGGCGCAGCCGATCACCGAGTCGGGGCGGAAGTGCACCGGGTCGAGGAAGTCGTCGTCGATGCGCCGGTAGATGACGTCGACGCGGCGCTGGCCGTCGGTGGTGCGCATGCTCACCTGGTTGCCGGCGCACACCAGGTCGCGGCCCTCGACCAGCTCCACGCCCATCTGCCGGGCCAGCAGCGCGTGCTCGAAGTAGGCGGAGTTGTAGACGCCGGGGGTGAGCAGGACGACGGTCGGGTCGCTGACGTTGGGCGGTGAGGAGGCCTTGAGCGCCTCGAGCAGGCGGGTCGGGTAGCCGGCGACCGGCTCGATGCGGTGGTCGGCGAACAGCTCGGGCAGCACCTGGCTCATCGCCGCGCGGTTGGTGATGACGTAGCTGACCCCGGACGGCGAGCGCAGGTTGTCCTCGAGCACCCGGAAGTCGCCGGCCTCGTCGCGCACCAGGTCGATCCCGGCCACGTGCACCCGCACGCCGTTGGGCGGCACCAGCCCGTGCGCCTGCCGGTGGAAGTGCGCGCTCGTGGTGACCACGCTGCGCGGCACGACGCCGTCGGCGAACACCTCCCCCGCGCCGTAGACGTCGGCGAGGAAGGCCTCCAGCGCCTGCACCCGCTGGGCGACGCCGCGCTCGATCACCGCCCACTCGTCGGCGCCGATCACCCGCGGCACGATGTCCAGCGGGAACGGCTGCTCCTCGCCTGCGTGGGCGAAGGTGACCCCGGCGTCGCGGTAGGTCTGCGACAGCAGGTCCGCCCGCGCGGCGAGCTCCTCGCCGGCCATCGGCTGCAGCGAGGCGAACAGCCCGGCGTAGGCCGGCCGGGGCTGGGCCGGCCCGCCGAACATCTCGTCCCACTGCTCCCCGAGGGGATACCCGTCGAAGAGGTCCGCCATGAGCCGGAACCTAGTTCGGGCGTGTGTCGCGCGCGTTTCCGGACGGCGACGACGCGCCGGGCGGGTGTGCCCGGACCCGGTCACCACCCGGCGCCGGACGGGAACAACCCGGGCCCGCCCGGTGCTACGGTCGCTACTGGTTGAGAGCTCAACTGAGGAGGCCGGCCATGCCCGCCGTCACCGTCGAGGACACCACCACCCTGCCCCGCGTCCCGGTCCCCGCGCCGGGCACCGTGCGGCGCCGCACCCGCTCGGTGACCACGGCGCCGTCGGGCTTCGAGGGCGAGGGGTTCCCGGTCCGCCGCGCCTTCGCCGGGGTGGACCTGCGCGACCTCGACCCGTTCCTGCACATGGACCAGATGGGCGAGGTCGAGTACGCCCCCGGTGAGCCCCGGGGCACCTCCTGGCACCCGCACCGCGGCTTCGAGACCGTCACCTACATCATCGACGGCACCTTCGAGCACGCCGACTCGCACGGTGGCGGCGGCACGATCAGCAACGGCGACACGCAGTGGATGACCGCCGGCGGCGGCGTGCTGCACATCGAGCGGCCGCCGGAGCACCTGGTGGTCAGCGGCGGGTTGTTCCACGGCCTGCAGCTGTGGGTGAACCTGCCGCGGGCGCAGAAGTGGGTGCAGCCCCGCTACCAGGACCTGCGCGCCGACCGGTCGGTGCTGCTGGCCAGCCCCGACGCCGGCGCGTTCCTGCGGGTCATCGCCGGTGACGTCGCCGGGCACCGCGGGCCGGGCTCCACCTACACGCCGATGGCGATGGTGCACGCCACCGTCTCCCCCGGCGCGACGCTGGACCTGCCGTGGGACCCCTCGTTCAACGCGCTGGTGTACGTGCTCTCCGGCGCCGGCTCGGTCGGCATCGACGGGGCGCCGGTGCGCACCGGGCAGCTCGCCGTCCTCGGCCCCGGGGACACCGTGACGGTGCGCGGCGCCGAGCGGCAGGAGTCGCGGACGCCGGCGCTCGACGTCGTCGTGCTCGGGGGCCGGCCGATCCGCGAGCCGATCGCCATGTACGGGCCGTTCGTCATGAACACCCGGCAGGAGCTGCTCGACGCGTTCGCCGACCACCAGGCCGGCCGGCTCGGCAGCATCCCGGCCACGTACGCGCACGGCTCCGTGCGCGGCGAGACCGGGCAGTGAGCACCGGGCAGTGAGCACCCCGCGGTGAGCACCCGCGGTGAGCACGGCCCCAGTGGCGGCTTCCGCGCCGCCGCCGGGGCCTGCATGCTGGCCGCGACCGCCGATCGAGGAGCCCCCGTGTCCGTCTTCCCGCCGATCCCGCTGGCCGAGTGGGCCGACACCAAGGACACCCTCCACCGGTTCCTGCAGGTCGTGGGCAAGCTGCGGCTGGCCAACGCCCCGCGACGCAACCACTGGTGGCACGTCCCCTTCCACCTCACCGGCCGCGGCCTGACCACCCGGCCGATGGGCTTCGACCCGGTCTTCGCCGTCGACCTCGACCTGGTCGACCACCGGCTGGAGGTGGCCGTGGCCGACGGGCGGCGGACGTCGTTCCCGCTGCCCGGGCTGAGCGTGGCGGCGTTCTACCGGCAGCTGCTCGGCACCCTGTCGGCACTCGGCCTGCCCGCGACCGTCGAGCTGCCCGTCCCGTTCGACCTGGCCGACGGCACGCCGTTCGCCGAGGACGAGCACCACGCCGCCTACGACCGCGCCGCGGTGACCCGCTACTGGGTGGTGCTCGGCCAGGTGGCCCAGGTGCTCGAGGAGTTCGCCGGCCGCAGCTACGCCAAGACCAGCCCGGTGCACCACTTCTGGCACACCCTCGACCTGGCCGTCACCCGCTTCTCCGACCGGCGGGTGGAGCAGCCGGCGGCGGTCGACCCGGTCACCCGCGAGGCCTACTCGCACGAGGTGATCAGCGCCGGCTTCTGGTTCGGCGACGACCAGGTCCCGGAGCCGGCGTTCTACTCCTACACCGCGCCCGAGCCCGCGGGCCTGGCCGAGGAGCCGCTGCGGCCGGCGGCGGCGCGGTGGATCGACAGCCGCGGCGCGCACCTGGCGCTGCTGCCCTACGAGGACGTGCGGACGGCGGCGGACCCGCGCGCCACCGTCCTGGACTTCCTGGAGAGCGCCTACGCCGCCGGCGCCCGCCGCGCCGGCTGGGACCTGGCCGCGCTGCGCTGCCCGACCGCGCCCGAACCCCGCTGACCCTGCCCGCCGTCCGCCGTCCGGAGGTCCGCCCATGAGCAACACCGAGCCCCGTCCCAGCGCGCGGGAGGTCGGCGGCCTGGCCGACACCCCGGCCGGGCCGGCCCTCGACCTGCTGCCCGCCAAGGAGGTGCCGCTGGGTGCGAACACCGTCGTCCGGCGGCTGCTGCCGACGCTGGGCCGCCGGATGGTCGGCGCCTGGGCGTTCGTCGACCACTACGGCCCCGACGACGTCGCGGCGACCTCCGGCATGCAGGTGACGCCGCACCCGCACACCGGCCTGCAGACGGTGTCCTGGCTGATCCAGGGCGAGGTGCACCACCGCGACTCGCTCGGCAGCGACGTCACCTTCGGCCCCGGCCAGCTCGCGCTCATGACCGCCGGGTACGGCATCGCGCACTCCGAGCAGTCGCCGGTGCCGCACCCGCGGTTCCTGCACGGCGCCCAGCTGTGGGTGGCGCTGCCCGACGCCGCCCGCGACACCGCGCCGGCGTTCCAGCACCACGCGACGCTGCCCGGGTTCACCTCCGACGGGCTGACCGCGACGGTCCTCCTGGGCGCGTTCGGCGGCGCGGTGTCGCCGGGCACCGCGTACACGCCGATCGTCGGGGTCGACCTGGACCTGGCCGCGGGCGCCGACGTCGAGGTGCCGCTGGAGCCGGACTTCGAGCACGCGCTGCTCGGCGCCTCGGGCGGGGCCGACGTCGAGGGCGCGCCGCTGGCGCACGGGGCGATGGTCTACCTCGGCACCGGCCGGCGGTCGGTGCGGATCCGGACCGGGGCGGCCACGAGGCTGCTGCTGCTCGGCGGCGAGCCGTTCGAGGAGCGGCTGGTCATGTGGTGGAACTTCGTCGGCCGGTCCGGCGAGGAGATCACCGAGTACGCCGAGCGCTGGAACGACGGCGACCCGCGGTTCGGGGTCGTCGCCGGGTTCGACGAGGACCAGCGGCAGCTCGCCCCGCCCCTGCCGCCGGTGCCGCTCAAGGCCCGGGGGCGGGTCCGGTGACCGTGCACGACCGGCACCTGGCGTTCGTGGCGGAACACCAGATGGGCGTGCTGGCCACGGTCAAGCGCGACGGGCGGCCCCAGGTGTCCAACGTCGGCTACGCCTACGACCCGGAGCGGCGGCTGTTCCGGATCTCGGTGACCGACGACCGGGCCAAGACCCGCAACCTCCGGGCCGACCCGCGGGTCACCCTGCACGTGACCTCCCGGGACTTCTGGTCGTGGGTGGCCGTCGAGGGCACCGCGGAGCTCACCCCGGTCGCCGCCGACCCGCACGACGCCACGGTGGAGGAGCTGGTCGCCTACTACCGCGGCGTCTCCGAGGAGCACCAGGACTGGGACGACTACCGCCGGGCGATGGTGACCGAGCGGCGCCTGGTCGTCCGGTTCACCCCCGAGCACACCTACGGCCAGCTGCCCGGCTGACCCGGCCCGGCTCAGGCGGCGGGCGGCTCCTGTCAGAAGCGGCCGCCGCCGCTGCGGCCGCGGCTGCGCGAGCCGCCGAAGCTGCCGCCGCGCGGCCGCCCGCCACCCGCGCCGCCACCGAAGCCGCCGCCGAGGCCCCCGCCCCCGTGGCCGCGGCCGTGCCCACCGCCGAAGCCGCCGGCCAGGATGCCGCCGAGCACGAGGCTGCCGAGGTCCACGCCGCCGCGGCCGCCGCCGTAGCCGTACCCGGGCCCGTAGCCCGGCCCGTAGCCGCCGCCGTGCCCGCCGCCGAAGCCCCCGCCGTAGCCGGAGGACCAGCCGGCGACGTCGGCCTGCGCCAGCTGCAGCGCCGACTGCGCGAGCTGGTCGGCCAGCTGCGCCTCCCGCAGCGCGCCCTCGGGGTCGGTGCGCCCGGTGCCGACGGCGGCGTCGAGGTGGCGCTGCGCCTCGGCCAGCCGCGTGCGGGCCTCGGGGCCGACCGCGCCGCGCCGGGTGGCGACGAAGTCCGCCGCGGCGGCCACCGTCGAGCGGGCCCGCAGCAGCGTCTGGTCCAGTGCCGCGGCCGCCCGGCGGGCCCGGGTCTGCGCGTCGCGGGCGACGGCGAGCGCCTGCTCCAGCGCGACGTCGGCCTCCTCCAGCCGGCGCAGCGCGGTGAGCGGGTCGGGCAGCGCGCCGTCCGCGGAGCCCATGGCCTCCTCAGCGGCGGCGAGCCCCGCCTCGGCCCGGGCCACCTGCGGCCGCAGCCCGCCGGCGTCCCCCGCGGCCACCAGGGCGCGGGCCTCGGCGAGGTCCTCCTCGGTCTCGGCGCGGACGGCGGGCAGCCGGGCGGCGGCCTCCTCGAGGTCGCGCTCGAGCCGGGCGACGGCGTCGAGCAGCGTGCCGACCTGGGCCACCGCGCCCTCGGCCGCCCGCAGGTCGCCCACCGCCTCGCCGGAGCGGCCGGCGTCGAGCGCGGCGCGGGCCTCGGCGACCTCCTGCTCGGCGGCGGCCAGCCGCGCGCGGGCCTGGTCGAGGTTGTCGGCCACCGGCGCCAGCGCGGACGCCGCGTACCGCCGTTGCAGCCGGGTCATCCGCTGCTCGTCCTGCGGCAGCCGGCCGTGCAGCGCGGTGATCCGCGGGCCCAGCGCCTCCAGCGCCTGCGGGGCGGTGCGCTCGAGGTCGCGCAGCTGGTCGAAGGCCTGCGCCTGCTCGTCGAGCCGGGCGTCGGCGGCCGCGGTGAGCTGCAGGATCTCGCCCAGCACCCGCCGTCGCGTCGGCTCGTCCTCGGGCACCTCGTCGTCGAGCTGCTGGCGGAGCGTGAAGGCCCGGGTGAGCTCCTGCCGCGACTGCCCCAGCGCCTCGGTGAACCCGGCGACGGCGGCCTCGCCGTACTGCAGCCGGGCGAAGTCCAGGTCCAGCTGCGAGGTCTTCACCGCCTCGTCGAGGTCGAGCAGCGCGGCGCTGGCCCGGCCCTGCAGCTCCTCGGTGGGCACGCCGGCGTTCGGGTCGGGCCGCTCGATCCGCGTCGTCGCCGGGGGCTGCGCGCCCTGCCGGCGGCGCCGCGACCGCGCCACCAGCCAGGCGCCCCCGCCGACGACGGCGACCCCACCGACGACCGCGGCGGTGAGGGCCCCCGAGCCGCCGTCCGAGCCGGACCCGGAGCCCGCCGCGTCGCCCACGCCCTCGGCGAAGGCCACCCCGGCGCCGGCCCAGTCGTCGGCGCCGAGCTCGGGCTCGACGTCTCGCGCCAGGAAGTCCTCGATCTCCGCGTTGGTCTGCGGGAACGCGTCGTCGACCCAGTAGCCGTAGCGCCGGTCGTCCACGGCGACGGCGAACAGCACGTCGGTCGACCCGAGCCCGGACGCCTCCGCGGTGGCCTGCGCCCACGCGCCCTGGTCGACGCCGTCGAAGCTGGCCACGTAGACGACGAACGCCTGCGTGCCGTCCTCGGCCTGCCGCTCGTCGACCGCCTGCTGCACCTGCGCGAGGCCCCCGGAGCCGAGCACGCCGGCGCGGTCGGTCACCTCGTCGGGCACGTCGAAGGGCGGCTCGGCCAGCGCCGGGCTCCCGCCGGCGACCAGGACCGCGGTCGTGACTGCGAGGACCCCCATCAGCCGGCGCACGCTCCCGACCCTAGGTGGGTGATCGCTCCCCGGCCGGATAGGACGGGCGCGACCGGGTAGGGGGCGGTCGACCCGGACCCGGCCCGAGGAGGACCACCCGTGAGCGAGACCGACCGCATCCCCGCCGACCGGCTGCCCCCGGGGACGGTGGGCCGGGCCGGGAAGTGGGCCGTGGGCAACCGCGACGGCGAGTACTTCGCCGTCTCCCGTCGCTGCCGTCACCAGCTCGCCGACCTCTCCGAGGGCTCCCTCGACGAGAACGGCTGCCTGGTCTGCCCATGGCACCAGGCCCGCTACGACGTCCGCACCGGCGACATGGTCGAGGGCCCGCGCGGCTTCCTCGGCTACCACGGGCCCACGCCGGGCTACACCCAGTTCGTCCGCGGCTACGCGAGGGTGCTGCGGCTCCGGGTGAAGCGGGCGCTGCGCCGCGGCGACGACGTCGTCGTGGAGGACTGAGGGCTACGTCCGCTCGATCGGCGCGTCGAGACCCTGCACGAGCGCGTCGCTCTCCGGGCTCTCCGCGCCGGTCGGGCGGACGCTGACGCCCTGGGTGGCGGCGACCTCCTCCGGCGAGCGCGGTGCGAGCAGCCCGTCGCGGATCTCCTCCGCCCAGTGGCAGCCCACCAGGTGCCCCGTGCCGAGCTCGCGGAGGACGGGCACCTCGTCGTCGCACCGGGTCTCCTGCCGCCACGGACAGCGGGTGTGGAAGCGGCAGCCGCTGGGCGGGTCGGCCGGCGACGGCAGGTCCCCGGCCAGCAGGATCCGCTCGCGGCTCTCCTCGACCACCGGGTCGGGCACCGGGACGGCGCTCATGAGCGCCCGCGTGTACGGGTGCAGCGGCTCGGAGTAGAGGACGTCGGAGGGGGCCTGCTCGACCAGCGCGCCCAGGTACATGACGCCGACGACGTCGCTGATGTGCCGGACCACCGCGAGGTCGTGCGCGATGACGAGGTAGGTCAGGCCCAGCCGCTCCTGCAGCTCCTCGAGCAGGTTGACGACCTGCGCCTGGACGCTGACGTCGAGCGCGGAGACCGGCTCGTCGGCGATGAGCAGGTCCGGCTCGAGGGCGATCGCGCGGGCGATGCCGATGCGCTGGCGCTGCCCTCCGGAGAACTCGTGCGGATAGCGGCGCAGCGCGGCCGACGGCAGGCCCACCGCGTCGAGCAGCGTCCGGATCCGCTCGGCGATGCCCTGCCGGCCGCCGCCCAGTCCGTGGGCGGCGAGCGGCTCGGACAGCAGCGACTCGACGTTCTGCCGGGGGTCGAGGCTGCCCAGCGGGTCCTGGAAGACCATCTGCATGCGCCGGCGCATGGTCCGCAGGGGCTCCCCCGACAGGGAGCTGACGTCGGTCCCGTCGAAGACCACCCGCCCGCCGGTGGGCTCGACCAGGCGCAGGACGGCGCGCCCGAGGGTGGACTTGCCGCAGCCGGACTCCCCCACCAGCCCGTACGTGGTGCCGCGGCCGATGCTCAGGTCGACGCCGTCCACGGCGCGGACGTGTCCCACGGTGCGGTCGACGAGCACCCCCCGCTTGATCGGGAAGTGCACCTGCAGGCCCTCGACCCGCAGCAGCGGGTCGGCGGACGGGACGGCGGTCATCGGGCGGCTCCGGACGCGGTGGCCCCGGCCGGGGACACGGGGTACTCGAGGGGGTGCCGGCAGCGCAGCTCGCGGCCGGGTCCGTCGTACTCCAGCGGCACCGTGCTGCCCGCGACCTCGGTGAGGCAGTCGTCCTGGGCGTTGTCGCACCGCGGTGCGAACGCGCAGCCCTCGGCCCAGGGGATGGCGTCGCGCGCGGAGCCGCGGATGGGGTGCAGCGGCGTGCCGCGGGCGCCGTCCAGCCGTGGGACGGAGGCCAGCAGGCCCCCCGTGTAGGGCTGGCGGGGCCGGGCGAACAGCTCGTGCCGGTCGGCCGACTCGATGATCCGGCCGGCGTACATGACGTGCACCCGGTCGCAGAGCCCCGCGACGACGCCGAGGTCGTGGGTGATCATCACCAGCGCCGTCCCCGAGTCGACGACGAGCTCGCGCAGCAGCTCGAGGATCTGCGCCTGGATCGTCACGTCGAGCGCGGTCGTGGGCTCGTCGGCGATGAGCAGCCGGGGCGCGCAGGCCAGCGCCATCGCGATCAGCGCCCGCTGCCGCATGCCGCCGGAGAGCTGGTGCGGGTACTCCTTGAGCCGGCGCCCGGGATCGGGGATGCCGACGCGGTCGAGCAGGCGGGTGGCCTCGTCGACGGCGTCCTTCTTCGACAGCTCACGGTGCTGGAGGAGGACCTCGGTGACCTGGGTCCCGATGGGCACCGTCGGGTTCAGGGAGGACAGCGGGTCCTGGAACACCATGGCCATGTCCGCGCCGCGCCGGTCCCGCAGTTCCCGTTCGGGGGCGCCGACCAGCTCCGCGCCGTCGAGCCGGACCGACCCGCCGACCTCCACGCCGCGGCGCGGCAGCAGGCCCATGACCGCGAGGGACGTCACCGACTTGCCGCAGCCGGACTCGCCGACCAGCCCGATCGTCTCGCCCGGCGCCACGCTGAAGCTGACGCCGTCGACGGCCCGCGTCGGCTGCTCGCCGCGCCGCGTGAACGTGACGGTGAGGTCCTCGACCTCGAGCACGGGCAGACCGGTGCGGTCGACGGACCTGGGCGGCAGCTCCTCGATGGTCAGCGGGCTCACCTCCGGAACTTCGGGTCGAGCGCCTCGCGCAGCGACTCGCCGAGCAGGGTGAAGCCGAGCGCGACGACGATGATGCACACGGCCGGGTAGATCGCCAGCTCCGGCCGGACGGACAGGAAGTCCTGCGCGTTGGACAGCATGGCCCCCCACTCCGGCCGGGCCAGGTCGGGGTCGCCCAGGCCGAGGAAGGACAGGGCCGCGGCCTCGATGATCGCGGTCGCCAGCGACAGCGTCGTCTGGACGATCACCGGCGACAGCGAGTTGGGCAGGACGTGGCCGAACACGATCCGGCCCCGCCTGATGCCCAGGGCCTGGGCGGCGAGGACGTAGTCGCTGTTCCGCTGGCTCAGCATCGACCCGCGCAGCAGCCTGGCGAAGACCGGGACCTGGGTCACCGCGATCGCGATCATCAGCGACCACTGGTTCTGCCCCAGGAGCACCGAGATGCTGATCGCCATCAGCAGGCTCGGGATGGACAGGATGATGTCGACGAACCGCATGATGACGGTGTCGACCCAGCCGCCGAACGCGCCGGCGAGGACGCCGAGGGACATGCCGACGACGACGCCGAGCAGCGTCGACACCACCCCGATGAGCAGCGACTGGCGGGAGCCGACGATCAGCCGCGACAGCAGGTCGCGGCCGAGCTCGTCGACGCCGAGGGGGAAGCCCGCCTGGGCGCCCGGGATGTAGCCGGGACGGATCTCCGACAGGAGCGTCTGCGCCAGCGGGTCCCGCGGGGCCAGCAGCGGCGCGAACGCCGCGACCAGCAAGAACACCACGACAATGACCGCGCCGAGGATCGCCACCGGGTTGCGCCGCAGCCGGCGGAACGCGCTGCGGGTGAGCGAGACGCCGCCCTCGCCCTCGGGCACCTGGCCGGCGCGGGCGGCCAGCTCGTCGATCCGCCGCCGGCGGACGTCCCCCACCGCGGTCATCGGCCCTCTCCCTGGTTCACGAGACCCTGACCCGGGGGTCGAGCAGCCCGTAGGAGATGTCGACCAGCAGGTTCACCAGCACGTACATGATGGCCAGCATGAGGACGAAGCCCTGCAGCAACGCGTAGTCCCGCTGGAAGATCGCGTCGTAGATGGCCGATCCCACCCCGCCGAACGCGAACACGGTCTCGGTGAGCACCGCCCCCGACAGCAGCAGGCCGGTCTGCAGGCCGATCGTCGTCGACACGGGCAGGAGCGCGTTGCGCAGGACGTGCCGGCGGCGGACGGTCGCCGTCGCCAGGCCCTTGGCGTTCGCCGTGCGCACGTAGTCCTCGTTCACCACGTCCAGGACCGAGGCCCGGGTGATCCGCACGATGATGGCCAGCGGGATCGTGCCGAGCGCGATCCCGGGCAGGATCAGGTGCTCGAAGGCGTCCCAGGCGGCGTCCCACTCGCGGGTGAGCAACCCGTCGAGCACGTAGAAGTTGGTGACCCGGGTGGCGTCGATGCGCACCTCCTGGCGTCCGGAGCCGGGCAGCCAGCCCAGCTCGACGGCGAACAGCAGGCGCAGCAGGTAGGCGAGGAAGAAGACGGGGATGGCGACCCCGATGAGCGAGCCGATGACCGACGTCGAGTCCAGCCAGCTGCCGTGCCGGCGGGCGGCCAGGTACCCCACCGGGATGCCGACTCCGATCGCGAACACCATCGCGAACACGGTCAGCTCGATGGTGCCGGGCATCCGCTCGAGGAAGACCTCGGTGACCGGGCGGCCGGTGCGCGCGGAGGTGCCGAAGTCCAGCTGCACGGCGCGGCCCAGGAAGCGCAGGTACTGCACGTAGAGCGGCTGGTCGAGCCCGAACAGCTCGTTGTAGCGGGCGATCGCCTCGGGGGTGGCGCGCTCACCGAGGGCGGCCTGGGCCGGCCCCCCGGGCAGCGCCCGCAGCCAGGCGAAGAGCAGGACCGACAGCCCCAGCAGGATCGGGATCAGCTGCAGGAGCCGCCGGACGACGAAGCGGAGCACGCGCTCGGGTCACCTCTCCGGGGGCAGGAACGGCGCCGGCCGCGCCGGGGACAGGATCCACCTGCCCCGGCGCGGCCGGCACTGCGGGTCAGTCGCTGAGCGACACCGTGGAGAAGTCCTCATCGCTGATCGGACTGGGCTCCAGCCCCTGCACGTTCTCCGCGACCACCAGGGCCGGCGGCGAGTGCGAGATCGGGACACCGGGCAGGTAGTCCATGATCAGCCGGTTGGCCTCCTGGTACTGCTCGGTG
Source organism: Geodermatophilus sp. SYSU D01036 (assembly GCF_054050435.1). Taxonomy (NCBI): domain Bacteria; kingdom Bacillati; phylum Actinomycetota; class Actinomycetes; order Geodermatophilales; family Geodermatophilaceae; genus Geodermatophilus; species Geodermatophilus sp. SYSU D01036. Next base: position 316,895 of record NZ_JBJGZJ010000003.1, on the reverse strand, counting down.
CGGGCCGCCACGTCGGGCTCGGCGTCGGCCTGGGCGAGGGCCGCGAAGATCTCCGGGTTGCTGAACGCCCCGAACTCTGCCGACGCCTGGCCGTTCGCCTGCTCGGCGAAGAACGTGCCGATGAAGTTGTAGGCGTCGTTGTAGTCACCGGTCCACCCGAGCAGGTGGATGTCGGCCTGGCCGGCCTGGACCGCGTCCAGGTAGTCCGGGTTCCACGGCAGCGCCACCGGCTCGATGGTGAACCCGGCGTCGATCAGGTTCTGGTTGATCACCTGGAACAGCGCGGCCGGGTCCGGCAGGTAGGGCCGGCTGACCTCGGTCGGGTAGTAGAACCGCAGCGTCGTCCCCTCGGCGCCGGCCTCCTGCAGCAGCTGGCGGGCGCGGTCGGGGTCGTAGTCGTAGGTGGTGACGTCCTCGGCCCAGCCCTCGACGGTCGGCGGCATGAACTGGGTGGCCACCTCGGCGCCCTCGGGCAGCAGCGAGTTCACGATCGTCTCGCGGTCGATCGCGTGCGCGATCGCCTGCCGCACCTGCGGGTTCTGCAGTGCCGGGTTGGCGGAGGTGCCGGGCACGTTCCCGCCGTTGAAGCCCAGGTACAGGATGTTGAACGGGTCGCGGACCAGGACCTGGAAGCCCTCGTCCTCCAGCGTCTGGTAGTCGCCCGGCGCGACGAGGTCGTAGCCGTCGATCGACCCGGCCTGCAGCTCCTGGCGGCGGGTGTTCCCGTCCGGGATGGTGCGGAAGATGATCTCGTCGAGGAGGGCCGGCTCGCCCCAGTAGTCCTCGTTGCGGACGATGGTCACCTCGCCGTTGCCGCGGTCCCAGCTCTCGAACTTGAACGGACCGGTGCCGGTCGGGTGCTCGAGGGCGTACTCGGGGAAGGTGAGCGCGTCCTCGCTGCCGGAGAGGTTGTCCGCGTCGTACTGCTGCAGGGCCGTGGGGCTCTGCATGGAGAAGGACGGGAGGGCCAGCGCCGACGGGAACTTCGACGTCACCTGGGTGAGCCGGACCACCGCGGTGGACTCGTCGGTGGCCTCGCAGCTCTCGTAGATGCTCGGGGTGTCGGGCGTGCTGGCGAAGCCACCGAAGACCGCCTGGTAGTAGTACGAGGCGGCGGGGCTGCTGGCCAGGCCCTCGAAGTTGTACCAGCGGTCGAAGTTGAAGCAGACCGCCTCGGCGTTGAAGTCGGTGCCGTCGTGGAACGTCACGCCCTCGCGCAGGGAGAACGTGTACTCGAGGCCGTCCTCGCTGACCTCCCAGTCCTCGGCCAGCGCGGGCACCGGCTCGGTGCCGCCGATCTCGTTGCCCAGGAGGCCCTCGTAGATCTGCCGGGCGATCCGGAAGGTCTCGCCGTCGCTGGAGAAGGCGGGGTCGAGCACGTCCGGGTCACCGGCCGCGCCGAAGACGAGGGTGCCGCCGGACTGGGCCTCGCCACCCTCCCCGCCGGATCCGGAGTCCCGGTCACTGGAGGCACAGGCGGCCAGGGTCACTGCGGTGAGCACGGCCGCCGAGGCGGCCAGCGCACGCTGTGGTCGACGCTGCATCGCGGAAGACCTGCCTTCTCGACCCCGCGGGGCCGGATGAGTTCGACGCTGGGCGGCCGCGCGGTGGAAGAACCGCACGGACGTGCGTCGGACCCTAGATCTCCCGGGGAGCGCTTCCCGAGCCGTCGGCTCCCATCGACACCATCCTGTGACCTCGCTGGACGGCGCCGGGGACCGTCGGGGGCGCAGGTGCTAGGCGTCGATGCGGCGGCGGCCCTCGAACGCGCGGCCCAGGGTGATCTCGTCGGCGTACTCGAGGTCGCCGCCGACCGGGAGTCCGCTGGCCAGGCGCGAGACGGTGAGGCCCAGCGGGCCGACCAGCCGGGCCAGGTAGGCGGCGGTGGCCTCGCCCTCGAGGTTGGGGTCGGTGGCGATGATCAGCTCGGTGACGCTGCCGTCCATCAGCCGGGTCATGAGCTCCTTGACCCGCAGGTCGTCGGGGCCGACGCCCTCGATCGGGCTGATCGCGCCGCCGAGGACGTGGTAGCGGCCGCGGAACTCGCGCGTGCGCTCGATGGCGACGACGTCCTTGGGCTCCTCGACCACGCAGATGACGTCGTCGGAGCGGCGCGGGTCCTTGCAGATCCGGCACTGCTCGCCCTCGGCGACGTTGTAGCAGGTCACGCAGAAGCGGACCTCGGCCTGCACGCGCTGCAGCGCGGCGACCAGCCGGCCGACGTCGGCGGACTCGGCGGCCAGCAGGTGGAAGGCGATGCGCTGCGCGCTCTTGGGCCCGACGCCGGGCAGGCGGCCGAGCTCGTCGATGAGGTCCTGGACGGCCCCCTCGTACACGGTGCTCCTAGGGGAAGAGTGGTGCGGACGGGCCGGTCAGGCGCCGGGCAGCCCGGGGAAGCCGCCGCCGAGACCGCCGGCCAGGGGGCCCATGCGGTCGGCGGTCAGCTCGCTCGCCAGGCGCGAGGCGTCGCGGACGGCGGCGACGACGAGGTCCTGCAGGGTCTCCACGTCGTCGGGGTCGACGGCCGACGGCGCGATGGTGACCGACCGCAGCTCGCCGTCGCCGCTCATCGTGGCCGTGACCAGGCCGCCGGCGGCCGACCCGGTGACCTCCTCGTTCGCCAGCTGTTCCTGCGCGGCGGCCAGCGCCTGCTGCATCTGCTGGGCCTGCTGCAGGATCGCCGACAGGTCGGGCTGGCCACCACCGGGGAACATGACCCGAGGGTAGGCCGCCGGTCCGACATCCGGGGGGACGAGGGCCGGGACCGGCGGGGTCAGCCCTCCAGCGGCTGGGCGCCCAGCTGGGCGCGCAGCAGCGCCAGCGCCGCCTGCTCGGGGTCGACGGAGGGCTCGCGGTCGGCGGCGGGGTCGTCGCCCTCGGCCGCCCGCTGCGCCATGAGCTCGCGCGCCTCGGCCGCCTCCGCCGCCCGGGCCGCCTCGCGCGCGGCCTCCGGGGACGGGCCGGCCGGGCCGGAGCCGCGGGTCGCGCCCTCGACGACCGCCTCGACCTTCCAGCGCACGCCGAGCAGCTCGTTGAGCGCCTCGCGCAGCACGTCCTTGTTGAGGTCGTCGCCGATCCGGCGGGCCAGCGCCGGCGACGACGTCGACAGCGTGAGCACGCCGTTGCGCAGCTCGTGCACCTGCGCGTTCTTGAGCAGCGCCTCGGTGGTGCGCTTGTGCCGCTTGACGACGGCGAGCAGCTCGGGCCACACCCGGCGGACGTCGCCGGTGCCCAGCCCGCCCTCGCCGGCGTCCCCGGCCGCGGCCTGGTCGGCGGGCGGGTTCGCGGACACCACCGGGGTCGGTTCCCCGCCGCGCGGGGCGGGCGCGGACTCGGCGGCGGCCCGCGGCGGCGCCGCCGGCGGCCGCGGCTCGGCCACCCGGGCCGCCGCGGCGCGCGCGGCGGCGGGCTGGGCCGGGTGCGGCCAGTCCTCGTCGTCGGTCGGCTCGGGCGGCAGCGGGATGTCGGGCTCGCCGGTGGCGACCCGCGCGCCGGACCGGGGACCGGCCGGGGCGGGCGCCGGGCGGGACGGCGCCGAGCCGGGCGGCGTGGTCTCGGGCCAGTCGTCGTCGCCCGCTGCCGCGGGGGCTGCCGCGGCGGCGGCCGGTGCGGGGCCCGGGGCGCCGGGCGCCGCGGTCTCGGGCCAGTCGTCGTCGGCTGCCGCGGGGGCTGCCGCGGCGGGCGCCGGGCCCGGCAGCGGGCCCGCGGCCGCCGGGGCGGGCGGCGCCGCGGGCGGCGCGGCCGGAGGCGCCGCGGGCGCGGCCGGCCCGGGTGTGGCCGGGGGCTGTGCGGTGCGCTGGGAGGGGCGGACGTACTCGCGCCGCGGCGGGCCGCCGCGCTCGGCCGGCGCCGGCTCCTCGCGGACCGGCGCGGGCCGCGCGGCCTCGCGGGCGGGCGCCGGTGCCGCGGGCGCGGCCTCCGGCACGCCGCCGATCGCCAGCCGCCGCTCGAGGCGCTCGAGCCGCTGCAGGGCGCCCGCGGCGGTGTCGTCGGTGGCCGGCAGCAGCATCCGCGCGCAGACCAGCTCCAGCAGCAGCCGCGGCGCGGTGGTGCCGCGCATCTCGGTCAGCCCGGCGTGCACGGTGTCGGCCAGCCGGGACAGCGTCGCCGACCCCAGCGCCTTTGCCTGCTGCACCATCAGGTCCAGCCGGTCGGGCGGGCAGTCGAGCAGGCCGTTGGCGCCGGCGTCGGGCACGGCGTCGAGGACGATGAGGTCGCGCAGCCGGTCGAGCAGGTCGGTGGCGAAGCGGCGCGGGTCGTGCCCGGCCTCGACCACGCGGTCGACGGCCCGGAAGACGCCGGGGGCGTCCTGCGCGGCCAGCGCGTCGATCGCCTCGTCGAGCAGCGCGTCGTCGGTGACGCCGAGCAGCCCGACGGCGCTGGCGTAGGTGACGCCCTCGGGCCCGGCGCCGGCGAGCAGCTGGTCGAGGATCGACAGCGAGTCGCGCACCGAGCCGCCGCCGGCCCGCACCACCAGCGGGAACACCGTGGGCTCGACCTGCACGCCCTCGGCGGTGCACGTCTTCTCCAGCAGGCCGCGCAGCGTCGTCGGCGGCACCAGGCGGAACGGGTAGTGGTGGGTGCGCGAGCGGATCGTCGGCAGCACCTTGTCCGGCTCGGTCGTCGCGAAGACGAAGACCAGGAACTCCGGCGGCTCCTCGACCACCTTGAGCAGGGCGTTGAAGCCCTGCGTGGTGACCATGTGCGCCTCGTCGACGATGTAGACCTTGTAGCGGCTGTTCACCGGCGCGAAGAACGCGCGTTCCCGCAGGTCGCGGGCGTCGTCGACACCGCCGTGGCTGGCCGCGTCGATCTCGATGACGTCGAGCGAGCCCGGGCCGTCGGGCGCCAGCGCGACGCAGGACCCGCACACCCCGCACGGGGTCGACGTCGGCCCCTGCTCGCAGTTGAGCGAGCGGGCGAGGATCCGCGCCGACGACGTCTTGCCGCAGCCGCGCGGGCCGCTGAACAGGTAGGCGTGGTTGATCCGGCCGCCGTCGACGGCGTTGACCAGCGGGGTGGTCACGTGCTCCTGGCCGACCACCTCGGCGAAGGTCGCCGGGCGGTACTTCCGGTAGAGCGCCAGAGCCACGCGGCGAGGTTACGCGGCACCGCGGACAGCCCGGTGGACCTCGGGTCCGCCGGTCCCGCTCAGCGCACGACGGTGTCGGGGTCGGCGTCCAGGAGCGCGAGGTCGGCGCGCGACGGCAGCCCCTCCCAGTCGCCGGGCACGGTCACCGCGAACGCCCCCGCCGAGGTCGCCAGCGCCAGCCGCTCCTCCGGCGGCAGCCCCAGGCAGAGGCCGCCGAGGTACCCCGCGCCGAACGCGTCCCCGGCCCCCACCGGGTCCACGACGTCGACCGGGCGGGCCGGGACGCGGCGGATGACGCCGTCGACGCTCGACAGCGAGCCCGCCGCGCCCTTCTTCAGCAGCACCTGGCGGGGTCCCAGCGCCCGCAGCCCGGCGAGCAGCGTCCGGTCGTCCGGGCCCTCGACGAGCAGGCGGGCCTCCTCCTCGGTCGCCAGGACGACGTCCGCGGCGCGCACCAGCTCGTGCAGCACCGGTCCGGCCTCGGCCGGGGACCACAGCGCGCTGCGGTAGTTGAGGTCCACCGACACCGGCACGTCGGCCGACCGGGCCTCCTCCACGGCCGCGAGGACAGCCTGCCGCGCGGAGGCGCTGAGGGCCGGCGTGATCCCGGTGACGTGCAGGACACCGGCCGCGGCGACGACCGCGGGGTCGACGTCGTCCGGGGACAGCCGGGAGCCGGCGCTGCCGGAGCGGTAGTAGAGGACGCGGGTGGCCCGCGCGGCCCGCCGCTCCTTGACCATCAGCCCGGTCGGGGCGCCGGGGTCGACGACGGCGGTCGTGGTGACGCCCTGCCCGCGCAGGGTCATGGTGACCAGGCGGCCGAACTCGTCGTCCCCGACCCGGCCGATCCAGGTGGCCGGCACGCCCAGCCGCACCGCCCCCACGGCCAGGTTGGACTCGGCGCCGGCGACGCCGAGCCGCAGCGCGGGCGCGTGCCGCAGCAGGCCGACCTCCGGCGGCCACAGCAGCGCCATGGTCTCCCCCAGCGTGACGACGCCGCGGACGACGCCCGGCTCCCCCGCTGCGCTCACGCGCCGGACCGCCCGCGGGCCACCGCGTCGAGCGCGGCGCGGGCCCGGTCGGCCAGCCCGGCCAGCTCCGCGTCGTCCTCGAGCGCGCGGCCCAGCAGCGGGCCGCCCATCCCCACGGCGAGCGCGCCGGCCTGCAGGTAGCCGGGCACGTCCTCGACGCCGACGCCGCCGGTGGGCACCAGCAGGACGTCGTCGAGAGGGCCGCGCACCTCGCGCAGGTACCGCGGGCCGCCGGCCGACCCCGCCGGGAAGACCTTCACCGCGGTCGCGCCCTGGTCCCAGGCGCAGGCGATCTCCGTGGGCGTGAGGGCGCCGGGGTACCAGGCCAGTCCCCGCTCGGCCGCGCGCCGCCCGACCGCCTCGTCGGTGTTCGGGGCGACGACGAAGACGGCGCCGGCGTCGGCGGCGCGGTCCACCTCCTCGGGCCGGCGCACCGTGCCGACGCCGATCTCGGTCCCCGCGCCCGCGTCGGCGGCCAGCCGGCCGACCACGTCCAGGGCGCCGGGGGTGTTCATCGTGACCTCGAGGCAGCGGACGCCGGCGTCGAGGAGCACCTCGCAGGCGGCGGCCAGCCGCTCCCCGGAGCGGCCGCGCAGGATGGCGACCAGGCCGCTCCCGGTGAGCACCGGCCCGGGCTGCAGGCGGGCGCCGGTCACCGCGCCGCACCCATCCGCCGGATGCCCTCGAGCAGGTCGTCGGTGTCGGTGGCCAGCGACAGCCGCACCCACCCCTCGCCGAGCGGCCCGAACGTGGTGCCGGGCGCGACGGCGACCGAGTCCCGGCGCAGCAGCTCCAGGGACCACGCCCCCACGTCCCCGCCGCTGCGGTCCCGGACGTCGACCCACAGGTAGAAGGCACCCTCGGGGCGCAGGTACCCCATCCCGCAGGCGCCGAGCGCGTCGACGGCGAGGTCGCGCCGCTGCCGGTAGGTCTCCCGCATCGCGACGACGTCGTCCTGCGGGCCCTGCAGCGCGGCCAGCGCCGCGGCCTGGGCGGGGGCGTTGACGCAGGCCAGCAGCGGCTCCTGCAGCTTGGCCGCCTGCCGGGCGACGTCCTCCCCGGGGCTGACCAGGTAGCCGACGCGCAGCCCGGTCATCGCGTAGGTCTTGGAGAAGCTGAAGGCGCTCAGCACGCGGCCGTCCCGGTCGAACCGGCCGGGGCTGACGTGCGGCCGGTCGAAGGTCAGCGCGTCGTAGCACTCGTCGGACAGCAGCCAGAGGTCGTGGTCCTCGGCGAAGCGGACCAGCGCCTCGACGTCGGCGGCCGGCAGCACCGTGCCGAGCGGGTTGGACGGGGTGTTGACCACGATCAGGCGGGTGCGGTCGGTGACCAGGCCGGCCAGCTCGCCGGGGTCGGGGCGGAAGCCGTTCTCCGGCCGCAGGGGGTAGCGGACCGGGACGGCCTGCAGCAGCTGCACCGCCATGGCGTAGTTCGGCCAGCCGGGATCGGGGATGAGCACCTCGTCGCCGGCGCTGAGCGTCAGGGACAGCGCGTTGTGCAGCGCCTGCGCCCCGCCCGCGGAGACGACCACCTGCGCGGGCGTCGTCGGGAAGCCGTTGACGGTGCTGACCTTCTCCGCGATCGCCCGCCGCAGCGGGTCGATCCCGGCGTTCGGGACGTAGTGCGTCTCCCCGGCGGCGTACGCCGCCCGCGCGGCCTCGACGACGTGCGCCGGCGAGGGGAAGCTCGGCTCCCCCACGTGCAGGCCGATCACCGGGCCGGGCAGGCTCCACGCGAGGTCCATCACCTGTCGGATGCCGGAGCGCGGCATGGTCTCCGCCCCGGTGGCCAGGCTGGGCATGGGTCGGTCGTCTCCTCGTCGGGTCGGTTCAGGCCGCGGCAGCGGCCAGGCGGGGGAACAGCGCGCGGGCGGTGCCGCCCGTCACGCGGGCCGCCTCCCGCTCGGTCAGGCCGGGCAGCGCGGACGCCACGAGCCCGGCAAGGGTGCCGTACCCCGGGACGTCGCTGGGCCACGGGTGGTCCGAGCCCCACAGCAGGCGGTCGGCGCCGTAGGCGACGGCCAGCCGGCGCGTGACCGGGAACAGGTCGGCGTAGGGCGGCTCCTCGGCCGAGAGCGCGTACTGGCCCGAGACGAGCACGTGCACCCGCGGCGCGTCGGCCAGCCGCAGCAGCCGCTGGACCAGGGGCTCGGGCAGCGGGTCGTCGAACCGGGGCCGGCGGTGCTCGTCCACCCACATGTCGTGGGGGCAGAAGCCCAGGTGGTTGAGCACGACGACGAGGTCGGGCAGCAGCCGCACGAGCTCCTCGAGCAGCGGCAGCTGCGGCGGCGGCAGGTAGCTCCACAGCGGCAGCCCCTCCTCGGCCATCAGCCGGAGCACCGGCAGGGCCGGGGACTCCGCGACGGGCCGGGACGGGTCGCCGAGCCAGCCGGTGCGCAGGGCGCCGAGGTCCCAGCGCTCGCGCCGCCGGCGCAGCGCCGCGACCGGGTCGGCGCCGGTGGTCCCCAGCTCGGCCCCGGTGGCGACGGCGACGCCGGCGAACCGGGTGGGGAACCGGGCGAGGGCGTCGGCGACGTCGTCGTCGTGGGTGTCCAGGGCGACGAGCACCGCCGCGTCGACGCCCGCGGCGGCCATCCGGGCGAGCAGGTCCTCGGCGGGCGCCTCCCGGTCCGCCGGGGCCAGCTCGTCGACGCCCCGCGGGGACACGGCGGCGGACCGGAAGACGTGCGCGTGCCCGTCGACCACACCGCTCACCGCCGGGTCCGGGTGACGAACACCGCCGCCGCCGCGAGGATCACGACGCCGCGGATGAGGTCGGTGAGCGTCGCCGGCAGCTGGAGCAGGGTGACCGAGCTGCTGACCAGCGACAGCAGCACCACGCCGCCCATCGTGCCGACCAGGCTGCCGCGGCCGCCCAGCAGCGACGTGCCGCCCAGGACGACGACGGTGATGGCCGACAGCTCCAGGCCCTGCCCGGCGGTGGGCGACCCGACGGTGGCCCGCGCGGCCAGCAGCACGCCCGCCAGGGCGGCCAGGACGCCGGCCAGCACGTAGGCGGTGACCAGGACCCGCGCCACCGGGACGCCGTTGGACCGGGCCGCCGCCTGGTCCCCGCCGACGGCGAACAGCTGCCGCCCGAACGCCGTCCGGTGCAGGACGAACGCGACGACGGCGAGGGCCAGCAGCAGCACGCCGAAGGAGTAGGGCACCGGGCCGACCCGCTGCAGCGCGATCGCCGACAGCGCGGTGGTGACCCGCCCGGTGGGCGTCGTGCTGATCGTGAAGGCCGCGCCCTGGATGAGGTAGAGCGTGGCCAGGGTGACGATGAACGGCGGCAGCCCGACCCGGGCGACGAGCACCCCGTGCAGGAGGCCGACCAGCGCGCCGAGCAGGAGCATCCCGACGACGACGGGCGCCGTGCGGATCGGGTAGCCGTTGATCAGGATCGCCGTCAGCAGGGCCGACAGGGTGGCGAGCGAGCCGACCGCCAGGTCGATCCCGCCGCTGAGCACGACGAGGTGCTGGCCGAGCGCCGCCAGCCCCAGGACCACGGTGGCCGTGAGGACGTTGGCGACGTTCGCCGGCGCCCAGAAGCCGCCGGCGTCGGCCACGGTCAGGGCCAGCACCGCGACCAGGACGACGATCCAGACCGCCGCCCCGGTGCGGGTGAGGCTCGCGAGCAGGGACCCGCGCGTGCGGGCGGGGGCGACCCCGGCCGCGGCGCTCACCGCGTCACCCCCGCGGTGTCCAGGGCGAGGTGCATGACGTTCTCCTCGGTGACGTCCTCGCCGGCCAGCTCGCCGACGACGCCCCCCGCGCGGCAGACCAGGACGCGGTGGGACAGCCCGAGGACCTCGGGCAGGTCGCTGGAGACCACGACCACCGCCATCCCCTCGGCCGCGAGGCCGGCGATCAGCCGGTAGATCTCCGCCTTGGCGCCGACGTCGACGCCGCGGGTGGGCTCGTCGAGCAGCAGCACGCGCGGCCCGCGCCGCAGCCACTTGGCCAGCACGATCTTCTGCTGGTTGCCGCCGGAGAGCTGCCAGGTGCCCTGCTCCGGACCGGACGCCCGGATGCCCAGGCGGACCTGCTCCTCCTCGAACACCGCCCGCTCCCGGCGGGCGGAGAGGAAGCCGCCGCGCAGCACCTGCCCCAGCGCGGCCAGCGTGGTGTTGGCGCGCACCGGCAGCGGCAGGACCAGCCCGTCGGTCTTGCGCTCCTCCGGGACCAGGGCGACGCCGGCGGCGATGGCGCGGCGGGTGCCGGTGGGCACCGGGCGCCCGGCCACCTCGACCGTGCCGGCGGCCCGGCGGTGCTCCCCCGCGATGGTCCGCAGCAGCCGGCTGCGCCCGGAGCCGACCATGCCGGCGACGCCGACGACCTCGCCGGCGCGCACGTCGAGGTCCAGCGGCGCGGGCGTCCGGTGGGTGCTGACCGGGACCAGGCCGCGCACCCGGAGCACCGTCTCCGCGCCCGGCTCGCGCAGCGGCGGGAAGACGGCATCGACGTCGCGGCCGACCATCTCGCGGATGATCCGCGGCACGTCGTAGTCCGACGCCGGCCCCGTCGAGACGACCCGCCCGTCGCGCAGCACGGTCACGTCGTCGGCGAGGTCGGTGACCTCCTCGAGGAGGTGGCTGATGTACACCACCGCCACGCCGTCGGCGGCCAGCCCGCGGACGACGCCGAACAGCGCCTCGAGCTTGTCGCCGGAGAGCACCGCGGACGGCTCGTCCAGCACGATCACCCGGCTCTTCCGCACCAGCGCGCGGGCGATCTCGACCATCTGCTGGTTGGCCAGTGACAGGTCCTCGGCCCGGGTGCGGGGGTCGAGGTCGCCGAGGCCGACCCGGGCCAGCGCGGCCCGGACCTCGCGGTCCTGGGCCGCGCGGTCGAGGAGGCCCCGCGCGGTCCGCTCCTGGCCGAGCATCACGTTGTCGGCGACGCTCATGGCCGGGAGCACGGTCAGCTCCTGGTAGACGGCGCTGATCCCGGCCGCCATCGCCTGGCGGGGGTCGGTGAACCGCACCGGCTCGCCGTCGAGCAGCAGCTCCCCCTCGTCGGGGACCTGGTTGCCGGTGAGGATCCGGACGAGCGTGGACTTGCCGGCCCCGTTCTCACCGACGAGGGCGTGGACCCGACCGGGCCGACACGAGAGGTCGGCCCGGTCGAGCGCCCGCACGCCGGGGAAGGACTTGGTCAGTCCCCGGGCCTGCAGGACGGCCGTCGTGGAGGACGCCATCGGTTCAGCACAGCCCCAGTTCGCGCAGCTGCTCGTCCGGCAGGCCGGAGGGGACGAACAGGTTGTCGCTGCACTCGGGCCGCACGTACTCGTCGATCTGCTCGTGCGTGAAGCTCGGGCTGTCGATGTAGACCTTGTCGAGGACCGGCTCGCCCTCGAGCACCGACATCGCCGTGTCCAGGCACTCGGTGCTCTGCTCGGGCGGGAAGGACGACAGCGCGAACCTCACGTCGGTGCCCTGGACCGCCTTGAGGAACGCGTTGATCGCGTCACCGGTCATCGGCGGCACGGGGCGCCCGGCCTCCTGGTAGGCCTGCACGACGCCCAGGTCGCCGTAGCCGGAGTCCGACCAGATGCCGTCCAGCTCCGGGTACTGCGTCACCAGGTTGGCGGCCACCGTCTTGGCCACCGTCGGCGACCACTCGGTGTACTGCTCGGTGACGACCTCGATGCCCGGGTACTGCGAGAACACCTCGAGCGCGGCGGCCTTCTGGAACTCGGCGGTCGGGACGCCGGCCAGGCCGCTGAGGACGGCCACCTGGCCCTCGCCGCCCAGCTGCTGCACCAGCCACTCGGCGTACATGGTGCCGAGCAGCTCGTACTGGCGGGTCACGGTGGACACCGCGCCGCTGTCCGCGCCGAGCCGGCCGGCGCAGAGGACCACCGGGATGCCCTGGGCGGCGGCCGCCTGGACCTGGCCGGTGATGCCGTCGCCCATGGGGACGACGACCATCGCGTCCGGGTCCTGCGAGGCCAGCTGCTGGATGTTGTCGACCTGGGCGGTCGCGTCGCCGTTGGCCGAGGCGTAGAGGACCTCGACGCCGAGCTCCTCGGCGTGGGCGCGGAAGGCCTCCTCGTTGGTCAGGCCCCAGGAGTTGGTGGGCCCCTGCGCGGCGAAGGCGATCCGGTAGGTGTCGCCGCTCTTCGGCTCGGCGGCCCACTCGGAGGTGTCGACCTCGCAGATCTCCTCCTCGACGGGCTCGAGCTCCTCGAGGCCGAGCTGCTCGGACGCCGTGGTCCACGCCTCCCGGTAGGTCGCCTGCGCCTCCTCCGAGTTGGCGCACTCCTCCCCTCCACCGCCCCCGCTCGCGGACGTGCCCTCCTGCTCCGTGCCGCAGGCGGCCACGAGCGCGGCCGCCATGCCGAGAGCCAGGGGCAGGCGCAGCCGGCCCAGGCGGCGCGAGGTGCTGACGTGTGTCCTCATCGCACTCCATCCCTCTGCTTGTTCCGACGAGGGGACCGGACGGTCCACCCGCTGCTCTGGAGCCAGACGGCGAGCAGGATCACCGCGCCGCTCACCACCAGCTGCGCCCCCGCCCCGGCGCCGAGCTGCCGCAGCCAGGCGAGCAGCACGGCCAGGAGGACCACGCCGGCGACCGTCTGGCCGATCCGGCCGCGTCCCCCGGTGAGGGCGATGCCGCCGATCACCGCGGCGGCGACGGAGTTCAGGTCGAGGCTGCGGGACAGGCGCGCGTCCACGTAGCCGATGTAGCCGGCGTTGATCAGCCCGGCGAGGACCGCGAGCAGGGCCGAGGCGACGAAGCAGCCCACGACGATCCAGCCGGTGCGCACCCCGGACAGCGCCGTCGCCCGGGCGTTCGCCCCGGTGGCGTAGAGCCGCCGCCCCAGGCCGGTGCGGGACAGCACGACGCCCGCGACCACCGCGACGGCGAGGAAGACCCAGGTGGGGACGGGGACCCCGAGCCACCGGCCGGTCCCCAGGCCGCCGAGCCCGCCGGGGATGTCGCCGGAGGGAGCGCCCCGGGTCCACGCGGTGATGACGCCCTGGACCAGCACGAAGGTGGCGAAGGTGGCGACGAACGCCGGGACCAGCCGCCGGACGACGAGCAGCCCGTTGAGCAGCCCGACCACCGCGCCGGCGCCGAGGGCGAGCAGGACGGCGCCCAGCAGCCGGTCGTCGTCGCCCTGCGTGTACTCGGCGAGGATCACCGTGGTCAGCCCGACGACGGCGCCGATCGACAGGTCGATGCCCCCGACCAGCAGCACCAGGGTCTGGCCGATCGCCGTCACGCCGATCAGGCCGACCTGGAACAGCACCAGCCGCAGGACCCCGCCGCTGTAGAAGCCCGGCGTCGTGATCGCCGCCAGCAGCAGGACGATCGCGAGCCCGGCCAGCGGGGCCACCAGCGACAGGGCCCGGCGCACGAGGTCCCGGCCGGTGCCCGGGCCGGCCGCCGCCGTCCCCGCCGTGGTGCCCTGCGTCGGCGCCCCCGCGGTCACGACGTCCCCTCCCGGTCCTGCGCCGTGAAGGCCCGGGCCAGGTGCTCGTACAGCTCGACGGCCCGCCGGACGGCGGTGACCGAGACCCACTCGTCGGCCCCGTGCGCCCGGCGCAGCAGCCCCGGCCCGAGCGCCGGCAGGGTGGCGATCCCCTGGGCGGCGGCGAACCAGGTCGCGTCGGTGGTGCCGGGGAAGACCGACAGCGGCGGCGCGCCGCCCAGCACGGCCTGGCAGGCCTCCTGCGCGGCGCGGGCGACGGCGTGCCCCGCGGGCACGGCCGCCGGCGGCAGCCAGTCGTTGGGGGCGGCGTCGTACTCCACCGCGAGGTCGGCCCCGGTGTCGCCGGCCACCCGGGTGACCAGCCCGGTGAACGCGTCGGTCACCGCGCCCCGGTCCATCCCCGGCAGGAGCCGGACCTCGGTGTCGACGGCGACCCGGCCGGGCAGCACGCCGTAGCCGACGCCGCCGCGGAAGGTCATGCCGGTGTTGACGGTGGCCGCCCAGCCCTCGAGGGCGTCACCGTTGGCCGGTACGGCGAGCTCCAGGTCGTCGGCGACGGCGGTGACCAGGCGGGCGGCGTCGACCCCGGCGTTGCGGGTGCCCGGGACGCCGGACAGGCTCGAGTGGCCCTGACGGCCGCGGGCGACCAGCCGCAGCCGGGCGATCCCGCGGCTGACCAGGTGCACCCGGTCGAAGTCGTCCTCGATCCCGCCGGGCTCGCCGATCACCACGGCGTCGGCGTCCAGCGGGCGCGTGGAGGCGACGTGGTGCGCGCCGAAGGTGGCGCCGTCCTCCTCGTCGGCGGTGAGGAGCAGGCTCAGCCGGCCCCGCCCGCCGGGGTCGCGGGCCAGCCGGGACGCGGCCACGAGCATGGCCGCGATCGCGCCCTTCATGTCGGCCGAGCCCAGCCCGTACAGCCGGTCGCCGTCGACGTCGGCGCCGAGCGGGTCGACGGTCCAGGTGGCGTCCCCGACCGGCTTGGTGTCCAGGTGGCCGGACAGCACGAGGTGGCTGCCGCCGGGCCCGAGGTCCAGCGTCACCAGCAGGTTGGGGCGCGCCGGGTCCAGCGCCAGCACCTCGGCGGCCGGGAGGCCGAGGGCCGGCAGCGCGTCCCGGACGACGCCGGCGACGGCGCGCTCGTCCCCCGGGGGGTTCGGGCTCGGCGTCCGCACCAGCGTCCGCGCGAGCTCGACGACGTCGAGGACGTCGCCGGCCGGTCCGTCCGCCGCCCCGGTCACTTGTACCGCCGCGCCCAGTCCTGCCCCTGCCACGTCTGGAACGTGACCGGGACGAGCCGGTAGAGCCAGCGCGGCTTGTCGAGGGTCGGCTCGAGGTACTTCGGGCCGTTCTCGCCCAGGTAGCGGGTGGACATGCGCTCGGCGACGGGGACCCACTGCCCGCCCACGTTGGGGCGCTCGACCAGCTCGGCGCGGCACTGGGCCACGACCTTCCGCTGGGCGCCCTCCTCGTCGACGGTGATCGCGCAGCGGGGTTCGGCCTCGAGGTAGCGGCCCCACGCCGCCTTCTCGCGGGGCACCACCCAGAACGCCTCGCCGTCCCACTCCTGCCAGCACGGCACCACGTAGGGCCAGCCCTGGTCGTCCAGGCAGGCCAGGCGGGCGATCCGCGGCTCGGCCAGGAACGCGGCGACCGCGTCCTCGTCGAGCTTGCCGACCTTGCCGCGCCAGCTCTCGTCCTCGCTCATGGGGTCCTCCTCTCGGCGCCCGGGGTCTCCGGGCCGCTGGTCAGGGCGCCGGCCAGGCCGTCCCCGGGCTGCGGGGCGCCGAGCCGCCGGGACAGCTCCGTGGTCACCCGCAGCACGTCGGGCGCCAGGCGCTGCACGTCGTCGCTGGTGAAGCGGTAGGCGGGCGCGGACACCGACAGGCCCGCCACGACGGCGCCGGTGTGGTCGCGGACGGGGGCGGCGACGCAGCGCACGCCCTCCTCGTTCTCGATCTCGTCGGTGGCGTAGCCGCGCTCCCGGATGCCGCGCACGTGCGCGAGCACCGCGGGCACCTCCGTGAGGGTGTTCTCGGTGCGCCGCTCCAGCGGCTCGGTCAGCAGCGCGAGCACCTGGTCGTCGTCCCGCCCGGCCAGCAGCACCTTGCCGATGCCGGTGCAGTGCAGGGGGTTGCGGGAGCCGGGCCGGGCGGCCGGGCGGACCGGCTTGGGGCTGTTCACCGCGGCGACGTAGAGCACCTGCCGGCCGTCCAGGACGCCGAGGAAGCAGGTCTCGCCGCTGATCTCGACCAGTTCCTCCATGAGCTCGGCGGCCTGTGAGCGCAGGTCCAGCCGGTCGAGGAAGGACTGGCCCCAGGCGGCGACGCGCGGGCCGAGCGTGTACGCGCCCTGGCCGTCCACGCGGAGCACCTCCGCCCGGCAGAGGACGTCGAGCAGCCGCAGCGCCGTGGGGCGCGGCAGGCCGCTGGCCTCGACCAGGTCGACCAGGCGCAGCGGGCGGTCGCTGTCGGCCACGTGCTCGACCAGCCACAGGCCCTTGACCAGGGCCTTGGCCGATCCGGCCGCGGAAGTGGACGCAGCGTCCAGTTCGGCTTTGGACACGGGGTCCATTCTGTGGAGATCGTGTTCCCGCACAAGACCCCGGCGCGTGACGATCTCGTTTCGCGGCGCCTCAGCGCCCCCCGGCACCGGGCGCGGGACCGGCCGGGCGCGCGCCCGGCGGGACTCACGGGGTGAGCTTGAGCAGGAACTCGACCTGACCGCGGTCCTCGACGCGGACGAAGCCCAGGTTCGGCGCCGAGATGCCGAAGTCGGCGAACACGACCGGGACGGCGCCGGAGACCTCGACCCCGTCGGCGGTGCGGACGACGGACAGGTCGGTCTGCACCGGGCGGGTCGTGCCGCGCAGCGTGAGGTCGCCGGTCACCGGCACGGTCACCGGGGTGCCGCCGAGCTCGGGCAGGTCCACGGGCCCGCCGACGGCGAACGTCGCCGTCGGGTACGTGCCGACCTCCATGACCTCGTCGCGGAAGTAGCTGTCCCGCTGGCTGCGATCGGTGGCGATGCTCGCGACGTCGACGGCGACCTCGGCCGAGGCGATGTCCCCGCCCTGCACGACCACCGAGCCGGTGACGCGGTCGGTGGTGCCGGCGACGGTCACGTCCGCCCCGTTGAGCACCTCGTCGACCCGGTAGCCGGCCGAGGAGCCCGGGGCGACCGTCCAGGTCCCGTCGGTGTCGGCGGCGAGCTCGACGTCGGAGGGCTGCGCCTGCACGGTGGGCGCCGCGGCGGCGTCCTCCTCGAGCGCGGCGTAGACCAGCGGGCCGACGCCCAGGCCGAGGGCGAGGACCGCGACCAGTCCCCCGACGATCCACCACGCGCGACGGCGACGGGCCATGACGAGCTCCTCTCCTCGACGGATCGAGGATGCTGGCGCACCGACCTGGGAGCCGGCTGTGAGCCGCGCCGTGGGAGCGGGAGACCGTGCCCGGGAAGAGAGGGACCCCCCGCGCACCCGCCAGAGCCCGCTTATCCTTGCTGCCTTCCGGCCCTGGGGAGGTTCACGGGGTGACGCCACACGAGGGGTCTGCACACCACTGTAGAGGACGCCGCCCGCTAGCCTCACGGTCCATGGCCCCCCGGCGCGCCCTCGTCCTGCCCCCGCCCCGCTCCTGACCCGGAGCACCGCGGGCTGACCCGCGCGGCCGGCACCCCCGCCGTCCGCCCCTGCGCCGTGCTCCGGACCCGGTCCCCCGCCCGGAACCAGCGCCCAGGAGCGTCGTGTCCACCCTGTCCTCCCCCGCCCTCTCCTCCCCCGCGGCGAGTCGCGGGTTCCTCCTCGTCGTCCTCGCCTCGCTGTGCTGGGGCACCGCCGGCCTGTCCGGCCGGCTGATCGCCGACCGCAGCGACCTGTCCGCCCTGGACATCGCCTGGTACCGCCTCGCGATCGGCGCCGCCGCCCTCGCGGTCGCCTGGCTCGCGACCACCCGCCGCCGCACCACGGCGGTCCCGGTGACCCGGCCGGTCGCCGTCCGGCTCGCCCTCGTCGGCGCCGGGCTGGGCGCCTACCAGCTCGCCTACTTCAGCGCCGTCGAGCGGGCGGGTGTGAGCATCGCCACGCTCGTCGCCCTCGGCCTGGCACCGCTGCTCATCGCCGTCGGCGGCACGCTGCTCGGCCACGGCCGGCCGAACCGGGCGACGCTGGTCGCGCTGACGGTCGCCCTCGTCGGGCTCACCCTGCTGGTCGGCGTCTCCGCCGGCGCGGACACCGGGACGACGGTGCTGCTCGGCGCCCTCCTGGCCAGCGGGTCCGCGCTCGGCTACGCCGTCGTCACGCTGGCCGGTGGCGGCGTGCCGGCCGGTGTCCCGGTCACCCTGGCCGGCTTCGCCGGGGGCGCGCTGCTGCTGACCCCGGTGGTCCTGGCCGAGGGCCTGTCGGTGCCCACCGACGGCGCGGCACTGGCGGTGCTGCTCTACCTGGGGCTGGTACCGAGCGCGCTGGCCTACGGCCTGTTCTTCACCGGGGTGCGGACGGTGCCCGGTGCGGTGGCCTCGATCGTCACGCTGCTCGAGCCGCTCACCGCGACCGTCCTGGCCACCGCGTTCCTCGGGGAGCGGCTGGCCCCGGCCGCCGTCGCGGGCGGCCTGCTGCTGCTCGCCGCCGTCGCCGGGCTCTACGTCCGCCAGCTGCGCCGGGCGCCGGAGCCGGTGGCCGGGGCGTAGACCACGACGGGCCCCCGGCCGTCAGCCGGGGGCCCGTCGTGTCCGTGCGGAGGATGGGAGATTCGAACTCCCGAGGGGTTGCCCCCAACCCGCTTTCCAAGCGAGCGCCATAGGCCACTAGGCGAATCCTCCAGTGCGCCGATCGTACCGGGCGCCGGGCCGCGGGTCAGCCGCCGCCCCGGCACGGGCGCGCCGCCCCGGGTGGTCCGCGGGGGCGGCACGGGGCAGGCTGGACCGGTCGCACACCGCACGGGCACCGCACGGGGCCGCACGGGGGAACCGAGGAGGCAGGACGGATGAGCGAGCCGGATCAGGTCCGACCGGAGGTCGTGGAGGCCATCGTCGCCGTCCTGCACGGAGCCGACCCGGCGGGGCTGCCGCCGTCGGCGACCGCGGAGGAGAAGGCGGCCGCCAAGGACCGCTACCTGTCGGAGTTCGCCGCCGAGCGCAGCAAGCGCGACCGCCAGGCCCAGGCGTGGGAGCTGCTGCTGACCCGCGGCTACGACGAGCCGCCGACGTGGGCGCGGCTGTTCGACGACCTGGCGCCCGACGCGGTCGAGCAGCTGGGCGAGCTCTACGACGTCCTGCCCGAGGGGGCGCAGGAGGAGTACGCACGCCGCTACGGCGTCCCCAGCACGGTCTGAGCCGGCCCGTGCCGGGCGCCCGCCTCCGGGGTAGGAGCCGCCCGTGACCGCCACCGTCCCCGGCCGCCTGGTGGCCGGCCGCTACCGCCTGCTGGAGCGGATCGGCGGCGGCGGCATGGGCGCGGTGTGGCTGGGGCGCGACGAGCTCCTCGACCGCCGGGTGGCGGTCAAGCAGGTGCTCCTGCCGGCCGGCGCCGACCCGGAGACGACCGACCACCACCTCCAGCGGGCGCTGCGCGAGGGCCGGATCGCCGCGCGGCTCACCCACCCGCACGCCATCTCGGTCTACGACGTGGCGCTGGAGGGTGGCATCCCCTGGCTGGTCATGGAGTACCTGCCCTCCCGCAGCCTGGCCGAGGTGCTGGCCGAGGACGGGCCGCTGCGCACCGACCAGGTGGCGCAGGTCGGCGCCCAGCTGGCCGACGCGCTGGCCGCCGTCCACGCGGCCGGGATCGTCCACCGCGACGTCAAGCCCGCCAACGTGCTCATCGGCCGCGGCGACCGGGTCGAGGGCCTGGTCAAGATCACCGACTTCGGCATCTCGCACGCCAGCGGCGACGTCACGCTCACCCAGACCGGCCAGATCACGGGGACGCCGGCCTTCCTCGCCCCCGAGGTCGCGCAGGGCGCCGGGATGACGCCGGCCAGCGACGTCTTCTCCCTGGGCGCCACCCTCTACACCTGCGTGGAGGGGCAGCCCCCGTTCGGCATGGACGACAACGCGCTGCGCCTGCTGCACCGGGTCGCCGGCGGGGAGATCCGCCCGCCCGCCCGCGCCGGGTCGCTGGAGCGGCCGCTGCTGCGGATGCTCGCCCGCGACCCCGCCGACCGGCCGGAGATGACCGAGGTCCGCGACGTGCTCGCCAAGCTGGCCGCCGGCCGCGACGGCGACACGACGACGGTGCTCCTGGCCCGCACCGACCTGCGGTCCTCCCGCGACCGGGACCGGACCGCCGCGGTGCCGGCGCCGGTGCCCCCGACCGACCCGGCGGCCCGCGCGGACCCGCCGACCACCGTCCAGCCCGCGGCCGCCCCCACCGGCCCGCCGGCCCCCGGGCCGGAGCCCGCCGACCGCCCGGAGCCGGGGTCCGCCGCCCGTCCCGGGCCGCCCCTGACCAGGCCGACCGTCGGGGCCCGGCGCCGGCGCCGCCGCCCGCTGCTCGTGGCCGCGCTGGTCCTGCTCGTCGTGCTGGCCGCGTCGCTGGGCACCTGGCTGGCCGTGCGCGGCGACGGCGGCAGCCCGTCGGCCGACCCCGCACCGCAGAGCACGGCGGACCCGACGTCGCCGGGCACGGAGCCGGGCACCGAGCCGACCCCCGCGCCGGAGACGGCGACCGGATCCGCCGGGGAACCCACCCCGGAGCCGATGGAGACGACCCCTGCGGACGAGGCCGAGCCCGCGTCGGACGTGGAGGGCGAGGCGCGGCAGACCCTCGAGCAGTACTACGAGTACCTGCCCGACGACCCCGAGAGCGCGTACGCGATGACCGGGCCGAGCCTGCGGTCGCGGGCGAGCTTCGACTACTACCGCGACTTCTTCGGCCGCTGGGACGAGGTGTCGCTCGTCGACGTCCGGGACGTCGACGAGCGGGACGACGGGCTCACCGCGACCAGCCGGGTGGAGTTCGTGCGGGGCGGGGAGCGCGTGGTGGAGACGCACGCGGTGACGTTCGTCCGCGGGGACGACGGGGAGCTGCTGGTCGACCTCGACGTCGTGGCCTGACCCGGAGACCCTGACCCGGGAGACGACGACGGCGGCGCCCCGTCGCGGGGCGCCGCCGTCGGATCCTGCTGGCGGTGGCGGTGGGATTTGAACCCACGGAGGCTTGCACCTCACACGCTTTCGAGGCGTGCTCCTTCGGCCGCTCGGACACGCCACCGCCGAAGAGACTACAGGGCCCGCTTCCGGCGGAAGAACGCACGTAGGAGTGTCGCGCTCTCCTCGGCCCGGACCCCGCCGGTGACCTGCGGCCGGTGGTTGAGCCGGCGGTCCCGGACCACGTCCCACAGCGACCCGGCGGCACCGGCCTTGGGGTCGTCGGCGCCGTAGACGACGCGCGTCACCCGGGCCAGCACGCTGGCGCCGGCGCACATCGTGCACGGCTCCAGCGTGACGACGAGCGTCGCGCCGGTCAGCCGCCAGCCGTCCCCGTGCACCGCGGCCGCGGCGCGCAGCGCGAGCACCTCGGCGTGCGCCGTCGGGTCGCCCCGCTTCTCGCGCTCGTTGGCCGCCTCGGCGAGCACCGCGCCGTCCGGTCCCAGGACGACGGCGCCGATCGGGGTGTCGCCCCACTCCTGCGCGGCGACGGCGAGCTGCAGCGCGCGGACCATCGCCGCGTCGACGACGTCGTCGGGCAGGACGCCGGCGGGGGCGGTCACGTCCGGGCGCCGGCCAGCGGGAGGCCGACCAGCGCGGACAGCTCGGCGAGCGCGGTCGCGGGGTCGGCGACCTTGATCGTGTGCATGCCCAGCGCCCGGGCCGGCTTGAGGTTGATGCCCAGGTCGTCGAGGTAGGCGCAGTCGGAGAACGCGAGGTCGCGGCCGGTGGCCTCGTTCAGCCGGGTCAGCGCCCGCCGGTAGATCTCCGGCTCGGGCTTGCGCACGCCCTCGATCGAGGACTCGACGACGGCGTCGAAGAGGTCGAGCAGCTCGGCCAGCCGCCCGGTGCGCTCCATCGGCGCGACGTTGTTCGACAGCATCCCCAGCGGCAGGCCCGCGGCCCGCAGCGTCCGCACCGCCTCCACCATCTCCGGGCGGATCTCCCCGGACAGCGCGGCCAGCACCCGCCGGGCGTCCACCCGGTGGCCGGCGGCCAGCGCCTCGGCCTCGAAGGTGTCGACGAACCCCTCGACGTCGAGCTCGTTGCGCTCGTACCGGGCCCAGGCGTTGGTGTCCGGGTCGGTGCTGTTGAGCCGCCGGATCAGGCCCTCGGGCAGGCCGGCCTCGGCCTCGTAGGCGGCGAAGGCGAGCATCGGGCTCTCGGTGATGACCCCGCCGAGGTCGAACACGACGGCGGTCGCGGTCGCGCTCACGCCCCCACCGCCGCGGCCAGCTCGTCGGCGAAGCCCAGCCGGGTGGCGATCCGCGCGACCATCTCGTCGGCCCACAGGTCGTCGGCGGTCACGATCGGCCGCAGCTCGTCCGCGGGCAGTCCGTCGTCGGCGAACACGTCCAGGTCCCCTCCCGGCCATCCGGTCTCGTCGTCGTCGAAGGCGCCGTCCTCGTCGACGGCGATCCCGTAGCGCTCGACCACCTCGGCGCCGAGCACCCACTCCTGCATGGTCGCGTCCGAGATCAGTGCCCGCACCATGCCCCCGGGGCCGTGCCGGAGCACGACGAAGTACAGCCGCGAGTCGACGACGACGACGAACGGCCCCGGCCACTCCTCCGCACCGGGGTCGCCCAGCGCCCGCTCGAGGACCGGCAGCTCGTCGGAGGCGTCGGCGGCCAGCAGCTCCACCCGCCAGCGGCCGCCGCGGCGGGCGACCCGCACCGCCCAGCTCGGCGGGGCGGCCGTCTCCGGGGCGCTCACCGGACCCGCAGCACGGTCAGGCCGTCGGCCAGCGGCAGCAGCACGGTCTCGAAGCGGGGGTCGGTGGCCAGCGCGGCGTTGAGGTCGGCCAGCACGCGGTCCTCGTCGTTCTCGGGCGCCAGCACGCGGCCGTTGCGCAGGGTGTTGTCCAGCAGCACGACACCGCCGGGCCGCATCCGCGGGTGCAGCTCCTCGACGTAGGCGGGGTAGCCGCCCTTGTCCGCGTCGACGAAGGCCAGGTCGAACACCGGCTCGGCGGGCACCGCCCGCAGCAGGTCCAGCGCCTCCCCCAGCCGCAGCTCCACCCGGTCGGCGACGCCGGCCCGCTCCCAGTACCGGCGGGCGATCGCCGTCCACTCCTCGCTGCGGTCCAGGCACAGCAGCGAGCCGCCCTCGGCCAGGCCGCGGGCGATGCACAGGGCGGAGAACCCGGTGAAGGTGCCGATCTCGACCGCCCGGCGGACGCCGAGCGCGGCGGTGAGCAGCCGCATGAGCACGCCCTGCTCGACGGCGATCTGGAAGGTGGCCGGGACCTCGCCCCGGTCGGCCAGCGCGGCGGTCTCGGCGACCAGCGCGGCGGCCACCTCGTCCAGGGGCTCGGAGCTGGCCCGCACGTAGTCCGACACCTCCTGCGACAGGAGGAACGACCGCGGGGTCATGCCGGAGGCCGGGAGCGCGGGGAGTGCGGCATAGCCTCTGATCATGGCCGATCCCGCCACCTCCGACGGAGCCGAGGTCGACGCCGCGCTGTTCGCGCAGCTGGCCGCCGACCCGCTCGCGGAACTGCTCGGCATCGAGCTCGAGGAGGTGCGGCCGGGGTACGCGCGGGCGGCCATGACCGTCGGCCCGCGGCTGCTCAACGCCGTCGGCACCGCGCACGGCGGCGCGACGATGGCGCTGCTCGACGTCGTCCACGCGGCGGTGAGCAACAGCCACGGCACGGTGGCCGTCGCGCAGGACGTGCACACCGAGTTCCTGGTCGCGGGCCGGCCCGGGGAGCGGCTGGTGGCCGAGGGCAGCGAGCTGCACCGCGGCGGCCGCACCGCCGTCTACCGGATCGACGCCCGCGGGGAGGACGGCCGGCTGGTGGCCACCGCGCTCGCCCGCGTCTTCCGCACCGACCGGCCCTGGGGGGCGCCGGCATGAGCCTCCCGGTCCCGACGATGCCGGCGCCGCCGGTCGGGGTGGTGGGCCTGGGGCAGCTGGGCGGGTCCCTGGCGGCCGCGCTGGTCGCCGCCGGCCGCGACGTGTCCGGGTGGGACGTCGACCCGGCCGCGCGCGAGGCGGCCGCGGCCCGCGGCGTGCGGGTCACCCGCGAGCTCGGCGGCGTCGTCGTCCTCGCCGTCCCCCTGCCGGCGATGGCCACGGCCCTCGACGGACTCGACGTCGACCCTGCCGCGACCGTCACCGACCTGGGCTCGGTGAAGGTCCCGGTGCTCGCCGCGGTGGGGGCGGCGCTCGGCGGCCGGTTCGTCGGCGGGCACCCGATGGCCGGGACCGAGCGGTCCGGGCACGGGGCGACCGACCCCGGCCTGTTCCGCGGCGCGCGCTGGGCGCTGTGCCTGGAGCCGGGGACCGAGCTGCCGCGCTGGCTCCGCGCCGCCGAGGTGGCCCTCGACGCCGGCGCCGAGGTGGTGCCGGTGACCGCCGCCGAGCACGACGACGCCGTCGCCGCGGTCAGCCACGTGCCCCACCTGCTGGCCGCCGCGCTCGCCGCCGCCGCGGGCGAGGCGGGCCGGCTGGCCCTCGCGCTGGCGGCCGGCAGCTTCCGCGACGGCACCCGGGTGGCCGGCAGCGACCCGGCGTTCGTCACCGCGATGGTCGAGGGCAACGCCGGGCCGACGGCCGCCGCGCTGGCGCGGGTGCGCGCGCAGCTGGACCGCCCGTGGCCGGAGCTGGTCGCCGCCGGGCACGCGGTGCGCAGCCCGGTCCCCGGGCGCCGGGCGGTCCGCGTCCCGCTGGACCGGGTGGCGCTGCTGGCCCTGGGCCGGGCCGGCGGCGCGGTGACCCGGCGGCTGGCCGCGTTCGTCGAGGGCTGGGTCCCCGAGCGCTGACCGGTTACGCCGGCGGGACCTCGGGCAGAGTGGCGGGCATGGACGACAGCGAGATCCGCAGCCGCATCGACGCACTGGTCGAGGAGGAGCACCGGCTCCGCGAGAGCGGGGACCACACCGCCGAGCAGCGCACCCGGCTCCGTCAGGTCGAGGAGGAGCGGGACCAGCTCTGGGACCTGGTCCGCCAGCGGGACGCCAAGCGGCAGTACGACGAGGACCCGGACACGGCCGAGGTGCGCCCGAGGTCCGAGGTCGAGGGCTACCTGCAGTAGGCGAAGGACCCCTCGCCCCCACCGCTCGCAGGCTCGCGGCGGGCCCCTGCGAGGGGGCCGTTCCAGCACGTCGCTAGGCGGAGTCGCGGACCGGCCGGCGGTGCCCGGCGTCGTGGTGGCCGGTGCCCAACAGGGCCAGCTGCCACAGCAGCCGGGCCCGCGGGTCGGTGAGCTTGCGGCCGGTCACCGACTCGATCCGCCGCAGCCGGTGCATGACCGTGTTGCGGTGGCAGTACAGGAGGTCGGCCGCGCGCGTCGGTGAGCCGTCGGCGTCGAGGAAGGCCGACAGCGTCTCCAGCAGCACCTCGCGCTCGTCCCCGGGCAGCTCGAGCAGCCGGCCGAGGGTCTGGCCGACCAGCCGCGAGGCGATCTCCGGGGAGTTGCTCAGCAGCGCCTCGGGCAGCCGGTCGTCGATGGTGACCACCCGGGCGGCGTCCTCGGGCAGGGTGCGCGCGGCGGTCTCGGCCAGCCGGTACGCGCCGGCCACGGCCGCCGCGCCCTCGACGACGGAGGACACCCCGACCGGCCCGGTGGCCACGGCGCCGAGCCAGGCCAGCAGCTCCGGCAGCCGGCGGGTCCCCATCGCCACCACGCCGACCGCGGCCTGCGACCGGGTGGCCCACGCCGAGCGGATGCCGCGCTTGAGCAGCGCCGACGTCGGGTCGAGGAACGCGTTCCCCTCCTCGCCGGCCGGCGCGACGACGACCACCAGCCGGCCGGCCAGCGGCACCGACAGCAGGTCGGCGGCGGTGCGGGCGTAGGCCGGGTCGCCGCCGCGGCCGTCGAGCAGCCCGTCGAGCAGCCGCTGGCGCTCGGCGGCGTCGAGACCCGAGCGGCGCCGCTCCTCGTCCCGGTAGCCCTCCGCGGCGGCACTGCAGCCGCGGTCGTTGGTGCGCCACAGCGAGCCCGCGACCTCGAGCAGCAGCCCGTCGTCGTGCCGGTCGCCCTGGCGGGACAGCGCGACCAGCGCCTCCCAGGTGATCTGGCCGCCGAGCCGGTAGGCGCGCAGCACGGCCTCCAGCGGGATGCCCTGCGCGGCCCGCAGCCGGCCGACGGCGCGGGCCCCCTCCGCGTGGCTCTGGTGGTAGGCCGCGGGGACGTCGGGCCGCAGGCCGCGGACGCCGACCTCGAGGTTGCGCCGCAGCGTCGCGCGCATCTGCTGGTCGCCCCCGACCAGGGCCTCGCGGTAGGCGGGCTCGGTCTCGACCAGGACCTCCACCATCCGGTCGGTCAGCTCGTCGAGCCGGTCCAGCAGCGCCGGGACCAGTTCGGCGAGGCGCTCCTCCACACCCCAGGGGGCAGTCCGCACGCGCTCACCTCCTGTGTTCATCGCACAGAGCACAACACGTGCCACCGATCACTGTGCGGTGCGCCCATTGTGACGGTCCTCACCGGCCAGCAGAGTCAAACGGACGTAGCCGTGACCCAATCGTCGCCCCTCGGGCGGCGGTCGGCAGCGCGGCGACCTCCCCGACGCAGAGGAGACGTGGGCACCTTGGCGCAGCCGCCGGAAACCACAGGCAGCAGCACCCGGCACCAGGACCGATCGCCCACCGCCCGGCTCGAGATGACCGGGATCAGCGTCGCCTTCGGCGGCGTGAAGGCCCTCACCGACGTGTCGCTGACCGTCGAGCCGGGTCAGGTGCACGGGCTCATCGGCCCCAACGGCGCCGGCAAGACGACGATGTTCAACGTGGCCTGCGGGCTGGTCCGCGCCACCGAGGGCCGGATCGTGTGGCGCGGCCAGGAGCTGCGGCGGCTGCGGCCGAACCAGCTCGCGAAGCTCGGCATCGCCCGCACCCTGCAGGGCGTGGGCCTGTTCCCCGGCCTGACGGTGCTCGAGAACGTGATGGTCGGCGCGCACAAGCACGCCCGCGCCGGCTTCTTCTCCGCGCTGTTCGCGATCCCGACCTCCGACAAGGACGACGCCCGGCTGCGCGAGCGGGCCACGGCCGCCCTCACCGAGCTCGACGCCGAGGGCTACGCCGGCCGCTACCCCGGCAGCCTCCCGTACCCGGTGCAGAAGCGGGTCGCGCTGGCCCGCGCGCTGGTCGCCGAGCCCGAGCTGCTGCTGCTCGACGAGCCGGCCTCCGGCCTCAGCGAGGACGAGATGCACGAGCTGGGCGAGCTCATCCAGCACCTGAGCGGCCGGATGAGCGTCCTGCTGGTCGAGCACCACATGGACCTGGTCATGCGGGTGTGCGACCAGATCACCGTCCTGGACTCCGGCCAGCTGATCGCCGCCGGCACCCCGGAGCAGGTGCAGAACGACCCGGCGGTCACCGAGGCCTACCTCGGCGACGCCGTCGACGACACGACCGACGCCAGCGAGCTGGCCGCGACCGACGGGGGGACGACCCGTGGCTGAGGCGCACGGCAGCACGGCGGCGGGCACTGCCGGCAGCACCGCCGGGACCGGCCTGACCAAGGGCGCGGCGGCCCCCGCGGGCGGCGCGGCGACCACCACCGCCGTCCTCGAGGTCGAGGGCCTGTCGGCCTCCTACGGTCCGGTCAAGGCGCTCGACGGCGTGACCCTGCGCGCCGAGCAGGGCCGGATCACCGCGGTGCTCGGGGCCAACGGCGCGGGCAAGACGACGCTGCTGCGCACGATCAGCGGCCTGGTCCGGCCCACCGCCGGCCGGGTGACCCTCAACGGCGAGGACGTCACCCGCGACCCGGTCGAGGCCATGGTCACCAAGGGCATGGCGCACGTGCCCGAGGGCCGCGGCGTCATCGCCGAGCTCACCGTGGACGAGAACCTGCGGGTCGGCTCGCTGTTCCGCGGCAAGGTCGCGCAGGACGAGTTCGAGCGCGTCTACGACCTCTTCCCGCGGATCCGGGAACGGCGCAACCAGACGGCGCACACGCTGTCCGGCGGTGAGCGGCAGATGCTCGTCATCGGCCGCGCGCTGCTGGCCCGGCCGAAGGTCCTGCTGCTCGACGAGCCGTCCCTGGGCCTGGCCCCGCGGATCGTGGCGCAGATCTTCGGCCTGGTGCGCCACCTGGTCGACACCGAGGGCCTGTCGGTGCTGCTCGTCGAGCAGAACGCGCGCAGCGCGCTGTCGGTGGCCGACACCGGCGTCGTGCTGAACCTGGGCCGGGTCGTGGTCACCGACGACGCCGCCCGGCTCGCCGGCGACGAGGACCTCCGGCACGCCTACCTCGGCTTCTAGCCCCCGCTCCGCACGCCCAGGAAGGCAGTCCCCACGTGCAAGAGTTCGTCAACCTCACCCTCGGCGGGGTGATCACCGGCTCGGTCTACGCGGCGTTCGCCCTCGCCCTCGTGCTCATCTGGCGGTCCACCCGGATCGTCAACTTCGCGCAGGGCGCGATGGCCGCGCTCACGACGTTCATCGCGCTCTCCCTCATCGAGTCCGGCCAGTCCTACTGGGTCGGCTTCGTGGTCGCCCTGCTGGCCGGCCTGGTCATCGGCGCGGTCGTCGAGCGCGTCGTCATCCGCCCGGTCGAGGGCGGGCCGGAGCTCAACGCGGTCATCGTCACCCTCGGTCTGTTCATCGCGATCCAGGCGCTGATCTCGGTCCTGTTCGGCGTCAACCAGCGGGCGTTCGTGCCGCCGTTCTCGAACATCGGCTTCAAGGTCGGCGACTTCACCCTGGCGCTCAGCCCCAACACGGTCTACACGCTCCTCGCGGTCCTGCTGGTGATGGTCGGGCTCACCGCCCTGTTCCGGTTCACCCGTGTCGGCCTGGCCATGCGCGCCTCCGCCTTCGGCCAGGAGGTCGCCCGGCTGCTCGGCGTGCGGGTCGGCCGGATGCTCACCCTCGGCTGGGCGCTGGCCGCCGTCGTCGGGTCGCTCGCCGGCATGCTCATCGCAGCCGAGACGGCCTTCGTGTCGCCGACCTTCATGGACTCGCTGATCGTCTTCGGCTTCGTCGCCGCGGTCCTCGGCGGGCTGGACTCGCCCGTCGGGGCCGTCGTCGGGGGGCTGTTGCTCGGCCTGCTGCTGAGCTACGTCCGCGGCTACCTCGACGAGACCCTCGTCGGCATCGCGGCCCTGGTCATCCTCGTGGTGGTCCTGCTCGTGCGACCCGGCGGCCTCTTCTCGACGACCCAGACGCGGAGGGCGTGACCGCCATGAGCGACCTGCAGACCCCCGCCTCCCCCGCGCAGCCCGGCGCCGCGTCCTCCGACGCGCCGTCGCTCGCCACCGCCGCGGCCGACGCCAGCTCCGCCCAGGCCACCGGCGGGCGCACGTTCCTGCCGCGCAACACGCTGCTGCGGCACCTGCTCGTCCTGGTCCTCTGTGCCGTCGGTGCAGTGCTGCTGCTCGAGTCCACCGACCTCGGCTTCAACGCGCAGATCGGCTACGTGGCCTTCTACGCCATCGCCGCAGGTGGCCTGACCCTGCTCACCGGCCTCAACGGGCAGATCTCGCTGGGCCACGGGGCGCTCATGGCGGTGGGCGGCTACACCACCGCGCTGCTGCTCGACGCCGAGGAGCCGCTGCCGCTGGCCGTCATCTTCCTCGCCGCGATCGCGCTCACCTCGATCGTCGGCGCGATCGTCGGCGTCGCCGCGGCCCGCCTGCACGGCCCCTACCTGGCCGGCGCGACGCTCGCGCTCGCCGTCGGCCTGCCCGGTCTCGCGCTGTACTTCAAGAGCACCCTGGGCGGCGAGCAGGGCCTGACGGTCTCCACCCCGGACCGGCCGGACTGGTTCGTCGAGACGATCCGCACCCTGTCGGGCAACTCGGCCTCGGGCGTGAAGTGGATCGCCTACATCGCCGTCGCCTGCCTGCTGATCACCTTCTTCCTGCTGGCGAACCTCATGCGCAGCCGGGTCGGGCGCACCTGGCGTGCGGTGCGCGACCAGGAGGTCGCCGCCGAGCTGGCCGGCATCAACCTGGGCGCCTGGCGGGTGACCGCGTTCGTGGTCAGCGCCGCCTGTGCGGGCCTGGCCGGCGCCGTGCTCGCCCTCGTCGTCCGACTCACCGCGCCGACGGCGTTCACCATCGTCCTGTCCCTGTCCCTGCTGACCGCGATCGTCATCGGCGGGCTGGGCAGCCTCTTCGGCGCGCTGATCGGCTCGGCCCTGCTGGTCTTCCTGCCGCGCTACCTGCGGGACATCGGCGAGTCCCTGGACATGGACGCCGCCCAGGCCGCCGAGATCTCCTACGTCGTCTACGGCGTGATCCTCGTGCTGGTCATGCTCTTCGCCCCCGCGGGCCTGGTCGGGTCCGTCCGGCTGGCCTGGATGAAGCAGCGCGCGCGGCGGACCGCCGCCCGCGCCAGGGGGTGACGAGCCGGGACCCGACGGCTGTCCCCCGACCCGGCCAGCGGCCGCATCTCGACTTCCCCACCCCCACAAGACCCCCGGGCACAGGCGCCCGGGTCCCTCCAGAGGAGAACCCTTGACACGATCCTCACGACGCCTCGTCGGCATCGTCGCCGCGGCGACCGTCGCCACCACCCTGGCCGCCTGTGGCGGCGGTGACTCCGGTGAAGGCGGTGGCGGCGGCAGCGAGGGGAACGAGGCCTCGGACATCGGCATCACCGAGGACTCGATCAAGCTGGGTGCGCACTACCCGCTGACCGGTCCGGCCGCCCCTGGCTACAGCGAGATCCCGAGTGGGGTCGAGGCGTACTTCGAGTACGTCAACGCCAACGGCGGTGTCAACGGCCGGCAGATCGAGTTCGTCTACCGCGACGACGCCTACAACCCCACCAACACCAGCCAGGTCGTGAACCAGCTCGTCCTCGAGGACGAGGTGTTCGCGCTCATGTCGGGTCTGGGCACGCCGACCCACAACGCCGTCACCGACTTCCTCAACAGCGAGGGCGTCCCCGACCTGTTCGTGTCGTCGGGCTCACGACTGTGGGACGACCCCGAGGAGAAGCCGTACACCTTCGGCTGGCAGCCCGACTACGAGATCGAGGGCAAGATCATCGGCCAGTACGTGGCCGAGAACTTCCCCGACGCGAAGGTCGGCCTCTTCCTCCAGGGTGACGACTTCGGCGAGGACGGGGCCGCCGGTGCCCGCCAGTTCCTCGAGGACCAGATCGTCGCCGAGGAGACCTACGTCCCCGGCCAGACCGACGTCCGTCCGCAGATCTCGGCCCTGCAGGCCGCCGGGGCGGACCTCGTCCTGGGGTTCAACACACCCACGTGGACGGCGCTGTCCCAGCTGACCGCGCTCCAGCTGGGTTACGACCCGCAGTGGTTCTACTCGAACGTCGGCTCGGACCCGGCGCTGGTCGGCTCGCTGCTGGCTCGCTTCTCCGAGGGCCAGGTCAGCGACGCCAGCCTGCTCGACGGCGCCCTGACCACGGAGTACATCCCCGGCCTCGACGCCCCTGACAACCCGTGGGTGCAGCTGTGGCAGCGGGTGTGGGACGAGCACGGCCAGGAGGGCGAGCTCTCCAACTTCCGCATCTACGGCATGTCGCAGGCCTACACGATGGTCCAGGCCCTGCAGGCCGCCGGCCAGAACCCGACGCGTGACGACCTCGTCGCCGCCGTCGAGCAGGCCGGCTCCGAGTGGGAGGGCCCGGGCTTCACGCCGTTCCGTTACTCGGAGGACAAGCACGCCGGCTTCAGCGGCATGCTGGTCAGCCGGATCGCCGGCCAGGGTTCCGAGGACCTCACCCCGGTCCTGGTCACCGACAACGGCGACGCAGAGATCGAGGAGCTCGGTGACGAGCCGGCCGGCCCGCCGGAGAACGGCATCCCGGACGAGGAGCCGATCAACTAGGACTCCCCGCACGACGAACGGGCCGTCGACCCCTCCGGGTCGGCGGCCCGTTCGCCGTCCCGGGTGACCTCGCGAGAACACTCAGCTCCCGAAGTGTCGGCAGTTGACCTCCGGGTAGGGCTCCGCGCAGACCCCTGTCCGGGGACGACGGCGAGACGAGGAGCACGGCATGGTGCACGCGGCGCGGACGATCCGGCGGGCGGTGGTGACCGGCGGGGCCGGGTTCCTCGGCTCCCACCTGTGCGAGCACCTGCTCGACCGCGGCGTCGAGGTCGTGTGCCTCGACAACTTCCTCACCGGCTCGCCCGAGAACGTCGTCCACCTGATGGAGCACCCGGGCTTCCGCCTGGTGCGCTGCGACGTCACCGACTTCGTGCACGTCCCCGGCCCCGTCGACCTGGTGCTGCACTTCGCCTCGCCGGCGAGCCCCCTGGACTACCTGAGGATGCCGATCGAGACGCTCAAGGTCGGCAGCCTGGGCACCCTGCACACCCTGGGCCTGGCCCACGAGAAGGGCGCCCGCTACGTGCTGGCCTCCACCTCCGAGGTCTACGGCGACCCGCTGGTGCACCCCCAGCCCGAGGAGTACTGGGGCAACGTCAACCCGGTGGGCCCGCGCGGCGTCTACGACGAGGCCAAGCGGTTCAGCGAGGCGATGACCACCGCCTACCGCACCTCCAAGGGCACCGACACCGCCATCGTGCGGATCTTCAACACCTACGGGCCCCGCATGCGCCCCGACGACGGCCGGGCCATCCCCGCCTTCGTCGGCCAGGCGCTGGCCGGGCGGCCGCTGACCGTGGCCGGCGACGGCTCGCAGACCCGCTCGATCTGCTACGTCGACGACACCGTCCGCGGCATCCTCGCGCTGGCCTGCTCGGACCAGCCCGGCCCGGTGAACATCGGCAACCCCGACGAGCTGTCGATGCTGCGGCTGGCGCAGTGGATCGTCGAGCTCACCGGGTCGTCGTCGGGGATCGAGTACATCGACCTGCCCGTCGACGACCCGAAGGTCCGCCGGCCCGACACCCGCCGGGCCGAGGAGCTGCTCGGCTGGCGGCCCACGGTCCCCTCCGAGGAGGGCCTGCGCCGCACGGTGGCCTGGTTCGCCGAGCAGCGGGAGGCCGCCGCGCTGCGCGCCGGCTGAGCCCGCCGGGTGTCCTGGGCCACTTCTCCGCGGGGCCCCTCCTCCGTGTCCTGATTCACGTTTACATTGGGTCGGGCGGCTGGGGGGCACGCCGAGGAACCGGACACTGACGGAGAGACATCGATGGGCCGCCACGCCGACACCAGTTCCATGCGCCGTGTGCAGCGCCCCGCACCCGTCGCGCTGGTCGTGGCCCTGGTCGTGGTGGCCCTCGTCGCCGGCGGCGTGGTGTGGTGGCTGGCCGGCTCGGGCAGCGGTGACGGGTGCGAGACCACCCGCACCGTCCGGGTGACCGTCGCCCCCGAGCTCGGCGACGTCGCCCAGGACCTCCTCGCCGGGCCCCAGGACCTCGGCGGCGGCGCGTGCGCGGCGGCCGAGGTCACCGCCCAGGAGCCGCTGCAGACCGTCGGGGACCTCTCCGCCCTCGAGGGCTCCGCGCTGCCCCAGGTCTGGGTGCCCGACAGCTCGCTGTGGGCGGTGCGGGCCGGCGACGCGCCGCTGGACCCGTCCGGCTCCATGGCCACCTCGCCGGTCGTGCTGGGCACCAGCCGGGCCGCCGCCGACGAGCTCGGCTGGAGCGCGCAGGCGCCGCAGTGGAGCCAGGCGCTGTCCGGCGCCCGCCCGGTCGCCGTCCCGGACCTCGCCGCCAGCGCCGAGGGCGTCGCCGCGCTGGCCGCCGTCCGCTCCTCCCTCGGCGGCGGGGACGCCGCGGACAACGCCGTCGTCCAGGCGGTCCTGGCCGCCCGCCGCGGGCCGGCCGTCAGCCCCGCCGACGCCCTGGCCGCGGCGCGGTCCGGCGACCCCGGGTCGCCGCTGGTCCCGGTGAGCGAGCAGGAGGTCATCAGCGTCAACCGCGGCGCCGAGGACCCGCAGCTGGTCGCGGTCTACCCGGCCGAGGGCTCGCCCGAGCTGGACTACCCGGTGCTGCGGGTGGGCTCCCCCGGCGACGACGACCGCGCCGCCGTGGACGCCGTCGTCCGGGCGCTGACGTCGGAGGCCGCGCGCACCGCCGTCCTCGCCGCCGGCTTCCGCGACGCGGACGGGACCGCGCCGACCGACCCCGGCCCCGGCGTGCAGGAGCAGGCGCCCGAGGTGCTGCCGGTCGACGCCGAGCAGGTGCAGGGCCTGCTGGCCGAGCTCGCCCGGCTCGCCGCGCCGTCGCGGCTGCTCACCGTCATCGACGTGTCCCAGTCGATGGAGGCCCCCGCCGGCGACGGCACCCGCGCCACGCTCGCCCGGGACGCCGCCAAGAGCGCCCTGACCCTCATCCCCGGCACCTCGTCGATCGGGCTGTGGGTGTTCGCCTTCCAGCTGCAGGGCGAGCAGGACTGGGTGGAGCTCGCGCCGATCCGCACCCTCGACGAGGAGGTCGACGGCGGCACGCAGCGCGACGCGCTCGACGAGCAGCTCGACACCCTCCCCGATCGGCTGACCCCCGGCGGCACCGGCCTGTTCGACACCGCGCTGGCCGCCGTCCGCGCGGCGCGGGAGCAGTACGACCCCAACGCGGTGAGCAGCGTCGTCCTGGTCACCGACGGCACCAACGAGGACTCGTCGGGCATCGCGCTGGACCGGCTGGTGCAGACGCTGCAGGACGAGGCCGACCCGCAGCGGCCGGTGAAGGTCATCGGCGTCGCGCTGGGCCCGGACGCCGACGTCGCGGCGCTCGAGCAGATCGCGCAGGCCACCGGCGGCGCCGCCTACTCCGCCGTCGACCCCAACGACCTGCAGGGCGTCCTCTTCGACGCGCTGCGTCAGAGGTAGGGACCGAGCCGCTCCAGCGCGGCGGTGACCTCGCCGACGGTGACCCGCGCGAGGGCGGGGTCCAGC
The DNA here is from genome assembly GCF_054050435.1 of Geodermatophilus sp. SYSU D01036. Lineage (NCBI taxonomy): Bacteria > Bacillati > Actinomycetota > Actinomycetes > Geodermatophilales > Geodermatophilaceae > Geodermatophilus > Geodermatophilus sp. SYSU D01036. The sequence goes on along the minus strand of NZ_JBJGZJ010000003.1, from coordinate 282,455 downwards.
TCGGTGGCCCACGGGTCGCCGGTGCCGTCGCCGTGCCAGAGGACGACGTGCTGCGGTCGCGGCGGCGGTCCCCACAGCGCCGGGGACACCGGGCCGAACAGCACCACCGACGGCCGGCGGTAGGCGGTGGCCAGGTGCGCGACGCCGGTGTCGCCGCTGACCACCACCCCCGCCGCGGCGACCGTGGCGGCGAGCTCCAGGGTGGAGGTGCGCCCGGCGAGCACCGCGTGGTCGGACAGTCCGGCCCCGCGCGCCACGGCGCAGGCCAGCTCGCGCTCGGCCGGGCCGCCGGTGACGCGGACGTCGTGCCCGGCGTCGGCGAGCCACCGGGCGACCGCGGCGAACCGCTCGGCCGGCCAACGGCGGCCGGGGAACGCCGCGCCCGGGTGCACGAGCGCGGCGCCGGCCACCGCGGGGGGTACGGCCGGGACGGCGAGGTCGAGCGCGTCGGGGTCCGCGTCCACACCGAGGCCCTCGGCCACCAGCCGGCACCAACGCCGGACCTCGTGCTCGTCGGGATACCAGGTGGGGCCGGGGTAGCCGGGGCTGGCGAAGGTCAGCAGCCGCCCGGGGTGCAGGTCCGCGACGACGACGTGCGAGGCCGGCCCCTTGCCGTGCAGGTCGACGGCGAGCTCCGGCGGCGGCCCGGACCAGTCCAGCGGCTCGAGCTCGCGGGCGGGCAGCACCTCGTCGACGGCGTCCACCAGCCCGGCCAGCGGCGCCAGCGCGGACGTCGTCGCCAGGACCAGCCGGTGGTCCGGCACGGCCGCCCGCACCGCCCGGATCGCCGGGACGCCGGTGAGCAGGTCCCCGAGCCCCAGCGGCCGCAGGACGACGGCCACCGGCCGTGCACGTCCGCGGAGGTGCACCACTCAGACCCGGGAGCGCTCGACCAGGGCGGTGGTCGAGTGGCCGTCCAGGTAGGGCAGGACGACGGCCTGGCCGCCCCACCGCCGCAGCACCGCCGCCTCGGGCAGGTCGGCGCCGGCGTAGTCGCCGCCCTTGGCCCAGACGTCGGGCCGCAGCCGGTCGAGCACCTCGGCGGGGGTGTCCTCGTCGAACACCACGACGGCGTCGACGAACGCCAGCGCCTCGAGCACCCGCGCGCGGTCGGCGGCGGTCACCAGCGGCCGGGAGGGGCCCTTGAGCCGGCGCACCGAGTCGTCGGAGTTGATGCACACGACCAGGCAGTCGCCGAGCCCGCGGGCGGCGCGCAGCGTGGCCACGTGCCCGGCGTGCAGCAGGTCAAAGCAGCCGCCGGTGGCCACCACGGTGCCGCCGGTGGCGCGCACGCGGGCGAGCAGGGCGGACACGTCGTCCTCGGCGGCCACGTTCGGCTCGGGCACCGCGGCGGCGTCCCACGCCGAGGCCCCGCCCGCGGCGACGAACCGGCCGGCGAACGAGACCGCCGCGGCCACCGCCTCCCCGGTCACCGCGCCGTCGGCGAGGGCCAGCGCCGCGGCGGCGGCGAAGGAGTCGCCGGCGCCGCACGGGTCGCCGCCGGTCACCGGCACGGCGGGCACCACCATCGGCGCGCCCTCGCCGTAGGACAGCAGCGCGCCGCGGGCGCCGAGGGTCACCACGACCGCGCCCACGCCCCAGTGCCGGATCAGCGCCTCGGCCCGCGCCCCGACGGCGGCCAGGCCGTCGCCGTCGGCGGGCACGTCCGCGGCCACGCGGGCGGCCTCGGAGCCGTTGGGCGTGACCAGCCGGACCGACGGCACCGGGTCGGCACCCCGCGGGTGCGGGTCCCAGACGACCGGCCCGCCGGCCTCGGCCAGCAGCGCCCGGACGGCGGGGTCGGCGGTGGTGCCACGGCCGTAGTCGGCGACCAGCACCGCGGCGGCGTCGCGGACGGCCGCGCGCGCCTCCTCGGGCAGCTCGCCGAGGGTGACGGTGGGCGCGCCGCTGTCCAGCCGCACGACGGAGTGGTCGCCCACGCGCACCCGCCGCTTGACCGCGGTGCCGCCGGTGGCCGGGACGGCGACCAGCCGCACCCGCCCGGCCAGCAGCGCGCGCAGCCGGGCCGCGCCGTCGTCGTCGGCGAGCGGGGCGACCAGCACGACCTCGCGGTCCGTGGCCTGGGCGGCGACCACCGCCGCCAGCGCCGCACCACCGGGGCGCTCGCGGGTCTCCAGGTCCTCGACCACCGGCACCGGCGCGTCGGGGGTCAGCCGGGACGCGGTGCCGACCAGGTCGACGTCGAGCAGCGCGTCGCCGACGACCACCAGCGGCTTCACCGGGCCACCCCGAGCCGGGTCTGCGGGACCCGGGCGGGCTCGGCCAGCACCGCGGCGTCGAAGGCGGCGCACAGCAGGTGCAGCGCGACCAGGTGGCACTCCTGCACGGTCGCCGTCCACGGGGAGTCGATGCAGACCGCCTCGTCCGACGCCGCGGCCAGCGGGTTCGGCGCGGGGCCGGTGATCGACAGGACGGTGATGCCGCACTCGCGGGCCCGGCGGGCGGCGGCGACGGCGTTCGGGCTGCGGCCGGAGGTGGACAGCAGCACCAGGACGTCGCCGGCGCGGCCGTGCGCCTCGACCTGGCGGGCGAACAGCTCGTCGGCCGGGTAGTCGTTGGCGATCGCGGTGAGCGAGGAGGTCTCCGCGGTCAGGCAGATCGCGGAGAACGGCGGCCGGTCGGCGCGGTAGCGGCCCACCAGCTCGGCGGTGAGGTGCTGCGCCTGCGCGGCGCTCCCCCCGTTGCCGGCCGCCAACAGCCGCCCGCGGGACTCCCCGCACAGCACGTCGGCCAGCAGCCGGCCCCAGCGGTCGAGGGTGTCGACCGAGGCGTCCAGGCTGCGCATCGCCGCGTGCAGCGACGCGACGTGGTCGCGGCCGGTGAGGTGCGTGCAGGAGTCGGGCGAGACGACCCCGCCGGCAGTGCTCTCGTGGGCATGGTGGGGAGCGACACTCACGGGGCGACCTCCAGGGGCGCTCATCGGACGGCCTCGACGGGACGCCGGGTGGACAGGACCTGCCGGTAGACGGCCTCGGTGTCGGCGGCCACGCGGGCCCACCGGTAGCGGGCGCGGGCCCGCCGGACCCCGGCCGCGCCGTAGGCGGCGCGCCGGGCGTCGTCGGCCAGCAGCGCGGCGAGCACCTCGCCGAGCCGGGCGGGGTCGCGGGGCGGCACGAGGTCGCCGGTGACACCGTCGGCGACGGAGTCCTGCAGCCCGCCCACGGCCGTCGCGACCACCGGGCGGCCGCAGGACATCGCCTCGAGCGGGGTGATGCCGAACGGCTCGTACCAGGGCACGGCCAGGACGACGTCGGCCGAGCGCACCCAGGCGGGCACGTCGGCGCGGGCGACCGACCCGGCGAAGCACACGCGGTCGGCCACGCCGACCTCCGCGGCGACGGCGCGCAGCCGGCGGACCTCGGGGTCGGCGTCGACCGCGCCGGCCGGCGGGCCGCCGACAACGACCAGCTCGGCGTCCGGGACGGCGGCCAGCGCGCGGACGGCGTCCTCCTGGCCCTTGCGCTCCACCAGCCGGCCGAGCACCAGCAGCCGCGGCCGGCCCGAGCGGGGCGCCACCGGGCCGCGCGGGGTGAACACGGCGGTGTCGACGCCGCACGGGACGATCGACACGCGGTCGCGGGACAGGCCCAGCCGGCGCAGCTCGAAGACCTCGTCGCTGCAGGTGGCCACCACGTGGTCGACCGTCGCGCACAGGTCCCGCTCGAGCTCGATCCGCCCGGCCGGGGAGGTGTCGGCGTCGCCCTGGTGGCGGCGCTTGACCGAGCCGAGGGCGTGGAAGGTCTGCAGCACCGGCACCGGCGTGAGCAGGCTGCCGGCGGCCTCGACGGCGGCGAGCCCGCTCATCCAGAAGTGGGCGTGCACGACGTCGGGCGGCCGCACCGCCCAGCGGGCGCGCAGCGCGGCGGCCAGCGCCGGCATGTGGCCGAGCAGGTCGTCCTTGGGCAGCGCCTCGGCCGGGCCCGCGGTGAGGTGGCTGACCGCGTAGCCGTCGGCGGTGGGCACCTCGTCGGGCAGGTCGGGGTCGTCGCGGCGGGTGTGCACGGTGACCTCGTGGCCGCGTGCGGCCAGGCCCGCGGCCAGCGCGGCGACGTGCACGTTCTGCCCGCCGGCGTCCACGCCGCCGATGGCCGCCAGCGGCGAGGCGTGCTCGCTGACCAGGTCGATGCGCAGCGGTGCGCCGGTGCCCCGGTGCGCCCTCATCGGGTGACCTCCTCGAGCAGGCTGTCCCAGTCGGAGAGGAACCGGGGAAGCCCGTACCGCTCCAGCGCGGCGGCGCGCGCCGCCTTGCCGGCCAGCCGGGCGGCGTCCTCGTCGTGCAGGTAGGTGCGGACCGCGTCCCACAGCACCTCGGGCCGGGTGGACAGCACGCCGGCGCCCGGCGGCACCGCCTCCACCACCTCGGTGGCCGCCAGCGCGACCACCGGCATGCCCAGGTGCATCGCCTCGAGCAGGGAGAGCCCGAGGGAGGTCCAGCGGACGGGGTGCACGTAGACCCGGCGGCGGGCCAGCTCGGTGTGCATCGCCGCCTGCGGCGGGTCGTCGTGCAGGGCGACCCGGTCCGGGTCCAGGCCGTACCGCTCGTGCAGCCCGGACAGTCCCATCCCGAAGACGTCGACCGGCGCGGCGGCGGCGAGCCCGGGCAGCAGGTCGGCGCCGACCGTGCGGCCGCGGCGCACCGGCTCGTTGGTGACGACGGCGGCGCGGGCCAGCTCCCCGGTCCAGCGCTCGCCGGGGTCGACGATGCCGTGCTCGACGACCGTCGTCGGGGCGCGGCCGTTGTCGTAGAAGAGCCGGTTGAAGTGGGTGACGTGCGCGATCGGGACGTCGTCGCGGTCGGCCAGCGGGTGCCGGGTGTACGGCACCGGCGCGGCGCCCTCCTCCAGGCCCGGGGCGTTGTGCTCGAGGAACACCGCCGGCAGGTCCCGGCCGGGCTCGCGGCCCAGCCACTCGCGGACCAGCTCCAGGTCCCGCACGCGCTGCAGCACGACGACGTCGACGTGCTCGTCGCGCAGCTGCTCCGGTGTCACCTCGCGGGCCGACGCCGGCCAGTCCCAGGTGCGCGCGCGGCCGAGCCCGTCGGGCCCCCGGTCGGGGGTGACGGGGACCAGGTACTCGTGCGGGCCCTGGACGAACGCCGTCGTCCAGGAGCCGTGCACGTGCCAGACCAGGACCCTCATGCGGCGATCACCTTCTCGACGGCGGCGACGACGTCGGCGGCGCTCACCGACGAGAGGCAGGGGTGGCCGGGCACCGGGCACACGCGGGCCCGGGTGTCGCGGCAGGGCGCGTCCTGGTCGCCGAGCAGCACGGTCGGGACGCCGTAGGGCGCCCACCGGACCGCGGGGACGACCGGGCTGAACAGCGAGACGACCGGGGTGCCGACGGCGGCGGCCAGGTGCGCGGGGCCGGTGTTGCCGACGACGACGGCCGCGGCGCCGTCGAGCAGCGCGGCCATCTCCGGCAGGCTCGTGGCCCCGCCGAGGTCGGTCCCGCGGGTGCCGGCGACCGCGGCGGTGAGCGCCCGCTCCCCCGGCCCGCCGGTGACCAGCACCCGGTGGCCGGCGTCGGCGAGTGCCTCGACGGCCTCGGCGCAGCGCTCCGCGGGCCAGGCGCGGGCGGGCACCGAGGCACCGGGGTGCAGCACCACGTAGCCGGGCTCGTGACCGGTGCGCGGCAGGGGGCGGCGCACCGCGAGCCGGCCGTCGTCGCCGTCGGGCAGGTCGAAGCCGGCCGCGCGGGCCAGCGACAGCGCCCGCTCGGGCTCGGGCAGGTCGTCGTCGACCCGGTGCCGGACGTCGAGCAGGGAGCCCGGGTAGTCGACGCTGGTCGCGGAGATCCGGGGCACGCCGGCGGTGCGCAGCAGCAGCGCCAGCGGCAGCGGGGACTGGTGGAACGAGGTGCTGACCACCGCCTCGTCGGGCGCCAGCGCGCGCACCCGCTCGGTGAGCACTGAGAGGTCGGCGGCGTCGACCGGCGGCGGGTCGCCGAGGATCCACGGGCAGGCCCAGGTCCAGACCTCGTCGACGCCGGGCAGCAGCGCGGCCGCCTCGGCGCCGGCCGGGCCGGCGAGGAACACCACCCGCTCGGCGGCCGCGGCCACGGCGCGGACCAGCGGCCCCTGCAGGAGGACGTCGCCGGCGTTGTCGAGCCGGGCGACGAGGACGGTGCCCCGGCGGGGCCTCACCACCGGCCCGCCAGGACGTCGTCGACCGCGGCGGTCAGCGTGGCGGCCACCCGCGGTGCCGCGGCGACCTCCTGCCCGCGGGTCACCGGCGTGGGCACCAGGACCCCGCTCGCGCCGGCGGCCGCGGCGGCCTCGACGTCGGCGCCGATGTCCCCGATCACGACGGTCCGGGCCGGGTCGACGTCGACCTCGGCGCACGCCGCCTTGACCATCCCCGGTGCGGGCTTGCGGCAGTCGCAGCCGTCCTCGGGGCCGTGCGGGCAGACCTGCAGCGTGTCGAACGGCCCGAGCAGCTCGGCCAGCCGCGCCATGCAGGCGTCCACCTGGTCGCGGGTGATGATCCCGCGGGCCACGCCGGACTGGTTGCTCACCACCCCGACCCGGACCCCGCGGGCGCGCAGGGCGTCCAGCGCCGCGCGGGCGCCGTCGACCGGGCGGACCCAGTCGGGGTCGCCGTTGTAGGGGAAGTCGTGCACCAGCGTGCCGTCGCGGTCGAACAGCACCAGGTCGGGCAGCCCGCGCCACGGGGTCACGCGGCGGTGCCGCACCGCGCCGCGCAGGAAGTGCCAGGTGGCCAGCGGCGGGATGGCCGCGCTGGTCAGCGCCATGGTGGTCACCTCGGCCCGGTCGCGCGGGCCGGGCGCGATGCGGGCCCGGGCGAACTCGGCGGTGCCGGCGGCCCAGGCCAGCGCCGCGGCCGCGGCGGCGCGGGGACGGCGGGCGGCGGCCAGGCCGAGCGCGGCGAGCCCGGCGGCGGTGACGGCGAGGTGCCGCGGCCGGCGGCCGACCGCGGCGTCGGCGCGCTGCCGCCAGGTCGGGCCGTGCAGCCGGCGCATGAGGACGTCGTCGGCGTTGCCCGCCTGCACGCGCACGCTCACCCACCGGTCGGTGGGGCGGACCGGGTGGGTGATCCAGCGCTGCCCGCGGACCAGCCGGCTGCCGGTGTCCATGACCCGCAGCGCCAGGTCGGAGTCCTCGCGGAAGGCGCGGGGGAAGCGCTCGTCGAACCCGCCGACGGCGGCCAGCGCGGCGCGGCGGTAGGCGAGGTCGGCGGTGATCCAGGAGCTGGTGGCCAGACCCGCGGTGCCGCGCTCCCAGTCGGTGGGCCGGCGGTCCTCCGGCAGCGGCACCCGCACCCGACCCTGGCTGCCGGCGACGTCGGCGGGGAGGTCGGCGAGGTCCTGCGCCAGCCGCTCGTACCAGTCGGGGTCGGGGACGACGTCGTCGTCGAGGAAGGCGATCCACTCGGTGCGGGCGGTGCGCCAGCCGAGGTTGCGCGCGCGGGCCGGCCCGCCGCCGCCGGTGCGGACGACGCGGACCGGCGGGAGGCCGGGCCGGTCGACCGCCAGCGGGGACCCCGCGGGGCGGTCGTCGACGACGACCAGCTCGGCCGGGCGGGGGCCGGGCATGGCGGCCAGGGCGTCGAGCAGCACGTCGAGCGACGGCCGGCCGATGGTCGGCACGACGACGGTGCAGCTCACGGACATGATCGCGCCCTGCCCGGGCGCGACGGCCCGCAAACACTACGGGCTTGAAGTTCCCGGCGACCCGGGCTCGCCTTCCCGGACGTCGAGGGGGAAACCGCTGTTCAGCGGCGGATCCGGGTGGCCGCGGAGACCCGGGCGAGTGCGTCGGTGACGACGGCGGCGTCGTCACCCAGGAGGGTGAGCAGGTGCGCGACGAGCTCGTCGTGGGTGACCGCGGCGGCGCGGACGCGCTCGCGGCCGGCCTCGGTGAGCCGCGCGTGCAGCAGCCGCCGGTCCCCCGGCCGCCGCTCGCGCACGACCAGGCCCTGCTCCACCAGCCGGCCGACGGTGCTGGTGACCCCGGCGCGGGACAGCCCGAGGGCCTCGGCGACCTCGCCCATCGTGGCGCGCTCCCCGGGCGCCTCGGCGATCCGCCGCAGCGCCTCGAAGCCGGTGAGGGACAGGTCGTGCTCGCGGTGCAGCGCGGAGTCGACCCGGTGGGTGATCCGGTCGTGCACCTGCACGATCCGCAGCCAGGTCTCCGCGGCGCCCGGCGCGGTCCCGGCGAGTGCCGCGGGGTCGGCCGGGATCCCGGTCGTCAGCACGTCGTCGGGGCGCATCGCCCCATCGTCGCCCAGGTCCGCCTCAGGCGCTCCCGGTCGGGTCCGCGGGGTGGCGCCGGCCCGCGGCCAGCACCAGCCCGGTGGCGGTGGTGACCAGCGCCAGCCCGGCCGCCACGAGCGGCAGCGGCAGCGGGTCGGGGTCGACCGGCGCCTGCGCCGCGGCGACGCGCAGGTCCACCGCGGCGGTGCGCGCGCTGTCGGCGCCGACCACCTCGAGCGTCGTCGGCCCGGGGACGCCGCCGTCGGGGATGCGGACGACCACCTCCACCGTGCCGTCCGGGCCGGCCGCCGCGGTCCCGAGGACGGTGCCGTCGGGGCCGCTGACGGTGACCTCCTCCCCCGCGCCGAAGCCCGCCGCGCTCAGCACGACCTCGCCGCCGGCCGCCACCTGGTCGGCCGAGGCCGACACCGAGGCGTGGGCGAGCGGCCCGTCGGCGGGGGCGCCGGGCGCGGGCTCCGGGACGGGCAGGCCGGGCACCGGCATCGGCATCGGCATCGGCACGGCCTCGTCCGCGGGCCACCCGGGCTCCGGGACGGGGGTCGGCATCGGGGCCGCGGGGAGCTCCGGGGGCGACGGCGCGGTGATCGCGGCGCAGTCCTCCTCGGCCGGGCGGGTGAAGGAGAACCCGTCGAGCTCGTCGGTGTACGCCGTCCCCGAGCCGTCGAGCGCGGCGTACTCCAGCCGGCTGTCGACCGTCTCGCCCCAGTCGACGTCGCCGGTCTGCAGCACCACGGTCTCGCCGGGCGCGAGCTCGGCGGAGTCCTCGCCGTCCGGGCTGCGCGTGGTGGCCAGCGTGACCGCGTAGGCCACCGTCCCCGCCGTCACCTCGACCGCCACCCCGCCGGGGCGGCAGCTCGGCCCGTGGGTGACGCGGGCGTCGGGCCGGGCCGGGTCGTCGGCGGCCAGCGCGGGGCCGGCGAGCGCCACCCAGCCGGCCAGCAGGCCGGACACGGCGAACAGCAGAGCGGGCCCCGTCGGCACGACGGGGCGGGGCGTGCACCTCGGCACGGACCCGACCGGCACGTTTCCCCCTCGAGCGGTCGTGCACGCCGCGGCACCGGTGGTCCCGGCGGCGGCGCTCCCCCATGATGCGGTCCGTGAGCGTCCGTTGACGACGGGTCGGCGGCGCGTCGCGGCGAACGGCCCGGCGTGTCGTCGCGGCGGGTGGCGCGAGGGGCGGGCGGGACCGGTGAGCCGGGTCACTACGGTGACCCCGTGGACTCAGCAGCCGGGACCGGTCGCCGCCGTCAGAACGAGGTCTACCGCGCCGGGGTGTACGGGCGCACGCCGCTGGTGCCCACCGCCGCGCGGCCGCTGCAGCGCCGGGCCCGGCAGCGGCTGACCGCCCGCGCCTACGCCTACGTGGCCGGCGGCGCCGGGGAGGAGGCCACCCAGCGGGCCAACCGCGCCGCGTTCGACCGGTGGGCCGTCGTCCCCCGGGTGCTGCGCGACGTGAGCGCCCGGGACACCTCGGTCGAGCTGTTCGGCCGGCGGCTGCCCGCCCCGCTGCTGCTCGGCCCGGTCGGCGCGCTGGAGCTGGTGCACCGGGAGGCCGACCTCGCCGTCGCCCGGGCCGCCGCGTCGCTGGGCGTGCCGTTCGTCTTCTCCAACCAGGCGTCGGTGCCGATGGAGACCTGCGCGCGGGCCATGGGCGACGCGCCGCGCTGGTTCCAGCTGTACTGGTCCACCTCCGACGAGCTGGTGGAGAGCCTGGTCGGGCGCGCCGAGGCGGCCGGCTGCGAGGCGCTGGTGGTCACGCTCGACACCACGATGCTCGGCTGGCGCCCCCGCGACCTGGACCTCGGCCACCTGCCGTTCGCGCTGGGCAAGGGCATCGCGCAGTACACCTCGGACCCGGTCTTCCGGCGGCTGGTGGAGCGGCGCGTGGCCGAGGCCGGGGACGCCGCGCCCGCCCAGGCCGCGCAGGCCGCCGGCCGGGACCGTCAGCCGCGCCCGACCCTGGCCGCGGTCCTGGCGATGGTCGGCATGGCCCGCGCCTGGCCCGGGCCGCTGCGGGAGAACCTGCGCTCGCCGCTGCCGCGGGCCGCCGTCGAGACCTTCCAGGCCATCTACTCGCGGCCCTCGATCACCTGGGCCGACCTCGCGTGGCTGCGCGCCCGCACCCGGCTGCCGATCCTGCTCAAGGGGATCCTGCACCCCGACGACGCCCGGCGGGCGCTGGACGAGGGCGTCGACGGCGTCGTGGTGAGCACGCACGGCGGCCGGCAGGTGGACCGCTCGATCTCCGCGCTGGACGCGCTGCCCGACGTCGTCGCGGCGGTCGGCGACCGCGCTCCGGTGCTGCTGGACAGCGGCATCCGCAGCGGCGCGGACGCGTTCGTCGCCGTCGCCCTGGGCGCGCGGGCGGTGCTGCTCGGCCGGCCCTACGCCTGGGGCCTGGGCCTGGGCGGGGAGGCCGGCGTGCGCCAGGTCGTCTCCGACGTCCTCGGCGAGTTCGACCTGACCCTCGGCCTCACCGGCCACACCTCGGTCGCCGAGCTGGGCCCGGAGGTGCTCCGCCGGGTGGGCTGAAGTCGCCGCCCCCGAGCGGGAGCGGGAGGGTGGGCGCGGTCGACCCGCCGCCGAGGAGGTCCGCGTGAGTGCTCCCACCGTGCGCTCCCAGCTGTTCCGCCGGAAGCCGGTCGCGCTCATGGTCGAGGAGACCGGCGCCGCCGAGCCCGAGGGCGGGGCGCTGGCCCGCCGCCTCGGCGTCGGCCAGCTCATGGGGCTGGGCGTCGGCGCCACCATCGGCACCGGGATCTTCTTCGTGATGAGCACGGCGGTGCCCGAGGCCGGCCCCGCCGTCGTCGTCTCGTTCGTGCTGGCGGCGGTCACCGCCGGGTTCACCGCGCTCTGCTACGCGGAGCTCGCCTCCACCATCCCGGTCGCGGGCTCGTCGTACTCCTACGCGTACGCCACGCTCGGCGAGGTCGTCGCGTACGTCGTCGGCTGGTGCCTGGTCCTGGAGTACGCGGTCAGCTCGGCGGCGGTGTCGGTGGGCTGGAGCGAGTACCTCAACGAGCTGCTCGACGACCTGCTGGGCGTGCGCATCCCCGAGGCGCTGTCGTTCGCGCCCGGCGCGGGCGGCGCGGTCAACCTGCCGGCGATCGTGCTGGTGACGCTGTGCGCGCTGCTGCTGGTCCGCGGGGCGAGCGAGTCCGCGCGGGCGAACGCGGTCATGGTCGTGCTCAAGGTCTGCGTCCTGCTGTTCTTCGCCGCGGTCGCCTTCACCGCCTTCGACGCCGGCAACCTCACGCCGTTCGCCCCGCTCGGCGTGGCCGGGGTCAGCGTCGCGGCGTCGTCGATCTTCTTCAGCTTCATCGGCCTGGACGCCGTCTCCACCGCCGGCGAGGAGGTGCGCGACCCGCGCCGGACGCTGCCGCGGGCGATCGTCGGCGCGCTGGTCGTGGTGACGGCGGTGTACCTGCTGGTCGCGTTCGCCGCGGTCGGCGCGCAGGCGGCGGGCGCGTTCGAGGGGCAGGAGGCTGGCCTCGCGGTGATCCTCGAGGACGTCACCGGGTCGCGCTGGCCCGCGATCGTCCTGGCCGCCGGGGCGGTGGTCTCGATCTTCTCGGTGACGCTGGTGACCATGTACGGCCAGACGCGGATCCTGTTCGCGATGAGCCGGGACGGCATGGTCCCGTCGCTGTTCAGCCGGGTCGACCGCCACACGCTGACCCCGGTGCGCGGCACGGTCGCCGTCGCGCTGTTCGTCGGCCTGCTGGCCGGGTTCGTCCCGCTGGACTTCCTCGTCGACCTCACCAGCATGGGCACGCTCGTCGCCTTCACCGTCGTGTCGATCGGGGTGGTCGTCCTGCGCCGCACCCAGCCGGACCTGCCGCGCGGCTTCCGGGTGCCCGGCTTCCCGGTGGTGCCGGTGCTGTCGGTCGCCTTCTGCCTCTACCTGATCTGGGGGCTGCCCGGGATCACCTGGGCGCTGTTCGCCGGCTGGCTGGCGGTCGCCGCGGTCGTCTACGTCACCTACGCCCGCACCCACTCGGCGCTGCGGACGCCCCGGTGACCCTCGTCGTCGGCCACGCCGCCGACCTGGAGGACCGCGACGAGGCCCACCTGCGCCTGGCCGCGACGCTCGCCCGCACGGGCGGGGACGACGTCGTGGTCGCCACCGTGACCGCCCGGGGCTTCTTCGACCCCCGCGTGGACCGCGAGTACCGGACGTGGGTCACCGAACTCGTGCGCTCCCGCCAGGGCCGGGCGGCGCACGAGCTGCGGGAGGCCGGGGTGGCCGAGGTGCGGACGGTCGCGGTCGAGGCGACCTCCGTGCCGGCCGGGCTGGTCTCCGTGGTGGAGCAGGTCGGCGGGACGCTGCTGGTCCTCGGCCGGGAGGGCGCGGTGCCCGAGCACCTGCTGCGCTCCTCGCCGGTGCCGCTGGCGCTGGCCGCGCGGGCGGGCTCGCCGGGACGGCGGGTGACCCGGCTGAGCTGCGCGTGGGCCGGCACCGACCGCTCCCGCGCCGCGCTCGCCTGGGCGCAGCGGACCGCGGCCGCCTGGGACGTGCCGCTGCGCCTGGTCACCTTCGCGCCCGAGCGCGATCCGATGCTGCCCTCGGAGACCGGCCTGCACGTCGAGCGGGAGGTGGCCTCCGCGTGGGCCGTGCAGGCGCGGGAGGAGCTGGACCGGGTGGCCGCCGGCCTGCCCGGCCCGCCGCAGACGGTGGTGGCGCGCGGCGCGGGGTGGCCCGGTGCGGTGTCCGCCGCGGGGTGGTCCGACGGCGACCTGCTGGTCGTGGGCTCGTCCCGGCTGGGCCCGCTGGCGCGGGTGTTCCTCGGCTCGACGGCGACCCGCATCGTGCGCGCGGCGCCGGTCCCGGTGGTCGTCGTCCCGCGCGGCACGGAGGGCTGAGGGACACGCCCGGGCGGGGTTGACGACCCGTGTGACCGGGCTCACAGTGGACGTGGGCGGGGGCAGCCGGCAATCGAGTGGCCACCGACAGCTCGGTGGACCGACCAACGCGGCCAGACCGTCAGGACCGGCCCCCCGCCCCTCGACCTCCTCCCCCGGCTCCCGCGCCGAGCAGCGCGGCGAGCGCGGCGGTCCCCTCGAACAGCGCCCGGGACCGGGCGTCGACGTCGGCGTCCCGGGCGGCCAGCGCGGCGAGGACGTCGTCGCGCCGACCCGTCTCCCGGAACTGCGGCACCAGCTCGCGCAGCGGGCCGATGCGGTACCCCGCCCGGCGCAGCTGGTGGACGATCCGGGCGTCCCGGACGTCGGCCGGCGAGTAGCGGCGGGCCCCGCCGGCCCCCCGCCGCGGGCTGACCAGCCCCTCGGCGTCCCAGTGCCGCAGGGTCGACGGGCGCACGCACAGGGCCGCGGCGAGCTCGGCGACGCCCATCGCGTCCGAGGGCCGCACGTCCCGGATCGGCTCGCCGGCGATCAGCTCCGCGGCCTCGCGGGCGAGGGCCAGGTCCCGCCGCTCGGTGTCCAGCCGGGCGTGAGCGGCGTCGAGGAGGCGGAGCAGTCCCGGCGGGTCCCGGTGGGCGGCGCGGACCAGCTCCTTCGCGTGGACCGGCCCGACGGCGGCCGCGAGCGCGCGGTGGGCCAGCGCCGCGCGGACGTGCTCCTCGGTGAAGGTGCGGTACCCCGACGCGGTGCGCCCGACCGGGGGCAGCACGCCCTCCGCCTCGAGGTCGCGCACGTGCTGCACCGAGCACCCGGCCCGCCGGGCGACGTCGACCGTGCGCAGGCCCGACTGGAGACTCCGCACCGGTTCCTCCTCGCCCCCTCGGGCCCGACCCTCCACGAGCACCTGAGTGCCACGCTCGAAGGCATGGGCATCGACGAGATCATCGAGCACGTCACCGCGCTGGGCGGCGTCCTGGTGCTGCGACCGGGGCCCGGCGACGGCTCGCCGGAGGCGGCCTGGGGCGACGTCTTCCTCTACTGGGCGCCCGACGGCGTCGTGCCGCGGACCCAGCCGTTCGCGACGGTCGTGACGAAGGACCAGCCCGGCGACCGGTCCTCGCGGCTGGACCGGCCCGGGACGTTCCGGGTGAACGTCGGCGTGGGGCGGGAGGAGTTCACCGCGCTCGTCGGGCGGGCGCCGCGGGAGCCGGCCGGCGACGACGAGCCCGCCCCGGACGAGGCCGACACCGTGCTGGCACACCCGGTCTACGGCGGGCTGGGCTGGATCTGCGTGGTCGACCCCGGGCCGCGGACGGCGGCGACGGTGCGCGACCTGCTGACCCGGGCGCACGCGCGGGCCCGGGCGCGGACCGAGCGGCGCGCGACCGCCCGGTGACGACCCCGCCGGCCCACCGGGAGCACCCCGGGGGGCCGGCGGGCCGGCGGGTCAGTCGCCGACGAGGACGGGACGCTCCTCCCCCGCCGGCCGCGGCGCGGGCACGGCGGCCGGCGCCGACTCGTCGTGCCGCAGCACGGGGAGCCGGCGCGGCCACCGGGGCAGGTACCAGTTGGCCTCGCCCAGCAGCTGCATCACCGCCGGCCCCACCCTGCCCGCGAGGTCGCGGGACACGTCCACGTCGCTCTCCTGCCTGTCTGTCGGCGCGGACGGGTCGACCCTGCTGTCCGGAGCGGGGTGGGCCGATCCCGCCGGCTGGCCGGTCGGCTGTCGGGCCAGCCCGACAGCCGGGTCCGGCCCGCCGGCGGAGGCCCTGCCGAGCGGGCCGGGAACCGGACACCCGGGAGCGCCCCGTCCGTCCGGGTCAGCGCGACCCGGGTGTCCGGGTCCCCCGGACCTGCCGGACCAAAGGGGAGGGCCGACGGAGGGTGGGTCGCCGATCGCCCGGCGGGAGGGCTCGGCGGTGGGAGCGGGGGAGATCACAGGCGCCGGACACACGACGACCCCGCCCTCGGGAGAGGACGGGGTCGCTGTGCTGTCTCAACCAGACGTGCACCCGAAGGGATTCGAACCCCTAACCTTCTGATCCGTAGTCAGATGCTCTATCCGTTGAGCTACGGGTGCGGCACCGCGCGAGCGGCACGGGGACGAGTGTAGCGGGTGCCGTCGGACCGCCGTCGGGGGCCTGCCGGCTCAGTCGACCGGGGTCCGGGGAGCGGGGGGCTCGTACCCGACCGGCTCACCCGCCAGGGTCGCCGCGGCGAGGGACGGCACGAGAGCCCCCGGTCCCACCCGCCGGCGCAGGGCCCGCTGCCGGGCAGCGCCCGAGCGCGCGGCGAGGCGCGCCTCCAACAGCCGGCGCACCAGGACGGCGTCCCCGGCCTCCTCGAGTGCCGGCCCGACGTGCTCGAGCAGGCCGGGCAGCACGTCGCGCCCGGGCGTCCACCGCCCGCTGGCGGGGTCCAGGAGCAGCCCGCCGAGCCCGCGCCGCGCGGCGGCGACGACCGAGGCCGCCACCGTCGCATCCGGTAGCTGCGGCGGCGGGCGGCCGGCGACCGCGTCCCGCAGGGCGGTGACCACGAGCGCACGGCAGAGGCCGGCGAGCAGCACGGCCTCGGCGACGGTCAGCGCGGCGTCGGCGACCCGGATCTCGACGGTCGGGTAGCGCGGTGAGAGCCGGGCGAACCAGTAGACGCTGGCCGGGTCGAGCGCGTCCCCGGCGGTGATCCGCTCGGCGACCGCCGCGTCCCACGCCGCCGCGTCCAGCAGCCGCGGGGCCAGCGTGGCCGTCGGCCAGGCCCGCAGGACGGCGTGCCGGTAGCTGGCCCAGCCGGTGTCCCGGCCGCGCCAGAACGGCGAGTTGGCCCCGAGCGCCAGTAGCACCGGCAGCCACCCGTGCACCCGCTGGACCACCGCCACCCCCAGGTCCCGGGACGGCACGCCCACGTGCACGTGCGTCGCGCAGGTGACGTCCTCCCCCGCCGGGCTCCACCGGTCCAGCATCAGCCGGTACCGCGCCGAGGCCGTGACCGCGGCGCGCCCGGGCACGCCGGAGGGCGGGGTGCCGCTGGCCACCAGGTGGACGCCGTACCCACCGGCCGCCTCGGCCACCACGCGCCGGGTGCCGGCGAGGTCTGCCGCGACGTCGCGCAGGTCCGTCCGCGTCTGCGAGGTGCTCTCGATCTGGAACTGCATGAGCTCGGCCTGGAGGCGCACCTCACGGGGCAGGGAGTGCAGCAGCTCGGGCGCCAGGGAGGCGGCCGTGCCGTCCGGTCGCAGGAGGAAGAACTCCTCCTCGACGCCCATGGTCGTCGCCGCCGCCGCGGGGATCCCCGCGGCGCTCGCACTCCCGGTCGGCGGGGTGACCGGCACCGGGGAGGACGTCACCGGGACCACTGCCGCGCCGGCCGGCACCGCGTCATGCGCGCTCCTCGCGGGGTCCGGGCTCAGGCCATCGCCGGGACGGCGGCGGTGAAGGGGAGGACCTCCTGCCGGCCGCCGCGCACGACCACGCAGCTGGACTCGGGGACCTCGTGCCAGGCGCCGCGGAGGTCTCCCAGCGGCTCGGACACGATGAGCCGGGCGTCGTCGGTCACCCGGCGCAGCAGCGGGTTGTCCGGGTACTGGGCCCGCAGCGTCGAGACGTCGGTGCTGGTGAACAGCGACCGCGACCGCCCCTCGGTCGAGTACCGGAAGGCCCACAGCGTCTCGCCGTCGGTGGTGATCACGGTCATCTGGACCGGGAAGTCGATCCCGTGCCGCCGGCCGACCTCCTCGATGAGCCCCACGGCCTGGGCCACCGCGGCGGGCGGGTCCTCCTGGAGGCCGAAGGTGAGGGCGAGGTGGAAGAACAGCTCCGAGTCGGTGGAGCCCTCGATCCCGGCGAACAGCTCCGGCGCGACGGCCAGGGCCAGGTCGCGCCGGACCCGGGGGAAGTCGGCCAGGGCGCCGTTGTGCGCCCACAGCCAGTTGCCGTGGCGGAACGGGTGGCAGTTGGTCTGCTGGACCACCGTCCCCGTCGAGGCCCGGATGTGGGCGACGACGAGAGGGGCCTCCACGTGCGCGGACAGCTCCTGCAGGTTGCGGTCGTTCCAGGCCGGATCCGTGCTCCGGAACAGCCCGGGCCGGGGCCGGCCGTCGTACCAGCCCACGCCGAAACCGTCGCCGTTGGTCGTCTCGACCCCGAGCCGTGAGTGCAGGCTCTGCACGACCAGCGAGTTCGCCGGCCGGTAGAGCAGGTCCTCGAGCAGGACCGGGTTCCCCGAGAAGGCGAGCCAGCGGCACATGGCGCCATGAGAGCTCCCGCGGCGGCGCCGCGCCTCCCCCGCCGGGGATGAGGCGCCGGGTGGACGGGCGGCGCCGGCGACGGCCTTCCCGGTGGCACGACCCGGGAGGGCCGGCGGGGAAGCAGAAGCGCCCGGTCGGGGACCGGGCGCTGCGCTGAGCACGGGATCCGCAGCCGGAGGGCCACGCATGCGTGCTGTGCAGTTGTCGTGCGCGGAGGCTCCGGGATTTGAACCCGGGATGGGGATTAACCCAAACCGCATTAGCAGTGCGGCGCCATAGACCGGACTAGGCGAAGCCTCCCGGGGTCCGAGTCCCCCCGGAACCACCGGAGAAGAGACTACCAGCGGCCTCCGGGGCCCTCCCAGCCCGGGGGGTCCGGGCCGGGGGGCGTGGCTCAGACGGCCACCCGCTCCCGCGGGTACGACGCCGCGCGGCGGCCGGGCAGCAGGGTCACCAGCACCGCGACGGCGGCGCCGGCCACCGCCAGCACCAGGCTGCCGGTCACCCCGTGCGGGCCGTCGATGAGCGCCCCGCCGAGCGCCGCGCCGACCGCCGAGGCGCCGGTGGCCATCGTGGACAGCCAGGTGAAGGCCTCCGTGGTGGCGTGCGCCGGGGCGAGCGCGCCGACCAGCGAGTTCTGCACGGTGAGCGTCGGCGCGATCGCCGTCCCGCCGAGGAACAGCAGCGCGCCGAGCACCCACGGGCTCGACGCCGCGGCCAGCGGCGCCAGGCCGATCGTGACGCCGAGCAGCAGCCACCGGTACTGGCGCGGCAGCGAGGCGCTCACCACCCGGGCGCCGAACCACAGGCCGCCGGCGACCGAGCCCAGCGACCACAGCGCCAGCAGCAGGCCCGACATCCCGGGCGAGCCGGCGGCGTCGGCGAACGCCGGGATGGCCACCTCGAGGGCGCCGAAGCCGAGCATCAGCGCCGAGCCGCTGACCAGCACCCGCGGCATGCCGGGGGCGAGCACGGTGGCGAAGGGGCTGGTGCGCTGGGCGGCCGGCACGGGCACCCAGTCGCGCAGCGCCGCCGACGTCGCGATGCCGAGCGCGCCGGCCACCGCGAGCGCGCCCGCGACGCCGAGCGCCCACGCCGGGCCGGTCAGGACGGCGAGCGTCGCGACCAGCGTGGGGCCCGCGACGAAGACCAGCTCGGTGGCGGTGGCGTCGAGGGCGAAGGCGGTGCCGCGCACCCGCGGGTCGACCCGCGACCACAACGCCCGCACGGTGCCCGACACCAGCGGCGTCGCGGCACCGGCCGCGCCCGACGCGGCGACGACGACCGGGGTCGGCGCGCCGCCGAGGACGACGGCCACGAGCACGGCGAGCAGCAGCGGGTAGGCGCCGGCCTGGGCGAGCAGGACGGGGCGCGGGGTGCGCCGGTCGGCGAGCCGGCCGAGCACCGGCGCCATGGCGGCCATCGCGAGGCCGTAGGTCGCCGACGCGAGGCCGGCGGCGGCGTAGGAACCGGTCTGCTGCTGCACCATGAGCAGCAGCGCCAGCGGGACCATCGCCGAGGGCAGCCGGCCGGCGAAGCCGGCGAGCAGCAGCACGGGGGCGGACGGCAGGCGCCAGACGGACAGGTACGAACGCACGACGGAACTCACTTCAGAAGATCGCGAAAGAGGAACAGTAGGGGGTCAAGACCCGTTGACCCCCTACGACGATAGCAGGGCGGTAGGGAGTCACATGGACTACGACACCTACGGGTCGAACGCCGTGGAGCTGGCCATCGACCTGGCCAACGCCGACCGCGCGGCGGACCCGGACTGGGCGGTGGCGTTCCTGCGCGCCCACGACGAGTGGTTCACCCCCGAGACGGCGCTGGAGCTCTCCCCCGCCGAGACCCGCCGCGCCGGCGCGACCGCCGAGCTGGTCCGCGCGGTCGCCGTCGCCGGGACGCAGGACGACGTCATCGCCCGGCTCAACGAGCTGCTCGCCCTCGCCCGGCCGCACCCCTACGCCACCGACCACGACGGCGAGCTGCACCTGCACTACGCGCGGCCCGACGCCTCCGCGCTCGAGCAGCTGACGACGACGGTGGCGATGGGGCTGTCCCAGGTGGTGGCCCAGCACGGGTGGCAGCGGCTCGGCGTCTGCTCGGCCGAGGGCTGCGACGACGTCTACGTGGACACCTCGCGCAACGCCAGCCGCCGGTACTGCTCGAACACCTGCGCCAGCCGCTCGACCGTCGCCGCCTACCGGGCCCGCCGGAAGGCCTGAGGCCCCGCGCAGGCTCCCGCCGCGGTCTGCGAGCGGTGGGGGGCAGAGGGGTCCTCCACTAGCGTCCCGCGGGTGACCCCGCTGCGGCTGCGCCACTGGGACGCCCGGCTGCACGCCGCCGTCGGCGCGCTGCCCGCGAGCCCGGCCGACCGCTGGCTGCGTCGGCTGTCCCGGGCGGCCGACCACGGCAAGCTCTGGTTCGCGGTCGCCCTGGTGCTCGGGCTGCGCCGGGGGTCGCTGCGGCGGGGCGCGGTGCGGGGCGTGGGCTCGCTGGCGGTGGCCAGCAGCGTGGTCAACGCGGTGCTCAAGCGGCTGTTCGGCCGGGTGCGGCCCGACCTCGCGAACCTGGCCACGCACCGGAAGCTGCGCCGCGCCCCGGACACGTTCTCGTTCCCGAGCGGCCACTCGTCGTCGGCGGCCGCCTTCGCCACCGGCGTGGCCATGGAGAACCCGCTGGCCGGGGCCGCGCTGGCCCCGCTCGCGGTGGCGGTCGGCTACTCGCGGGTGCACGTGGGCGTGCACTACCCCGGCGACGTCGTCTCCGGGCTGGCCATCGGGGCCGGCGTGGCGCTGGCCGGCCGGCGGTGGTGGCCCGTGCGCCCGACCGAGCCGGCGCGCGTGCGGCCCGGGAGCAGCGCCCCCGCCCTGCCCGACGGCGAGGGCCTCGTGGTCGCCGTCAACCCGCGGTCGGGCCCGGAGGGGTACGACCACGCCGAGGAGATCGGGCGCCTGCTGCCCCGCGCCGAGGTGCTGACGGCGTCGGAGGGGTGCGGCGTGGGCGACCTGCTCCAGGAGGCCGCGCGGTCGGGGCGCGCGACGGCGCTCGGCGTGGCCGGCGGGGACGGCAGCGTGGCGGCCGCCGCGGCGGTCGCGCTGGAGGCCGGGCTGCCGCTGGCCGTCCTCCCCGCGGGGACGCTCAACCACTTCGCCCGCGACCTCGGGGTCGAGACGCTCGAGGACGCCGCCGACGCGGTGACGGCCGGGCAGGCGGTGTGCGTGGACGTCGCCGACGTCAACGGCGTGCCCTTCCTCAACACCGCGAGCATCGGCGTCTACCCGGAGCTCGTGCGGCGGCGCGACGCGCTCGAGGGCCGGCTCGGCCGGTGGACCGCGACGGCGGTGGCCGCGGCTCAGGTGCTGCGCCGCGGGACGCCGGTGTCGATGGTGCTCGACGGGCGGCCGGTCGACGTCTGGATCCTGTTCGTGGGCAACTGCCGCTACACCCCGCGCGGCCTGGCGCCGGCGTGGCGGCCGCGGCTGGAGGACGGCCTGCTCGACGTGCAGTACCTGCGCGCCGACGTCCCGTTCAGCCGCACGCGGGCGGTGCTCGGCGCCCTGCTCGGGATCAGCGACCGCAGCTCCGGCTACGCCACCTCCGCGACGCCGGAGCTGCACGTGCACCTGTGGTCGGGCCCGCAGCGCGTGGCGTACGACGGTGAGACGGGCGAGGCGGCGTCGTCGTTCGTGTTCGGCAAGCGCGCGCCGCTGACGGTGTACTGCAGCCGCACGTCCTGACCCCGCGCCCCCGTTGCGGGTGTCACTCGCGCCCTGCCGGTCCTGCAGCACCCGCGACGCGCGAGGAACACCCTCACGGCGGTCACCCTCTGCGGTGTCGCCAGTGCTTCCGCGGTGTCGTAGCACCGCAGGAGAGCACGGGACGCCGCAGGAGTGGCTCCTCCGAGGCGCCGCCGTGCCGTGGGCGGCACCGGCGCCACACGGCACGCCCCACCGTCGCCGCGGGCCGGCTCACCGGCCAGGGCGCGCGGCCGCCGTCCCCGACCGGACCACCGCCAGGACGGCGACCGCGGCCAGTGCCTCGCCCAGCTCCTCGACGAACGTCGCCGGCGCCGCCCCGAGACCGCCCCCGAGCAGCCCGGCCAGGGAGGTGAGCACGTCGAGGCCCAGGGCGGCGAGCGCGTAGCCCGCGAGCACTGCCACCACCGGGGCGGTCGCGGCGACGCCCCACGCCCGTCCCGCCCCCGCCAGCAGCCCCAGCGACGGGACGGCGACGGCGAGCCCGAGGAGCAGCGTCGTCAGCAGGGACGTCCCCGTCTCCACCAGCGAGTGCGCGCTCGCCAGCTTCAGGACCGCCAGCGCCAGCCCCGCAGCCGCGAGCGCCGCCCACCACAGCCGGACCCGGCCGGTGGCCCAGCGGCACGCGCGGCCCGCGCGCACCGCGACGGCGACGAGGACGCCGGTGGTGAACAGCCGCGGGAGTCCGCCGACCGCGTCGAGGTCGAGCAGCCGGCGCGCGGCAGACCCGGCGCACTGCCCCGTCCCGCAGTGCACCCGCACTCCGAGGGCCACCCCGAAGAGGACGACCGCGGCCAGCCCGAGCAGGAGCACCCACCACGCGGGCCGCCACTGCGGACGGGCCGACGGGTGCACCGGCCGATCATCGCGTCCACGGCCGGCGGGCGCACTGACCGAGCGCGGAGTGGTGCTGATCACTAGGTTCCGATCAGGTGTCCCGCACCACCGCCTGGGCATGGGACACGCCGAACGCCCCATCGACGGAAGAGGTCCTCCATGTTGGTCCGCCGGATCGCCCGGCCCCTGCTCGCAGCGTCGTTCCTCTACGGCGGCGTCGACACCCTGCGCAACCCGCAGACCCGCGTGCCGGGGGCCCAGCCGGTGGTCGACACGATCACCAGGACGGCGGACCAGCAGCTGCCGGTCCAGGTGCCGCGCGACACCGAGCAGTGGGTCAAGATCGACGCCGGCATCAAGGTCGGCGCGGGTGCGCTGTTCGCGCTCGGCAAGCTGCCCCGCCTGAGCGCGCTCGCGCTGGCAGGCAGCATCGTCCCGACGACCTTCGCCGGCCACCGCTTCTGGGAGCACGAGGACCCGGAGGAGCGCTTCGGCCAGCTGTCGAACTTCCTCAAGAACGCCGGCCTGCTCGGCGGCCTGCTGATCGCCGCCGTCGACACGGAGGGCCGCCCGTCGGTCGGCTACCGGGCCCGCCGCGCCGCCAAGCGCGCCGCGCAGTCGACGGAGAAGAACTACGAGAAGGCCACCCGGCGCGCGGCCAAGGCCCAGAAGAAGGCCGCCAGGAAGGCGAGGAAGACCAGCTGAGCACCCCCCTGGGACCCGCGGCCGCGCTCCGGAGGATCGCCTTCCTCCTGGAGCGCGCCCGCGAGCCCACGCACCGGGTCGCCGCGTTCCGCACCGCGGCGGCCGTCGTCGACACGATCGGGCCCGAGGAGCTCGACCGGCGGATCCGCACGCGCACGCTCACCGACCTGCGCGGCATCGGCCCCAAGACCGGCGCCGCGATCGTGCAGGCGCACGCCGGCGAGGTGCCGGAGTACCTGGCCCGGCTCGAGGAGGCCCACTCCGAGCTCGTGCCGCTGGCCGACGACGTCGCCGAGTTCCGCGCCACCCTGCGCGGTGACCTGCACACGCACTCGGACTGGTCCGACGGCGGCAGCCCGATCCGCGAGATGGCCGAGGCGGCGATCGGGCTGGGCCACGAGTACATGGCGCTCACCGACCACTCCCCCCGGCTGACCGTGGCCAACGGGCTGACGGCGGAGCGGCTGGAGCGCCAGCTCGACGTCGTCGCCGAGCTCAACGCGGAGCTCGCGCCGTTCCGGATCCTCACCGGCATCGAGTGCGACATCAACGTCGACGGCAGCCTCGACCAGACCGACGAGCTGCTCGGCCGGCTCGACGTCGTGGTGGCCAGCGTCCACTCCGATCTGCGCGCCGAGTCCGCGGCCATGACCGAGCGGATGCTCGCCGCGGTCGCCGACCCGCACACCGACGTCCTCGGGCACTGCACCGGGCGGCTGCTGATCCCCCGCGAGCAGCGGGAGGGACGACGGCAGCGGCCGCGGCCGGAGAGCGCCTTCGACGCCGAGGCCGTGTTCACCGCCTGCGTGCAGCACGGCACCGCCGTCGAGATCAACTCCCGGCCCGAGCGGCTGGACCCGCCGCTGCGGCTGCTGTCCCTCGCCGTCGAGCTGGGCTGCCAGTTCGCCATCGACACCGACGCGCACGCCCCCGGCCAGCTGGACTGGCAGGGCAACGGCTGCGAGCGCGCCGTCGAGACCGGCGTCGATCCCGACCGGGTGGTCAACACGTGGACCGTGGACGAGCTGCTCGACTGGACGGCGACCTGAGCGGTCACCGCTCGATCGGCGCCCCGCGGTGCGCACGTCCCCGGGTAGCGCTGCCCCGGCTCCTCGGGTTCCTCCCCGTGTCCGACGGCGGCGTCGACGGCCGCGCGGCGCCTGCGACACACGGCCACGGTCGTGCAGGATCGATCACTGAGAGTGATGCGGGCCTCTCTCCCTCTGACGGGGATCGGGGTGACGAATCACCCTGGGTGACGGTGGTCACGGCGCGTCGCGAGTTCGCGAGGTAAGGGGTTGCCCTGGTCGAGTGAGCGCCGTGAGTGTCACCCCCGCTGACACCAACCTGCGTGGGTGACTCCTGGCCGGGCCACGGCCACCCCCGCAGTGACACGAGAGTGGGTTCGAGTGCTGCTGGGGACAGGAGTCGCGCGCCCGTGCCGCGACCTCTCGCAGCACGCTGAGCCCGGATCGGCCCCGGCGCCCTGGCTCCGCCGTCTCCTCCGTGTCGCCGTGCTGACCGCCGGGACCTGGACGGTGCTCGTGCTCGCCGATGGCGCGGCCGCGAGCGAGACCGCCCATCCGGGCGCGCTCGCCGCGAGCGCCTCCGTGGAAGCGACCGCGGCGAGGCCCTCGGCCGACACGACCCCCGCGCCGCTGGACGGCGCGGCACCCGGGTCACCTCCCGCCACTCCGGACGACACGGGCGAGCCCTGGGTCGGGACGGGGGATCCTGCACCGGCGCCGGCCCCCGGCGACTCCGTCCCCGCCGACAGCGAGACGCCGCCGGCGGACCCGGACGGGACCGGGGACGGCGCCACCGAGCCCTCCGGGCCCGGGGCGCCTGCCGGCGACGAGGAGGCGGAGGCGCCCGACGACGGAGCCGAGCCGGCGCCGCCTCCGCCGTCGCCCGAGCCGCCCGCGCCCACGCCCGTCACGGCCGCGCCCGCGCCCCCGACAGCACCGGCCACCCCCGTAGCGCCGGTCACCCCGGCACCGCCTCCTGGCAGCACCACCACGGCACCCACCAGCAGCTCCTGCCCCGCGCCCGCGCCCGCGCCCACGACGACGACCACGCCCACGACCACGACCACGCCCACGACCGCGACCGTGGGGACCTCGACGGTCCCGGCCACGGGCACCCTCCCGCCCGCGCCCGTCGTGCCTCCCTCGCCCTGCACCACCACCACGAGCGGCACCACGAGCGGCACCACCACGAGCGGCACCACCACGAGCGGCAGCTCCGGCACGACGTCGACCGTCGCGGCCACCCCGGCGCCGCCGGCGGACCCGACGGGAGACGGGGAGACGGCGGATCGGGGCGCCACGACGCAGGAGCTCGCCGCCTCCGACGCCGCTCCCCGCGCCGCCGGGTCGGACACCGGCCCGCCGAGCGCCGCACAGCCCGCGCTCCAGGTCCACCCGTCCCTCCCGCCGGTGGACACGGGACCGTGCGTGCAGAGCGCGTACCCCACGGCTGGTCCCGTCGGAGTCAACGGCGGACCGGACCGACGGCACGACGCTCAGCCGCGAGGCTCCGGGAGCGGGCAGACGGCGCGCACCGTGTCGGAGACCCCGGCCGACGCGCCGGTCTCCCCGGCCCCCGCGACACCCGTGTCGCCGGCCGGCCCCGTTCCGATCCCCCTGCCCCCGCCGCCGGCCCCCAGCACGCCGTGCCAGCCGGGCGGCAGCGGTGCCTCCGCGTCCGGGTCCACCTCGAGCCACCACTCCGACGGTCCTGCTGCCGTCCTCGGGAGCGCCTCCTCCGCCGCGGTCCTGACCGCGTCCGCCGGCCGCACCACCGGTCGGTCCGGAGCCGTCGTCGACGTCTCCGAGGAGCCGGGCGCGCGTCCGGACTGACCGCCGGTCGGTTCCCCTGCGGCCTCTGAGAGGCCGCTGTCGCCTCCCCGCGTGACGCCGGGCACGGCCCTGTGCCGGCCGCCCACCCCCGGACCTCCCCGCTCCCTTCTGCCCCCGTCGTGCCCACAGCACATGCGCACGTACGCGAAGGACCGCTGATCATGAGCCAGACCCTCACCCCAGCCGTCGTCGCACCGCGTCCTCTGCCCCCCTCGGACCGGCCCCTGCGGGTCCACTCACCCGGGGCGCGCACGGTCCGGACGCCGGTCGCCCGCCACCCCAGGACCACACACACCCGCCCCCCGGCCGACCTCGAGATCGCCATCCCAGCCTTCAACGAGGCCGCTCGCCTGCCCCGGACGCTGGAGCGCACGGTCCAGTACCTGCTGGACCAGCCGTGGAGCTCGCGCATCGTCGTCGTGGACAACGGGAGCTGCGACGGCACCGCCGACGTCGTCCGCGCCCAGGCGCGGCAGGGCGACGGCCGGATCCCGATCGCGCTGGTGGGCTGCGCCCGCCCGGGCAAGGGAGCAGCCGTCCGCCGTGCCCTGCTGAGCAGCCGGTCGCGCTTCGTCGGCTTCTTCGACGCCGACCTCGCCACCCCGGTCGAGACCCTCGCGACCACGATGGACCACCTGGAGCGCGGCGCGGCGGCGGTCATCGCCTCGCGGCACACGCCCGGCTCGGAGTTCGTGCAGGCCCAGCCCGCGGGCCGCCGCCTGGGCGGGGCCGCCTTCCGGCTGATGGCCCGCACCGTCGTCAGGGGCGTGCACGACACCCAGTGCGGCTTCAAGTTCTTCGAGCGGCACGCGGTGACGCACGCGCTGGTCACCTGCCGGGACACCGGCTTCGCCTTCGACGTCGAGTTGCTGCACCGGCTCCAGCAGGCCGGCCGGGAGATCGTGGAGGTCCCCGTGGCGTGGAGCCACGCCGGCGAGTCCTCCTTCTCCCCCTGGCGGGACGGCATCGCCAGCTTCGGCGCCGTCTGGCACGTGCGGCGCGGCGCTGCGGCGAGGGCCTCGTGAGCGCCACGGCCGCCGGGCTGAGCGGATCCCGGCTCCTGGTGCTCAACTGGCGGGACGTGCGCCACCCGCAGGCCGGTGGCGCCGAGCAGTACGCGCACGAGATCGCCCGGCGGTGGGTCCGGCACGGCGCCGAGGTGTCGTGGTTCACGGCCGCGGTCCCCGGCCGGCCCGCCGAGGAGGAGATCGACGGCGTCCGGGTGTCGCGAGCCGGTGGCCCGCTGTCCGTCTACGGGCGGACCGCGGCCCGGCTGCTGGCCACCCGCGGCCAGTTCGACGCCGTGGTGGACTGCCAGAACGGGATCCCGTTCTTCGCACCGGCGTTCGCCGGCGCGGGGGTCCCGGTGGTGCAGGTCGTCCACCACGTGCACCAGGACCAGTTCGCCACCCGGTTCTCCCGGCCGATGGCCGCGGTCGGCCGCTTCCTCGAGGGCCCGGTCGCGCGCCGGGTGTACGGGACCCGGACCACCGTCGCCGTCTCGCCGTCCACCCGGACCGAGCTGCGCCGCCGGCTCGCCTTCCGGGGGCCCGTCTTCGTCGTGCCGAACGGGTCGATCCCCGTCCCCGAGGTGCGCGCGGAGCGGGCAGCGGTGCCCACGGTCGTCGTGGTGAGCCGGCTCGTGCCGCACAAGCGGGTCGAGCTGCTGCTCGGCCACCTCGCCACGTCGGCGGCCGAGATGCCCGAGTTGCGGGTGGAGATCGTCGGTGACGGCCCCGAGCGGTCGCACCTGGAGGGCCTGGCGGCCGACCTGGGGTTGCAGTCGACCGTCCGCTTCCACGGCCGCGTCTCCGACGCGGTCCGCGACGAGCTGCTCGCCCGGGCGTGGCTCACCACCTCGACGTCGGCCGCGGAGGGCTGGGGCTGCTCGGTCGTCGAAGCCGCGGCCTGGGGGGTGCCGTGTCTGGCCCTGCAGGCGCCCGGGATCCGCGACTCCGTGCTCGACGGCGAGACCGGGTGGCTGGTGGACGACCCCGACGACTTCGGGACCGCCCTCGTCGCGACCCTCCGCCTCCTCGCCGACCCCCTCGCGGCGGAGCGGACGGCGGCCGCCTGCCGCGCCTGGGCGGGCTGCTTCACGTGGGACCGCAGCGCCGACCTCCTGGCCGGCGTGGTCCTCGAGGAGATGCACGCCGCCGAGGCCCGCCGCCGTGGCCTGCGCCGCGAGCGCCGGTCCGCCCGCTCCGACATGGCCGTGCTCGCCGGCTTCCGCACTCCGCCTGCCTTCGGGGCCGCCGGTGCCCAGGAGGCCCTGCGCGCGACCGACGAGGTGGTCGACGAGGACGGCCGGACGTCCGTCGTCCTGGTGGGCTGCGACGAGTTCGACGCCCCGCACGTGCTCGCCCGGATGGGCGCGCAGGACGTGCACCTGCGGCACGTGGACCGCCGCATCCTCCTCGCCGGTCCCGCAGCACCCCCCGTCCTCGACCCCGGCACCGGGGTCCTCGACCTGGAGAGAAGCGCATGACGGTCATCGATCCCCCCGTCGCACCCGCCGGTGACCCGCTCGAGAGCGGGGTGCCGCGTCCACGGGCGCGGCGGCACGTGCTGGCCTCCGCGCCCCTCATGGCGACGGCCCTGGCAGCCCTGGCCCTCCTCGTCCGCTCGGTCGGTCTCAACCGCAGCTTCGAGCTGTGGATCGACGAGATGCACTACGGGGACCTCGGGGCCTCCCTCGGCCGCGGAGAGATGCCGGCGCTGGCCGACGGGCCCTTCTTCCTCCACCCGCCCGCCTTCTTCGCCGTCGAGAGCGCCGTGATCCACCTGTTCGGCCTGGAGACCGGGGACGGCATGGACCTCGTCGCCGACCTCCGCTGGCTGTCCGCGTCCCTCGGGGCGCTGACGGTGGCGCTGGCCTTCCTCCTGGTCCGGCGGGTGGCGGGGACCTGGCCGGCGGTGCTGGCCGCTCTGCTCCTGGTCTTCGAGCCCTTCGTCCTGCGGAACAACAGCCGGGTCTTCCTGGAGACACCTGCCGCACTCGCCGTCCTGGCCGGGCTGCTGGTGCTCGTCCGGCACCTCGAGGCGCCGGAGCGCGGGCGCCCGCGAGCCCGCCTGCTCGGGGCCGGCCTCCTCCTGGGCCTGGGCGTCCTCACCAAGGACGTGTTCGCCATCTACGCGGTGGTGCCGGTGCTGCTGGCCGTCGCATGGCGGCGGACGCTGCGAGCGCGGGAGGCCGGCACGGTGCTCGTCGGGATCGCGCTGCCCTACGCCGGGTACCTCGCCCTCCTCTGGGCCACCGGACACCTGGGGCTGTGGGCGGAGGCGAAGGGCGCGGGTCTGCTCCGCCTGGTCGGCGCCGAACAGACCACCGGCTTCAACGCCCCCGGCGCCCCGAGCCTGTTCGAGCGGCTCCTGGACCAGGCGTCGGCCTACGGCACGAGCTACCTGCTGCTGCTGCTGTGCCCGCTGGCCGGTCTCCTGGCGGCGGCCAGCCGACGTCCCGGCCGCCGGCTGATCGGCCTGACCGCCGTGGTCATGGGCGCCCTCGGCGTCTTCCTGGCGGTGTTCGGCACCCTGGAGGAGCACTTCGGTTACCCGATCGTGCTGGCGGGCGCGACCGCCCTCGCCGTCTGCGCGGCGATGGTGCAGGAGCACCGCCCGTCCCTGCGCGTCCCCGTGGTCTCGCTGGCGGTCGTCCTGGTCGCCGTCGTCGCGGTGATGGGCGTGCGGCTGGAGCTGACCGCCGACGACGGCTTCCGGTCCTTCCGCGCCTGGGCGGCCGAGGAGCTGCCGGCCGACGCCCGGGTCGGCGTCACCAACGACACCTCGATCCGCGCGTTCCGGGACGACGACCGGTTCGGCGCGTGGTCGACCGCGGAGGAGCTGGCCGCGAACCGGGCCGGGTACGTGCTGACCGTCAGCCTCCCGACCGAGCAGGGCTACGCCCGGGCCCGGCCCGAACTGCTCGACTGGCTCGAGGAGGAGGGCACGCCGCTGTTCCGGCACGAGGGCCCCACCAACGGCGAGACGGTCCTGTGGGCCGTCGGCCCCGAGGACCTGGCCGCGGCGGCCGCGCGGGGCGTCGGCGGGCCTTCCCTGCCGCCGGTCGACGCCGGCACCGCCGGTGAGGCGGTCGTCGAGGAGCGTGACGGTGGCACGCCGTGACCGGTCGCGCCGGGGGTGGGCGTGGGCCGCGGCGGCCCTGGCTCTCGTCGTCGCGGTCACGGGTGTGCTGGCCGTCTCGGGTGGGCAGCCGGAGGAGCCGGTGCCGGTGACGACCGAGCAGGAGGACGGCGACCTGGCGTTCGGCGTCCTGGGCTCACGGTGCGACGCCGACCGGATGACGGCGCTGCACGAGGCCGGCGTCCGCTACGCCGAGGTGGGGCTGAGCTGGGCGGCGTTCGAGCCGGTCCCCGGCGAGTTCGACGAGGGCTACGCGACCTTCGTGCGCCGGCACCTCGACACGTGCGAGCGCGCCGGCATCGGGGTGGTGCTCACGCTCGGCCTGCACTCGGCTCCCGGCTGGGTCGCCGAGCTGCCCGGGGGCGCCTACGTCGACCAGCACGGCGACACGGGGCCCGAGGAGGTGCCCAACCTGGTGTTCAGCACGGGCGTGCGGGACGCCGTCGCCGACTACCTGGCCGAGCTGGACCGGGCCGTGGGGCTCGAGCGGGCGGCGGCCATCCGCGTGGGCACCGGTGTCAACGGTGAGCTGGGCTACCCCGGCACCGAGGCGGCCGGGAGGAACCCGTTCTGGGCCTTCGACGCCGCCGCGCAACGGGGCGAGGGCCTGGCCGACGGGGCGCAGGTGACCCCCATGCCGGGATGGACCCCGGGCTCGCCCACGTGGAACGGCGCCGCCGTGGACACCGAGCAGGTCCGGGCGTGGTTCTCCTGGTACTCGCGGTCCGTCGCCGACGCCGTCCTGTGGGTGGTGGGCACCCTGCGCGAGCTGGGCTACGAGGGCGACGTCCACCTGCCGCTCGCCGGCCGGGGCGCGCTGCCCGCCGACCTCGAGGCCGCGCTGGCCGCCCGGCTCGACGGCACCGCCGACCGCGACGGCAGCCTGGAGGGAGGGCTGTTCTACCCGGACCAGCTCCCCCACATCGCCGAGAGCCTGGCCCGCACCGAACGCGACGGCTGGGGCACGGTCTACGCCGACTCGAGCAGCGTGGACGACGCCACGGCGGTGACCGCGCGGCAGCTGGACCCGCCCCAGGACAGCTGCCGGCCGGAGGACGCCGATCGCGACCTGCTCGTGGAACCGGGCGTGGAGCAGTGGTCGTCGGTGCGCTGGACGGTCGCCAACGCCCGGCAGGCCGGGCTGGAGGTGGTCGGCGAGAACCCCGGGTCGCCGGACACGCCGCGCACCGGCGGCAACGAGCTGACCGACAGCTCGGCCGAGCAGATGGTCCACGCGCCGCGGTATGCGCAGGAGTGCGGGATGGCGGTGTTCTTCTGGGCGTTCGAGGACGACCTGTTCAGCGAGCGACCCGGCGCGGGGCTGGCCGACTACGCCCGGCGGATCGAGGCCGCGACCACCGGCGGACGGCGTCCCGTCCGGGCGCGGCGGTGAGCGCCGTGGACACCGCCGTCCCGATGCGGGTCCTGCACCTGGGCTTCGAGGACCCGCTCATGCCCGGGGCCGGTGGCGGGTCGCTGCGCACCCGGGAGATCGACCGCCGGCTGGTGGCCGACGGGATGGCCGTCACCGTCCTCACCACCCGGTGGCCCGGTTGCGTGGACGGCGAGCACGAGGGGGTGCGCTACGAGCACGTCGGCATCGGCCGCGGCCGCAACCGGTTGACCCGGCTGCTGGGCTACGTGGCCCTGCTGCCCTTCGCCGTCCGGCGGCACCGGGACGCCGACCTCGTCGTCGAGGACTTCCTGCCGCCGTTCTCCAGCATGGCCGCGCCCCTCTGGACGCGGCGGCCGGTGGTGGGGATGGTCCAGTGGTTGCACGCGCGGGAGAAGACCCGTCAGTACAAGCTGCCCTTCCACCTGGTGGAGCGTGCCGCCGTGCGGACGCACCGGCGGCTGGTGGCGGTGTCCGAGGGCGTCGCCGAGCGGCTGACGGCGATGAACCCGCGGGCCGTGGTCGACGTCGTCGGCAACGGTGTGGACCGGGGCCTGTTCGACCAGCCCGCACAGCTGGGCCGCGACGTGCTGTGCATCGGCCGCCTCGAGCTCGGCGGCAAGGGCCTGGACCTGCTGCTCACCGCGTGGGCGCGGGTCCACGCCGAGGTCGACGGGGACCTGGTGATCGCCGGGAGCGGCCCCGACGAGGACCGCGTCCGGCAGCTCGCCGACCGGCTCGGCGTCGCCGGGCGGGTGCGGTTCACCGGCTGGGTCGGCGGAGCGGAGAAGGCCCGGCTGCTGGCCGCCAGCCGACTGGTCGTCGTCCCGTCGCGGGCGGAGACCTTCGGCATCGTGGCCGTCGAGGCGCTGGCCGCCGGGACCCCGGTGGTCGCCTTCGACATCCCCTGTCTGCGGGAGGTGGTGCCGCCCACCTGCGGCCGGCTGGTCCCGCCCTTCGACGTCGCTGCGCTCGGTGCGCGGCTGGCCGCGCTGTACCGCGACGTCGACCTGGTCCGGGACATGGGGACGGCCGGGCGGGAGTTCGCCTCGGGTTACGACTGGGACGTCCTCGCCCGGCAGCAGGCCGACGTCTACCGCGCCGCCGTGGCCCCGTCGCGGGGCGGGGTCCCCGGGAGTCCGCGGTACCACCGCACCGCGGAGGTGTGCCGGTGACCTCGACCCTGCGTCGCCCGACGCCGCCGGCGCCGCAGCCGGTCCGGGACGTCCGGGGTCTGCGCGTCGTGTCACCGGCTCCTCGGGACGTGTGGCGGGAGCTCGTGGCCACCGATCCGGGCGTGCTGACGACGCAGACGCCGGAGTGGACCGACTGGGCCTGCCGCTCCCGCGGGTGGGCCGACGCCAGCCGGCTCTACGACTTCCGGAACGGCCGGCGTCTCCTCCTCCCCATGCTGGCCCGTGGCCCGGTCGGCGCGCGGTGGTGCGAGGAGTCCATGCCCGGTGGGCTCGGCTACGGCGGGCCCCTCGTCGCCGGCGGCGGTGGCGCCACCGTGGCCGAGGCGCGCGCGGTCCTCGCCGACCTGGCGCGGCGTCCGGCGCTGCGCACCTCGGTCGTGGCCGGCCCCGCGGCGGCCGACGCGTGGGCCGCCGCCGCCCCGCCGGGTGCGGTGGTCGTCCCCTACCTCGCGCACGTCCTGGACCTCGAGGGGGGCTGGGACACGGTCTGGTCGACCCGCTTCCGTCCGCGGATGCGGCGTGACGTCCGCAAGGCGGGGCAGGCGGGGCTGGACGTCCGGAGCGGTCTCGACAGCGGGATCGTCGAGGTCTTCGCCGAGCTCAACCGCCGTTCGGTCGAGCGGTGGGCGCGGCAGCGCGGCCAGCCGCTGTGGCTCGCGCGCCAGGTGGAGCGGCGACGCGACCGGGTCGGACAGCTCGCCTGGGCCCTCGCCACCCTGGGTCCTGCGGTGCGCAGCTGGACGGCCCGGCTGGACGGCGAGCCGGTCGCGGCCAACGTGGTGCTCCTGTCCGGCAGGCAGGCCTACGGCTGGCTGTCGGTCATGGACAGGGAACTGGCCCAGCGGACCCAGGCCGGCGCGCTGCTGCTGTCCCTGGCGATCGAGGACGCGTGCGCGGCCGGTGCCCGGCGGTTCCACCTCGGCGAGTCCGATCCCGGATCCGGCGTCGCGGCGTTCAAGGAACGCGTGGGTGGCGTCCCCGTCCCGTGGTCGGCCGTCCACCTCGAGCGGCTCCCCGTGACCGCCACCGTCGGCCGGCTCCGGTCGGTGGCCGGGCGGCTGTCCGTGCGGTCCCAGGAGGGCGGAGGGCGATGAGCGCGGTCCCGAGGACCACGGCGACCACCGCGCCGACGCCGGCGGACGGCCGGCTGGTCACGGAGCAGGGCCCGGTGGTCTCGGCGTCCATGGCGCTGACCGCCGTGGTCAGCTACGTCGGCGCGCTGTTGCTGGCCCACCTGCTGGACCCGTCGTCGTACAGCGAGTACGCGGCCGCCGCCACGCTGCTCGGCAGCGTCGGCGTCTTCGCCGCGGCGCTGATCCCGATGCCGCTCACCCACGTGATCCGCAGCCATGCCCGCGGGTCGGAGGAGCGTCGCCGGGGGATGGCCTTCGCCTGGCTGGTCTCGACCGGCGGCGGGCTGGTCGCCGCCCTGGTGACCGGGCTGGTCACCGCGGCCTTCGCGCCTCCCGCGGTGGTGGCCGCGGTCGCGGGCGCGGCGCTCCTGCTGTGCGTCTGCAGCCCCGTGTGGGGGTGGCTGCACGGAGAACTGCGGTTCGCCCGGAACGCCGTGATGCTCATCGGGGAGGTGGCCGTCCGGGTCCTCCTCGGCGTCGTCGTGGTGCTCGCCGGGTGGGGCGCCGGCGGCGCGCTGACCGGGTTCCTGGCCGGCTCGGTGTTCGTGCTCCTCACCGCCCCCGCGGCGCTGTGGCGCGACCTGGGCTGGCGACCGGGTGTCCTCCGCGAACGGAGCCGCTGGTCGGAGACGGGCGACATCGCCGTCACCCAGCTGCTCGTGTACGCGCTGGTCGGTGCGGACGTCGTGCTCGTGGCCCTCCTCGCCACGCACGACGCCGAGGCCGCGGGGTACCAGGCCCTGTCCACGCTGGCCAAGGCGCCGGTCTACGTCGCGGCCGGCGCGGTCGCGGTCGCCTACCCGCTGCTGCGCAGCGCCCGGGCCCGCACGGAGCACATCCTGACCACGACGCTGCGCTCCTTCGTGCTGCTGGCGACGACGGCCGCGGCCGTGGTCGCCACGGTGCCGCCCGAGCTGATGCTGCTGGTGTTCCCCGAGCGCTACGCCGCCTCGCTGCGGCTGCTGCCGGTGCTCGCCGCGGCAGGGGTCGGCTATGCGGCGCTGACGCTGTTCACCTCCGTGCTGCTGGGCCTGCGGGCGTACCGGCGGTGCCAGGTGGGGCTGGTGGCGGCGGCCGTCCTCGTGCCGGCGGGCCTGCTGGTGGGCTGGCGCGTCGCCGGCATCCCCGGCCTGGCCGTGGGCGTGGCGGGGACGACGCTCCTGGCCGCCGGCGCGCTCTGGATCGCCGCCGCGCCCCTGCTGCCGGCGCGGACGCCGCGCCGCGCGCTGACCGCCGCGCTCGCCACGGCCGCACTCGTGGCCGTCCTCACGGCGGCCCGCGCGATACCGGTGCTGTGGGTGGTGGCGGTGGTCGTCCTCGGTGGCGTGGTGCTCCTGCTGCTGCGCCGGAGCGACGACGCACCCGACGAGGCGCCGACCGATGACGTGCCGACCGATGGACTGGAGATCCGATGACCGACCTGTTGTCCACGCGCCTGGAGGAGGTGGCGGCCGCCGGCCAGGGGGTCCTGGTGCTGTCGGCCCACCTCGACGACGCCGTCCTCTCCTGCGGTGCGCTGCTCACCTCGCTGGCCCGGCGGACGAAGGTCACCGTGGCCACCCTCTTCACCGAGGCCGGCCCCCCGCCCCACAGCCGGGCCGCGCGTGCCTTCCTCCGGCAGTGCACGATCGGCGACGCCGCGGAGCTGTACGCGGCCCGGCAGCGGGAGGACGCCGACGTCCTGGCCGGCCTCGGGGTCGGGCACGTCCACCTGGGTGCTCCCGACGCGCTGTTCCGGTTGCGGGACGTGCCGCCGGTCGTGGCGCGGGCAGGACGTGTGATCCCCGAGCTGGTGCACCGCTACCCCACCTTCCGGCTCGACATCGACCGGGGGCGGGTCTCCCGGGGGGACCGCGCGCTGCTCGACCGGCTCGACGCCGAACTGCGCGAGCTCGCCGAACGCATCGACGCCGGACTGGTCCTCGGCCCGGTGGGGGTCGGCCGGCACGTCGACCACCTGCTCACCCGGGCCCTCGCGGAGCGGCTGCCCCGGCCCACGGTGCTGTACGCCGACTTCCCGTACGTGCTGCGGGACGCCCCGGACGCCGCGGTGCGCGCGACTCCCGGGTGGACGCCGGTGACCTGGGACCGCGACCTCGACGCCAAGCCGGTGCTCGTCAAGGGGTACGCCACCCAGGTCGACGCCCTCTTCCCGGGCGGGGAGGTGCCGGCGGTGCCGGAGACCTACTTCCTGCCGCCGTCGGAGGAGACGGCCACCGGCCGTCCCCGGCGGAGTCCGCCGGTCGGGCAGGCGCTGGTGATGGGGTACCTCGACGTCGCCATCCCGCTGCACGCGGTGCGGGCACCCGTGACGGTGGTGGGCTCCCCGATCCGGCCCGACCGCTGGTCGCGGTACGTGTCCGGATGGGTCGACGACCCGCGCCCCGACGAGGACGCGCTCGTCGCGGCGCTGCTGGAGCGGGCCCGCAGCAGCGAGCAGCCGACGGTGCTCTTCTACCAGTCCGACGACGACCTGCTGCTCGTCTCCCGCCGGCGCGCGGAGCTCTCGCCCGCGCTGCGCTTCGTGGTGCCCGAGGCCGACCTCGTGGAGCAGCTGGTCGACAAGGCGGCGTTCCAGGAGCTCGCCCAGCGCACGGGGCTGCCGGTCCCTCCCGGGCACGTGCTCGACCTCGCCCGGCCGGTGCTCGACGACCGGCTGACGTTCCCGCTGCTGGTCAAGCCGCTGCGCCGGGAGCGCTCCTGGGACGCGGTCACCGCGGCCAAGGCCACCGTCGTGCACGACCGCGGGCAGCTCGACGCCCTCGTCGAGGCGATGGCCCCCCGGCACGCGCAGCTGATGGTCCAGCAGCCGGTCTTCGGCCCGGAGACCCGCATGGAGAGCCACCACGTGTACGTCGACGCCGCGGGCCGGGTGGCCGCGGAGTTCACCGGACGGAAGGTGCGCACCTACCCGCTGGAGATGGGCCACTCCACCTCCGTGGTCACCTCCGACGCACCCGACGTCGCCCGGCTGGGCCGGGAGGTGGTCGAGGCGCTGGACCTGCGCGGGGTGGCCAAGCTCGACTTCAAGCGGGACGACGAGGGCCGGCTGTGGCTGCTCGAGATCAACGCCCGCTTCAACCTGTGGCACGGCGTCGGCGCCGCGGCGGGGGCCAACATCCCGGCCATCGTCTGGGCCGACCTGCTCGGGCTGCCCCGGCCGCCGCTGACCACGGCGCGCCCCGGCGTGGCGTGGTGCCGGGTGGAGCGGGACCACCGGGCGGCGCGGGCGGAGGGCCTGACGCGGTGGCAGTGGCTGCGCTTCGCCGCGACGGCGCAGACGCGGGCACCGGTGGACCTCACGGACCCGCTGCCGCTGCTGGTCGGCGCGCTGGGGCCGACCTACCGCCGGCTCCGCGGGCGCGGGCCGGCCGAGGTGTCCTGGTGACCCGCACCGGGGTGCTCTCCGACGTGCACGCCAACCTGCCGGCGTTGCAGGCGGTGCTCGCCGAGCTCGAGCGCCGGGGCGTGCAGCAGCTGCTGGTGGCCGGCGACCTGGTCGGGTACGGGGCACGGCCGAACGAGTGCGTGGAGGTGCTGGCCGAGGCCGGGGCGCGGTGCATCCTCGGCAACCACGACCTGCTCGTCCTCGACCGGCTGCCGCCGACCCGGTTCCCCGCCTACGCCCGGCAGAGCGCCGAGGTCCACCGCACCCTGCTGTCCACCGACGTCCGGGCGTACCTGGAGGCGCTGCCCACCACGCTGCGGGTCGGGGACGTGCTCGTGGCGCACGGCTCGCTCGACGACCCGGAGGAGTACGTGTTCCGGGAGCCCCGCGCGTTCGAGCTGCTCGCCCGGCTCCCCGACGAGGCGCCGGGAGCCGACACGCTCGTGCTCGGCCACACGCACCGGCCGTGGCTGGTCGACGCCCGGCGCGGCACGCTGCCGGCCCGGGGGGCCCGCCGCCGCCCGGCCGGTCCGTGGCTGCTCAACCCCGGCAGCGTGGGACAGTCCCGGCACCGCGAACGACGCCCGCTGGCCCGGTGCGCCGTCCTCGACGACGCGGCGGGCACCGTCGAGTTCCTCCGGCTCGGCTTCGACGTCGCCGACGAGGCGGAGGCGCTGCGGGGACACGGGCTGCCCGACCGCTGTCTGCACGCGCCGCCGCCGGCGTGGTTCCCCCCGGCCCTCCACGCGCGCCGGCTCCTGGACCGGGTGGCCGCTCCCCGGCGCGGCCGCAGTCCGGTCGGGGCCGGGTGACCGCCCGGTCGTGGCGAGCCGGGCTCGCGGGAGGCGCTCAGTCCTGCGGGCTGACCGTCCGCTGCGCCGGCGCCTCCAGGGAGAGCGCGTCGTCGCGGCGGCGCAGCCAGGACGCCGGCAGCACCAGGCGCGGTGCGACACCGACGAGGACGGCCATGAGCACGGCGACGGCGGACAGCGCCTCGCCGGACTCCTCGACGAAGGTCGCCATCGCGGACCACTGCGGTCCGACCCAGCCCGAGACGGCGGACAACCCGACCGAGGCGACGGCGTAGAGGGCCAGGGTGCTCAGCACGCGGCGGCGGTCGCGGCGCTCGGCGCGGCTGACGAACGCGAGGACGGCGAGGACCGCGCCGGCGAGCAGCACGCTCACCACGACGGCGCCCGCGGGTGAGACGACCGAGGACAGCGCCTGCATGCCGGTGACGTGCACGGTGCTGCCGGCCTTGACCACCGCGATCCCGCCGGCCACCGCGCCGACGGCCAGCCACCAGGTGCGCCGGCCGGGGTTGCGCGCCGCGCCGGCGACCGCGGCGAGGGCGGCGGCGGCGAAGAGGGCGGCCACGTACGTGCGCGGCAGGGAGTACGGGGCGTCCATTGACAGGACCTGGGCGACCGGGCCGGTCGTGCCCCGCAGGCGCAGGGCGTAGCCGACCGCCTCGAGCGCCACGGCGAGCGCGGCCAGGCCGACGCCGACGGGCGGCAGCGCCACGCGCCGGCGGACCGGGCGGACCGGGGCGGAGGAGCCGCCGAGCGCCGCGGGGGTCAGCGGCTTCTCGACCCCGGTGCCCGGCGAGCGGCGGTCGGCCAGCCGGATGCCCCTGCCCAGGACGACGCCGAGCGCGACGGCGACGACCACCCACGCGGCGAGCCCGCCGACGATCCACGTCCACACGTGCGCGGCATCGGCAGGTCCGGGCCCGGACGTGACCGTCCGGTCACACCGGAGGGGGAGATGGGGCGGGCGGGCCGGTTCTGACGCGTGGGACCGAGCGACGACGCCGACACTGCGCGTGACGACGGTGGCCGCGCCGTGCGGCGGCCGCACCCGCGGTCTGTGTGCTTGGTCACAGCATCCCCCCGGGCGTCGCGCGCCGCTCACTGCCCGCGAGACACCGGTAGCGGACCGTTCGCCGGCCCCTCCTTCGCAACTCCCCTGTACCGGAATGCGTGCCAGACTCGCCGCTGCCGCCTTGTCAGTGCTGACGGGCGAGGTCCGGCAGTACCACCCACGGGAGTCAGCAGTGCTCGACACCACGCCCGCACAGCTCGGGGCGACCCGGCACGACAGACGACCCGATCACGGAGCGTGGCCACATCTGGCAGGCATCCCGGTCGTCGTCCTCCTGCTCGCCGGGGCACTGTTCCTCCCGTCGATCCCGGACCGCGGGCTGGTCCTCGGCCTCACGGTGACCGTGGCGGTGCTCGTCGTCGGCGGGCTGGTCCTCGCGTGGCCGCGGGACACCGGCAGGCGCCCGCTCGGCACCGTGGGCCAGCTGGTCCTGCACCTCACGCCGGTCCTGCTGCTCACCACCGTGTTCCCGCTGGTGAACGAGGAGATCAGCGCCGCCCGCATCGGGGACGTCGGGCTGACCAGCGTCGTCCTCGCGTCGTCGATGACCGTCCCGTGGCTCAGCCAGTCGGTCTGCATGCCGCTCTACCGCGGCATCGGCGAGACGCTGCACCGGCCCGACCCCGACGCCCTGCTGAACGCCTTCAGCCGCGCCTGGCCGCTGATCGCGCTGCGCTCCCTGTCCGTGGTGGCGCTGTTCGCCGTCCCGGTGCAGTTGGTCCTGGACTGGCCGCTGGAGGTGCTCGGCGCGTACCTGGCGCTGACCGTCGCCCACCTGCTGTTCGTCCAGCTCCTGGTGCTCACCAACCGCCCCGACCACCGGGGGCTGTGGGCGGCGTCCTGGACCGCGTACGCCGCCGCGCTGTTCCTCGTCCCGACGGTGTGGATCCTGCCGCCGCTGGCCGGGCTCGCCGTGCTGCTCGTCCCGCTGCGCCGGCACGTCCGGCACCTGGCCGACCCGCTGGTCCTCGACCGCCGCGACGTGTTGGCCGACCTGCTCCGCGGGCTCCTGCTCGGCGCGGTCCTCTGGGCCGACAAGTTCGTGTTCCTGCTGGCCGCGGGCCGCGACTTCGCCGTCGACACGGTGTTCCTCGCGCTGCTGCCGGCGATCCTGGCCTACAACGCGTACTTCGTCGTCTTCGCGCCGCGCTTCGACCGGGAGGTCGGCCGGCTGCGCGCGGCGATGGAGGACGAGCCGCTGGACCGGCTGCACCGCCACTCGTCCCGGCTGGCCGGCACGGTCGCCTCCGCCATCCTGTCCACAGGGCTGGCCGGGGCCGCGCTCGTCCTGGTCGTCACCGGCGGCGTCGTCGCCTGGGAGCCCCGGGCCGCGGGGCTGACCGCCGCGGTCGCCGTCGCGTCCTGGACGTTCATGATGACGACCGTCGTGTCCTACAAGCTCGACTACGTCGGGCAACGGACGCTCGCCCAGGGCCTCGGCGCCCTGCACCTGGCCGCCTGCGTCGCGGCCTTCCTCCTGCTCCCGCCCGGGCCGGCCGTCTACCTCCTGCTGGCCGGTGTCGAGGTGGTGCTCCTGGCGGTGGCGCTGCGCAGCTGCCTGCGCCACTGGGGCCGGCCCGAGTACAGCCTCTTCTGGCGGCACGCCACGTCCTGGTGACCCAGCGCTCCCACCCTCTTCCCCCGCTCCACCGTCCAGCAGCGTGCACC
This sequence comes from Geodermatophilus sp. SYSU D01036, assembly GCF_054050435.1. Classification (NCBI taxonomy): domain Bacteria; kingdom Bacillati; phylum Actinomycetota; class Actinomycetes; order Geodermatophilales; family Geodermatophilaceae; genus Geodermatophilus; species Geodermatophilus sp. SYSU D01036. The sequence continues at coordinate 242,127 of NZ_JBJGZJ010000003.1, read as the reverse complement.
CCGCCCGAGCCCGAGGAGGCCCCGCAGGGATGGCATCCCAGCCCGCCTACGAAGACGTCGACGTCGCGATCGTCATGGAGTCGACCTACCCCTACCTCAAGGGCGGGGTCTCCGCGGTCGTGCACGACATCGTGGTCGAGAACCCGGACCTGACCTTCGGGATCATCCACCTCACGTGGGACTCCGCCAGCCCGCAGGAGGACCTGTACGGCGTCCCGGCGAACGTCCGCTGGGTGCACCCGCTCTACCTGAGCATGCAGGAGCACCAGGCCGACTTCCGCGACCTCACGCCGCGGGACCTGGGCATGTCCGGCCGGGGCCGCCGCGCCCTGGCGAACCGCCTCTTCGACGCCCTCGAGTCCGTCGTCGCCGGCGACCCGGAGCCGGTGTGGTCGCTCTTCGACGAGGGGATGAACCCGCGCACCCGGCGCTACCCGCTGTGGGCCCTGCTCGGGACCCAGGAGTTCATGCAGGTGCTGCAGCGGCGCTGGGCGGGCCTGGGGCTGTCGCTGGTGGACACCTTCTGGCTGATGAGGGAGTTCTTCTCCCTCGCCTGCGCCGTCCTCGGCAACGACCTCCCGAAGGCGCGGGTGTACCACGCCCACACCACCGGCTACGCCTCGCTGATGGGCGCCGCCGCGGCCCGGCAGAACGGCGGCCGGTTCCTGCTCACCGAGCACAACCTCTACGTCCGCGACACCGTGAACCTGCTGCTCGACCGGGACATGGCGCTGCCGGTCACCGCCGCCGACTGGCGGACCTTCGACGTCCCGCCGACCCCGCGGGCGTGGATGACCTGGTGGATCGAGATGGGGCGGCTCTGCTACCCCAGCGCCGAGGTGATCACCTACCTGTACCCCAAGGCGATCACCGAGGCCGCCGACCTGGGCGCGCCGATCGAGAAGAGCGTGGTCATCCCCAACGGGATGGTGCCCGCGGCGGTGGAGCCGGCGTACCAGCAGCGCCTGCGCGCCCTCGAGGACATCGCGCGCGCACCCCAGGACCGCGTGTGGCGGCTGGCCTACATCGCCCGGGTGGTCCCCATCAAGGGCATGCTCGACCTGCTGGACACCGTGCACCTGCTGCTGCAGCGGGGCGTGACCGGCTTCCACCTCGACGCGCTCGGCCCGACGGACCACGTGCCCGAGTACTACGCGGCGTGCCTGGAGAAGGTGGAGCGTCTCGGCCTGTCCTCGCACGTCACCTTCCGCGGGGTCGTGGACGTGAAGGCGGAGATCGGGGGCTACGACGTCCTCGTCCTGCCGAGCTACAACGAGGGCCAGCCGATCGTCGTCCTCGAGGCGATGACCGCGGGCATCCCGACCGTGGGCACCGAGGTGGGCGGCATGGCCCAGCTGGTGGAGGACCCGCTGACCACCGAGGGCGGGCACACGTGGGGGCCGTGCGGCGTGCTCGTGGACCCGCTGCACAAGGCGCCGAACATGGCCGAGCAGCTCGCCGACGGGCTGTCCCGGCTGATGGGGGACCCGGCGCTGTACGCGGAGTACGCCCGCAACGCCCGGGGGCGGGTCGAGGACTTCTTCCAGCTCGTCGACGCCATGCGCGCCTACAACGACCTCTACCGCGAGCTCGGCGAGCTGCCGCCCCGGAACACCGTCGCGCCCTCCGACCCGGACGCCGGCACCGCGCCGGTGGTCGAGCCGGTGGTCCGGGAGCCGTCCGCGGACGTCGTCCGCCGGCCCGGCCGGCTGCGTCCGGGGTTCCTCGGCCTGCGTCCGGCGACCTAAGATCGCCGCGCCCGTCGACGGAGACGGGCGCGCGGTCAGGTACCGCGCGGGACGTGCCGATGGAGTTCCCGTGGCCTCTGTCTTCCTGCTCGGCGCACTGCTCGTCGTCCCCTGGCTGCTGACGGCGCGCCGCGGACGAGGGACGCCGGCGGCGACGCCCGCCTGGACGCCTCCTGCCCAGCAGCCGGTGCAGCCGTGGGCCGACCCCGACGAGTGGTGGCGCGAGTCCTCCGCGCTGCCCTCCCGCACGCCCGTCCGGGAGCCCGCGCCCGTCCTCGAGGTCTGACCACCTCTCCTGTGACGCCTGGGGCGGGTGCGACTGCCCCATGGACGCAGCGCTGCGTGCTTGCTTGACTACACCCCGCACACGGACGGACCGGTCCCCCGTGCTCCTCCGCGGGGAGGTGCCGGCCGTCCCCTGGCGGGAGGTACCGGGTGGGCAGGCACTCGTCGGACGATCCGGGGACGCCGCTCCCCCGGCGTGGCGGCAGCCGGCGCCTCCGCTGGCTCTCCTTCGCCCTCGGCGCGCTGGTCCTGGCGGTGACCGTGACCGTGACCGTGGCGCCGTCCGCTCCTGCCGACGTCGCCGTGGAGGCGGCTGCCCCCTCCGCGCTGGACGGGCGCTGCGCGGACCGCTCGCCCTGCGTCCGCGAGGCCCTCCGCGCCGCCGCCGCCGGCCTCGGCGCGGGCCGCGGCCGGCCACCTGCACCGAGCCCTACGACCACGCCGACCCTCACGACGACGCCGCCCACGACGGCGCCCACCCCGAGCACCACCGCGGCGCCCACCACGTCGACGCCGGCCACGACCCCCGGCGCGGCCGCGCCCGTCGGCGTCGCCTACCCGCCCTCCGACGAGGTCATCGCCAACCCCGAGCGCGGGTTCACCCACTACACCGAGACCCGCTGGTCCCCTGACGGCAGCGCCTACACGCCGCTGGACGCCGGCACGCTGACGACGTGGCGGACGGCCGAGGCGGTGACGCTGGTCTACCGCGTGTTCTACCTGGGCGGCCTGGTGGACCGGGACACCGTCGACGCGCGCTTCCTGGCCCAGGTCGCCGCCGACCTCGACACGGCCCGGGCCGCCGGCGTGCAGCTGGTCGTCCGCTTCGCCTACTCCCCCGACGACGGTCGCGACGCGCCCCCGGCCCGAGCGGTCGGCCACGTCCGGCAGCTGGCGCCGGTGCTGAACGCCGGCGCGGACGTCCTCGCGGTGCTGCAGGCCGGTTTCGTCGGCCGCTGGGGCGAGTGGTACTACTCCGAGCAGTACGCCTCCGACCCGGCCGAGCCGTGGGCGCTCACCGACGCCGACTGGGCCCGCCGCGGCCAGGTGCTCGACGCCCTCCTCGACGCGACGTCACCGGACATCTGGGTGCAGGTCCGCTACCCCGCCGTCAAGCAGCGCCTGGTGAGCGGCGCGGACGCCGCGCGGGTCGGGATCCACGACGACTGCTTCCTCGCCAGCGACACCGACATGGGCACGTTCGCCTCGGACGGGGACCGCACGTGGCTGGCCGCCCAGTCGGCGACGGTGCCCGTCGGCGGTGAGACCTGCGGGACGTACGGCACGCGCTCGCAGTGGCCGACCGCCGCCACCGAGCTGGCGCGCTACCACTGGACCTTCCTCAACGCCGACTTCCACCGGGGCGTCCTCGACTCCTGGGGCGAGGACGGCCTGGCGACCGCCGCCCGTTCCCTGGGGTACCGGCTGCGGCTGGTGTCCGGCTCGTTCCCCACGACGGCGCGGCCGGGCCAGACGGTGTCCCTGACGCTCACGCTGACCAACGACGGCTGGGCCGCCCCGCTGTCCGACCGGCCGGTGCAGGTGGTCTTCGGCCAGGGCGGGCAGACGGTCGCCGTCCCGGTCCCCGTGGAGGTGCGGAGCCTCACCCCGGGGACGTCCCGCACGCTCACCTTCGACGTCGCGGCCCCGACGGCGCCGGGCCCGTGGTCGCTCGCCCTGGCGCTGCCCGACGCCGCGCCGTCGCTGGCCGGGAACCCGGCCTACGCCGTCCGGCTGGCCAACGCGGGGCTGTGGGACCCGGCGACCGGCCGCAACGACCTCCGGCACGTCCTCACCGTCGGCTGACCTGCCCCGGCGCGGCGCACCTGACAGGCTGCTGGCATGGTCACCCGTCGCGGCGCCTGGATCCGGTACCAGGACCCCCTGTCCGACGAGCAGCTGGACTTCGCGGTCGAGCACTACCAGGTCGCCATCCTCCAGCCCTGGGAGGACGAGGCGGCCGCCCGGCTCAAGGAGCAGCGGCCGGACATGACCGTGCTCGCCTACCGGTGCCTGTCCTCGGTGCGCGACTTCGAGACCGGGCCCGTGTACACGTCCGGGGTCAGCCTCGAGGAGGCCGAGGAGGCCGGCGAGGAGTGGTTCGCCCACCGCGAGGACGGCGCCCGCATCCAGTGGGCGACCTACCCGGGCCACTGGCAGATGGCGGTCTGGGAGCCGGACTACCGCGAGCGGTGGTGCGACAACGCGGCCGACTTCCTCGAGGACACCCCGTGGGACGGCCTCATGGCCGACAACGACGTCTACGACGACTACTACGGGCTGCGCCCGCCGCTCGAGGGCGGGCGGACGATGGCCGACCTGCGCCGCACCATGGACGAGTTCGTCCCGCAGGCGGGCAAGCGGCTCAACGAGATGGGCAAGCTGCTGGTCCCCAACATCGCCGAGTCCCGGCGGGATCCCGGCCGCTGGGCGCGGCACGCCGCCTACGGCGGGGGCTTCGAGGAGGTCTTCCTGGCCTGGGGGCCGGGGGACTTCCTCGACCCGGGGAGCTCCCTGGCCCAGATGGACGAGCTGGCCGGCCCCGGGATCACCATCGTCCGGACGGCGACCGACGGGCGGGACGACCACCCCAACTTCCTCTACGGCCTGGCCGCGCTGATGGTCTTCGGCCCGGAGGAGCGGGCGTACTACTCGGCCACCGACCACGACGGGTACAGCGGGACGCCGTTCCGGCCCGAGCTCGAGTGGGACCTCGGCGCCCCGCTCGGCCGGCCCCAGCAGCGCGGCAACGCGTGGTCACGGGAGTTCGAGTCCGGCTGGGCGGGGGTCAACCTCAACGAGAACAGGCGCCGCAAGGTCACCCTCGCCGTGCCGCCGGGGCTGCGGACCGCCACCGGGGAGCCCGCGCCGGCGAAGGTCACCCTCCAGCCGCACGAGGGCGCGGTCTACCGGCGCTGAGCGCCCCGGGACGCCGTCCAGCCCTCCCACGCCGAGGACACCATGGCCCGGACGTCGTGCTGCGCCTCCCAGCCCAGCGTCGCGCGGATCCGTCCCGCGGCGGCGACCACCCGGGCAGGGTCCCCGGCGCGCGGCGGGACGACCACCGGCTCGGACCACGCCTCCCCCGCCGTCCCGGTGACCTCGCGGATGACGTGCACCATCTCCCGGACCGAGACCCCCTCGCCGCGGCCGATGTTGGCCGTCAGCGCGGTGACCCGGCCGTCGGCGAGGCCGCGGGCGGCGGCCACGTGGGCGGTGGCGATGTCGGAGACGTGCACGAAGTCGCGGATGCAGGTCCCGTCGGGGGTGTCGTAGGTGTCGCCGAACACCAGCGGCGGCTGCCCGTCCTGGAGCCGCTGGAAGACCATCGGCACCAGGTTGGAGACGCCGCGGTCGGTGAGCGCGGGCGCTCCGGTGCCGGCGACGTTGAAGTAGCGCAGGTTCACGTAGCGGAGACCGGTGGCGGCCGCGACGTCGGCGACCATGCGCTCACCGACCAGCTTCGTCGCCCCGTAGGGGTTCACCGGGCGGCAGTCGGTGTCCTCGCCGACGAGGTCGACGTCGGGCATCCCGTAGACCGCCGCGCTCGAGGAGAAGAGGAACCGGTCGACGCCGGCGCCGGTCACCTCCTCCAGCAGCACCCGCAGGCCCTCGACGTTCTCGCGGTAGTAGTGCAGCGGACGGCGGACGGACTCCTCGACCTGCTTCTTCGCCGCCACGTGGACGACGCCGGTGACGCCGTGCTCCCGCATGGCGCGGCCGACGAGCGGCCCGTCGAGGACGCTGCCGACGACGAGGGGGACGCCGGGGATGCGGTCGGCGTCGCCGGTGGAGAGGTCGTCGAGGACGACCACCGCCTCCCCCGCCTCCCGCATGGCGAGGACGACGTGTGCGCCGATGTAGCCGGCGCCGCCGGTCACGAGCCAGGTCACCGGCCGAGCCTAGGTGCCCCGGGCGCCGGTCCCGGGGTCCGTTCGGTCACACCGGTTCAGCCGGCGCGGCGGCCCAGGGCGCGGTAGGTCCAGCCGGCGGCGGTCCACGCCTCGCGGTCCAGGGCGTTGCGCCCGTCGAGCACCCGCCTGCGGGCCACGACCCGGCCGAACTGCACGGGGTCCAGCTCGCGGTACTGCCGCCACTCGGTGAGCACCAGCACCGCGTCGGCGCCGGCGGCGGCCTCCTCCGGGGTGCTCGTGTAGTCCAGCTGCGGCCACTCCCGGCGGCTGTTGTCGATCGCGGCCGGGTCGGTCACGCACACCACCGCGCCCTGCAGCTGCAGCTGCGCGGCGACGTTGAGCGCCGGGGAGTCGCGGATGTCGTCGGAATCGGGCTTGAACGCCGCGCCCAGCACCGCCACCCTCTTGCCCAGCAGCGACCCGTCGAGCACCTCGCGGGCCAACTCCACCATCCGGATCCGCCGGCGCATGTTGATGTTGTCCACCTCGCGCAGGAACGTCAGCGCCTGATCCGCCCCCAGCTCCCCGGCGCGGGCCATGAACGCCCGGATGTCCTTGGGCAGGCAGCCGCCGCCGAAGCCCAGGCCGGCGTTGAGGAACTTCCGCCCGATCCGGTCGTCATAGCCGATCGCGTCGGCCAGCAGCTTCACGTCGGCGCCGGTGGCCTCGCACAGCTCGGCCATCGCGTTGATGAAGGAGATCTTGGTGGCCAGGAAGCTGTTGGCCGCGGTCTTCACCATCTCCGCGGTGGCGTGGTCGGTGGTCACCTTCGGCGTGCCGCGGGCCACGATCGGCGCGTAGACCTCGTCGAGCAGCCGCTCGGCGGTCGCGCCGTCACCGTCGGCGGGCAGGCCGTAGACCAGCCGGTCCGGATGCAGGGTGTCGGCGACGGCGAAGCCCTCGCGGAGGAACTCCGGATTCCAGGCCAGCAGCACCCCGGGCACCTTCTCGGCGAACATCGCCGCCAGCTCCGCCGCGGTGCCCACCGGCACGGTCGACTTGCCCACCACCAGGTCCCCGGGCTGCACCACCGCCAGCAGCGACTCCGCGGCGGCCTGCACGAACCGCAGGTCCGCGGCGTACTCGCCGTGGCGCTGCGGAGTGCCCACGCAGACGAAGTGGACCCGGGCGCCGGCCGCGTCGGCGACGTCGGCGCTGAAGCTCAGCCGTCCCGACCCCAGCGCCTGCCCCAGCAGCTGCTCGAAGTCCGGCTCGAAGAACGGCGCCCGTCCCGCGCACAGCGCCGCGATCTTCCGCTGGTCGACGTCGATCCCGACCACCTCGTGGCCCAGCTCCACCATCGCCGCCGCGTGCACCGCACCCAGGTAGCCGCAGCCGATGACCGAGATCCGCACCGCCGCCTCCTCACGTCCGGAACACTCAGCTCCCGAAGTGCATCACGAAGGTGCTGGTCACGCCCGTCGGACCGGGACGGGCCCTCGTCCGGGGGAGGACGGGTCACGCCCCACGCACGCTCCCGCCTGTCACAATCGCGCCGTGCGTCTCCCCCTGCAGTTGCTCCGTGGCCGCCGATCCGGCGTCCTGCACGTGCACCTGTTCCGGTGGGCGGGCGACGACCCGGTGGGGCAAGCGGGCCTGTACGCCTGCCGGTGTGGAGAGGTGCGCCGCGGTCTCTGACCGGCCCCCTCGGGATCCGGGCAGGATGACGCCATGCCCGACGCCCGTGCCCGGCTCGACGACACCCAGGTCGCGGCGGTTGCCCGCTACCGCGCGGGCCTCGCGCCCCGCCCCGACCTGCCGCCCGCCGAGGAGTACGAGGACGCGCAGGGCGTGCTGGTCGCGACGGCGGCCGACGGCGACCTGACCGTCGTCGAGGTGCCCCGCTGGGAGCCACCGTCCGCGGTGGCCGAGCGGCTGCACGACGAGGGCTGGACCGACACCGTGGCCTGGGTGGGCCTGCCGCCCGACGACGTCACGGACCTGCCGCAGCGGCTGCTCGCGCTGGTGCCCGCGGCCGGCCTGCCCCCGGACTCCGCGGCGCTGTCGTCCGCTGCCGCCGCCTGGGCGGCCGTCTGCGAGCGCGGGCGGGACGTGATCGTGGTGCCGGTGCCGGTCACCCCGGCCGCGCCGGAGGTCACGCCGGAGGAGCTCGCCGCCGCCCACGGCGCCTCGCTCCTCGGCAGCCGCCCGTGGCCGGGGACGGCGCGCACCGGCGGCACGGTGGTGCTCTGCACCGGCCTGTCCGGTGCCGGGAAGTCGACGATCGCCGCGCGGCTGGTGGAGCTGCTCATCGAGGCCGGGCGCACCGTGACGCTGCTCGACGGCGACGAGGTGCGGCACCACCTCTCCGCCGGGCTCGGGTTCTCGAAGGCCGACCGGGACACCAACGTCCGGCGGATCGGCTGGGTCGCGGCGCAGATCGCCAAGCACGGCGGCATCGCCGTCTGCGCGCCGATCGCGCCCTACGCGGAGGTGCGCGCGGACGTCCGGCGCGAGGTCGAGGCGCAGGCCGGGCCGGGCAGCTTCGTGCTCGTGCACGTGGCGACCTCGCTGGCCGACTGCGAGGCCCGCGACCGCAAGGGCCTGTACGCCCGGGCGCGGCGCGGCGAGATCCTCGCGTTCACCGGCATCAGCGATCCCTACGAGACGCCGACCGACGCCGAGGTGACCGTGGAGACCGCCGGGCGCGACGTCGACGAGTGCGCCCACCAGGTGCTCGCGGCGGTGCTCAGCCGTCCAGGGTCTTGAGGTAGCCCTCGACGGCGGTGCGCCAGTCGCGCGGCGCGAAGCCGGTCGCCTCCAGCCGGGTCAGGTCCAGCACGCTGTTGAGCGGCCGCGGCGCGAGGCCGGGCTTGTCGGCGGTGTACTCGGCGGTGCTCACCCGCCGGACGTCGTGCGGGTCTCGGCCGCGGTCGGCGAACACGACCTCCGCGACGTCGGCCCACGACGCCGGCTCACCCCCGCAGGTGACGTTGTAGGTGCCCGTCGCCCCGCGCTCGACGAGGTGCGCGACGGCGTCGGCGAGGTCGTCGGCGAGCGTGGGCCGGCCGACCTGGTCGGCGACGACGGACGGGCTGATGCCCCGGTCGGCGAGGCCGGCCATCGTCCGCACGAAGTTCCGCCCCTCCCCCACCACCCAGGTGGTGCGCAGCAGCAGGTGCCGGTCGAGTGCAGTGACCAGCGCGTCGCCGTCGGCCTTGCTCCGCCCGTAGACGCTCAGCGGGTGGACCGGCGCGTCCTCCGGGATCGGCCCGTGGTGGTCGCCGTCGAAGACGTACTCGGTGGAGAAGTGCACGAGCAGGAAGCCATGCGTGCGCGCTGCGTCGGTGAGGGCGCCGACGCCGTCGACGTTGACCGCCCGCACGGCGGCGAGGTTGGCCGGGTCCTCCGCGGCGTCGACAGCGGTCCAGGCGGCCGCGTTGACGACCACGTCGACGCCGGACCAGTCGTGGGCAGCGACCGCGGCGGGGTCGCCGACGTCGAGGTCCGACCGGGTCAGCGCCACCGCCCCGGGGAACCGGCGGGCCAGCGCGCGGCCGACCTGCCCGCCGGCGCCGAGGACGACCGTCGTCACTGGCCCCGCGCGGCGTAGGCCGCCTCGACCTGGTCCTTCAGCGGCCGCCACCAGTCCTCGTGGTCCCGGTACCACTGGATGGTCGCGGCCAGGCCGTCGCGGAAGTCGGTGTAGCGCGGCCGCCAGCCGAGCTCCTCGCGCAGCTTGGTGGCGTCGATGGCGTAGCGCAGGTCGTGCCCGGCCCGGTCGGTGACCGAGTCGAAGGCGTCGGCCGGCCGGCCCATCAGCTCGAGGATCGTGGCGAGGACGGTGCGGTTGTCCACCTCGCCGTCGGCACCGATGAGGTAGGTGTGGCCGATCCGGCCGCGCTCGAGGACCTCGTGGACGGCGGCGTTGTGGTCGTCGACGTGGATCCAGTCGCGCACGTTGTGGCCGGCGCCGTAGAGCCGCGGACGGCGGCCGATGAGCACGTTGGTGATCTGCCGCGGGATGAACTTCTCGACGTGCTGGTAGGGCCCGTAGTTGTTCGAGCAGTTGGAGATCGTCGCCTGCACGCCGTAGGAGCGGACCCACGCACGCACCAGCAGGTCGGAGGCCGCCTTCGTCGACGAGTAGGGGCTCGAGGGGTTGTACGGCGTCTCGGGGGTGAACTTCGCCGGGTCGTCGAGCTCGAGGTCGCCGTAGACCTCGTCGGTGGAGACGTGGTGGAACCGGACGCCGTGCCGGCGCACCGCCTCGAGCAGCGTGTACGTGCCGATCACGTTGGTCTGCAGGAACGGCGCCGGGTCGGCGAGGGAGTTGTCGTTGTGGCTCTCGGCGGCGAAGTGGACGACGGCGTCGCTGTCGCGGACCAGGTCGTCGACGAGCGCGGCGTCGGTGATCGAGCCGTGCACGAAGCCGATCGCGTCCTTGACGCCGGCCAGCGAGGCCTCGTTGCCGGCGTAGGTCAGGGCGTCGAGGACGGTCACCTCGTACTGCGGGAAGCGCTCGACGGTCTGGTGGACGAAGTTGGCGCCGATGAAGCCGGCGCCACCGGTCACGAGCAGACGCACGGGTGGTCCTCCTGCGATAGCGGGGTCACGGCCGCCCGCGGGCGGCGGGGCCATCCTGCCCTGCGATCCGGTCCCCGCGGTCGCACGGACCCCTCCGCACCCCCTCACGGAGCAAGAGGACCGGCGTCATCCCAGTGTCCCCACGGTGCTCCGTCCCGCAGAGCCGACGGGGCTCCGGTCCTGCCCAAGCGTGTCAGGAGCCACTCCACAGCGTTACCGAGCCTCGCGCCGCCCCACCCCACGGGGGTGGGCCCGGGCACCGGATGCGCTGGTCCGCCCCTAGCCTCAGGGGCAACTACCAGTCACGGGGGTCACTGTGAGCGACGACCAGGAACGCGCGGGGTCCACGCTGGTCGCCGACGAGCCCACCACGGAGGGACAGCCGCGCGGCCGACGGCGGGGGCTGCGCCGCTTCCTCGTCGCCCTCGCGGTCCTCCTCACCGTGATGGCCGTGCTCGTCGGCGGCGCACTGTGGTTCCTGACCGACCGGTACGCGGGCAACATCGACCGGGTCACCGACGTCTTCACCGACCTGGACGAGGACGCGCGCCCGGCTCCCGCGACGCCGGTGGAGGAGGCCGGCGCGGACCCCGTGACCTTCCTGCTGGTCGGCACCGACAGCCGCGGCAGCGCGGACGAGGGCATCGCCTCCGGCGGCCGCTCGGACGCGATCATGATCGCCCGCTTCTCCGGCGACCGGCAGCACGCGCAGCTGGTCTCCATCCCCCGCGACTCGTGGGTGGACATCCCCGGCTACGGGATGAACAAGATCAACGCCGCCTACGCGTTCGGCGGGCCGACCCTGCTCATCCAGACCGTCGAGCAGGTGACCGGCGTCCGCATCGACCACTACGTCGCCATCGACTTCGAGGGCATCGTCCAGGTCACCGACGACCTGGGCGGGGTCGATGTCGTCGTCGCCGAGACCACCAGCAACGGCCCGTACACCTTCCCGGCCGGGGTCAACCACCTCGACGGGGACCAGGCCCGCTGGTACCTGGGGCAGCGCTACGGCCTAGAGGGCGGCGACCTCGACCGGGTGCGCCGCCAGCAGCAGTTCATCGAGGCAGTCTTCAGCCGGCTGTTCAGCTCCGGCACGCTGTCGGACCCCGGCCGGCTCGACGCCGCGCTGCTCGCCGTCACCAGCGCCGTCGCCGTCGACGACACCCTCGGCAACGGCGACCTGCTGTCGCTGGCCTACTCGCTGCGCGAGCTGCGGCCGGAGAGCGTCGACTCGTTCACCGCCCCCGTGCTGGGCACGGGGACGGAGGGCGCGGCCAGCGTCGTCTACCTCGACGAGGTCACCGGCGGGCGCATGTGGGCCTACCTGCGCAACGACTCCCTGTCGCAGAACGCCGGCGAGTTCGACCGTCAGGCCCTGCCCGACGTTCCCCGCTGACCTCCGCCCCCCCGCCCGTCACGGACACCTCACGCGTTCGTGATCACGGGCGGCCGCAGAGCCGAGGATCCGTCCGTGGCATTCCTCCTCGGCTCCACCTGGCTGGCGCTCAACGTGTTCGTCGCCGAGCACGGGCACGTCCTGCTGGCCGCCGCGTTGTGCGGGGTGGCGCCGGCGCGCACGTTCGTCCGCCGCCCCGCGTAGGCGTGGTCGTGGCCGTACCTCCGCGTACCGATCCGGCTGCGTTCAGTCCGGACCACGCTCTGCCGGAGTGGCCCGGCCCACTGCCGTTGGTGTGATCCGGGGTCCCGTGGCGCAATGACCCAGCGCTGACCTGCAGTTCGGCAGGTCAGCCGCCACGGGGGCAACGGGGAGTGAAACATGTCCGCCACGAGCATCCACGGCTCGCGCGATCCAGCCGTTGCACGCTCCTCCGCCGACGGCTGGGAGGTCTTCGCCCCCGGCATCCGCGGGGAGGGCACGGCGGCCCGGCGGGCCTGGCGCGGGCGCTACGTGTGGCGCGCCGTGGCCCTCGACGCCGCGTGCGCCGTGCTCGCCGGCGCCCTGGGCTACTACCTGTGGTTCGAGGTGTTCGGCGCGGGTGGTCCCCGGCCGGCCGTGTGGGAGGCACTGCTCGTCCCGGTCGGGTGGCTGCCCGCCATGCTGGTGGCTCGGACCTACGAGGAGCGGTTCCTCTGGATCGGCGTCGAAGAGTACCGCCGGGTCCTCGGCGCCGCCGTGGCGCTGCTCGCCGCCGTCGGGACGATCTCCTGGGCCATGCAGCTGGAGGTGGCGCGCGGTCTCGTCGTCCTGACGCTGCCGCTGGCCACCCTCCTCACGCTCGTCGAGCGGGTCGCCCACCGGCACTGGCTGCGCCGCGAGCGGCAGCGCGGGCAGTTCCTCCAGACGACGATCCTGGTCGGCTCGCGGGTCGCCGTCGCGGCACTCGACGAGCAGCTGCAGCGGTCACCCCACCAGGGATACCGGGTCATCGGGTGCTGCCTGCCGGCCGACGAGCGGTCGACCGCGGCCGACGCCTTCAATGGCCTGCCGGTCCTCGGCGGGATCACCGACGTCGCCGACGTCGTGACGCGGTTCGAGGTGGACACGGTGGCCGTGCTGCCCGGGCCCGAGGTCCACGGGGCGGCGCTCCGGCGGCTGGGCTGGCAGCTCGAGGACACCGACGCCGAGCTGCTGCTCGCTCCCGCGGTCACCGACGTGGTGGGTCCCCGCGTGTCCATCCGGCCGGTCGCGGGCCTGCCATTGCTGCACATGGAGCGCCCGGAGCTGACCGGCGTCCGCAGGTTCACCAAGGAGCTGGTCGACCGCTCGACGGCCGCCGTCGGACTGCTCGTCCTGGCACCGCTGCTCCTGGGGATCGCGGTGGCCGTGCGCCTCGACAGCCGCGGGCCGGTGCTCTTCCGTCAGGAGAGGGTGGGCAGGTGCGGCACGACCTTCACCATGCTCAAGTTCCGCAGCATGGTGCAGGACGCCCCCCGACTGGAGGCGCAGCTGTCGTCCGCAGGTGCGGGCAACGAGGTGCTGTTCAAGATGAAGGACGACCCGCGGGTCACCCGGGTGGGCCGGATGCTGCGCCGGTACTCCCTCGACGAGCTGCCCCAGCTGATCAACGTGCTGAGGGGCGACATGTCCCTGGTCGGGCCTCGTCCTCCGCTGGCCAAGGAGGTGGAGAAGTACGGCGTGGACATGCACCGCCGCTTCCTCGTCAAGCCCGGCCTCACCGGGCTCTGGCAGGTCAGCGGCCGGTCCGACCTCTCGTGGGACGACTCGGTCCGGATCGACGTCCGGTACGTGGAGAACTGGTCGCTGGCGTTCGACCTGATGATCCTGCTGAAGACGGTCGGCGCCGTCCTGCGCGGCTCCGGGGCGTACTGACGGTCCCGAGATCCGTGGTCAGTAGGCGCCGCGGCCACGGAGGACGGCGCCGACGGTCTTCCAGAGGATCATGAAGTCGAAGACGAGGGACCAGTTCTCGACGTAGCGCACGTCGATGCGGACCGAGTCGTCCCAGGACAGGTCCGAGCGGCCGCTGACCTGCCACAGGCCCGTCAGGCCGGGCTTGACGAGGAAGCGGCGGTGCATGTCCACGCCGTACCGCTCGACCTCGCGGGCCAGGGGCGGCCGCGGGCCGACGAGGGACATCTCCCCCGTGAGCACGTTGAACAGCTGCGGCAGCTCATCGATCGAGTAGCGCCGGATGACCCGGCCGACCCGGGTGACCCGGGGGTCGTCCTTCTTCTTGAACAGGACGCCGTTGCCGTCGCTGCCGGCCTCGAGCGCGTCGACCATGCGGTCGGCACCGATGACCATGCTGCGGAACTTCAGCATCCGGAACGTCCGGCCGTCGCGGCCGACGCGCTCCTGGCGGAAGAAGACCGGGCCGCGGCTCGTGACCTTGACTGCGAGGGCGACACTGAGCAGCAGCGGGGCCAGGAGCAGGACGCCGAGGAGCGCGGCGGTGCGATCGAACGCCTCCTTGGTCAGCCGCCGGACACCCCGCAGCTCCGGGCGCTCCATGTGCAGCAGGGGCAGCCCGCTGACCGGCCGGATGCGCACCCGGGGGCCGACGATCTCGGTGACGGCCGGCGCCAGCAGCAGCTCGGCCTCGGTGTCCTCGAGCTCCCAGCCCAGCCGACGCAGCGCCGGCCCGTCGAGCTCGGGGCAGGGCAGGACGGCGACCGTGTCCACCTCGTACCGGCGGACCACGTCGGCCACCTCGTCGAGGCCGCCGAGCACCGGCAGGCCGTTGAAGGCATCGGCGGCGCTGTCGGCACCGGTCGGCAGGCAGCAGCCGATCACCCGCAGGCCGTGGTAGGCCTCGCGGTCGACCTGCTCGTCGAGGGCGGCGACACCACCCCGGTGTCCGACGAGGAGCGTCGTTTGCAGGTACCGGCCCTCGGCCCGGCGCCGGTGCAGCCACTGCCGGTGGGCGTAGCGGGCGGCCAGCGTCAGCAGGGTGGCGAGCGGCAGGGCGGCCACGACGTAGCCGCGGGCGACGTCGAGGTCGAAGGCCCAGGAGACGGTGCCGACGCCGGCGAGCAGCATGACGGCGGCGGCGAACACCCGGCGGAACTCCTCCGCGCCGACCCAGAGGAAGCGCTGCTCGTAGCTGCGGGCGACGAGCATCGCGGTGACCCACACGACCGGCAGCAAGGCGCCGAACCAGATCGAGCCGTGGGTGACCTCCGCGGCGTCCGGACCGAACCGGACGCCGTAGCCGACGAGACCGGCGACGCCGGCGCAGAGAGCGTCGATAGCGACGGCTCGGCGGACGTACCCCGACCGCCAGGCCCGGCGTGCGACGGTCCCCTCGCCGCGCAGACGGGACGCGAACAGCGACCAGCCGGCGCCGGCCGTCTGCCGGGCCGGTCGGGCGGTCCTCTCCATGCCTGCCTGTGCCGTCAAAGCGCACCCCCGTGCGACGTGTTGCGCGAAGAGACCCGGGGGCGGACCTCGTTGTGATCAAGAAGGTGAGCCCTCAACCGGTTGCATGCAACTTAGCAGTCATGTTCCGCTTCGTCATGCCGGGGAGATGGCCTGTGAGCCGGATGACATGCCGGACGGCGCACAGCTCATGCCGGGGAAGCAGAAACGCGTGCGGTGGTTGCTCGACGCACTGCGATGCATGCTGTCGCGGTGCACGGGGGTGACGCGCCGGGGACGGCTGACACTGCAACACAACACGGAGTGCGACGACTGCCGTACATCGACGGCTTGCGGGGACTGGCAGCGGTCGTCGTAGCACTCGGCCACATGGTCTACCTGGTCCCGACCATGCCACTGACGGGTATCAGGGACGCTCCCATCGTCGATCATGTGATCTGGCCACTCCGTTTCGGGACAGAGATGGTCTTCTTGTTCCTCATGGTCTCCGGCTTCTCGCTGTACTACAGCGAGCGGGCTCGGCGACAGGCGGGGCGCCCTCCGACGACCTACCGGCATTTCCTCGCCCGTAGAGCGTGGCGCATCGCTCCCGTCTACTACGTCGCGCTGCTGCTCGGTCTGGTCACCGTCCTGGTACTCCCCGAGATCCCCCTCCGCCCGGAGAACCGGTCCAGCGAACAGGCTTCCATCGGAGGATTGATCAGCCACCTCTTCTTCGTTCACAACCTCAACAGCGACTGGCTGTACCAAATCAACGGACCGCTGTGGTCGATCGCGTTCGAGGTCCAGCTCTACCTGCTCTTCCCTCTCGTCTTCTGGGCGATGCGGCGCTACAACCCCTTCGCGGTCGCTGGTCGTGGTCGTAGCGGTCGTGAAGGGCATCAGCCTGCTGAACCTGGGGTTCCCCGTGTTCGGGTTGGCCAGGTGGTTCGTCGCCGGCGCCCTCGTCGCGGAGGTCCTGGCTCGCGGATGGCGCCTTCCCTGGTGGTTGGGCGCCCCCGTCGGCGTGCTGGCCCTACTCCTCGCGATGTGCCAACTGCCGGCGCTCTCGTCCGAGTACGCGCACGATGCCGCCTGGCTGGTCGCCTTCGTCGCGCTGATGCTCGCCATGGCGGACGTGCCGGCCTCAGGACGCAATCCGCTCAACTGGCCATGGCTGCGATGGCTCGGTGAGCGCTCCTACAGCTTGTACGCGCTGCACATCCCGCTGGTGCTCATCGCGATCTGGGCCAGCGTCCGCTGGGGTCTCTCGGGACGTCCGGCAGCGCTCGTCGTCACCGCTCTCGCTCTGCCCGCCACACTGGTGATGCTCTTTGCGGCGTGGCGGTGGGTGGAGACCGTCACTCGCTCGCACCGCAGCCGTCGGCCGGGTGCGGTTGCGGACAGCGTCAGTCATCACTGACGAGCCGACCGACGTTTCATAGCGATCGAGGTAGAGCCGCCGCGGATAGGGTCGGCCGCGGCTCAGTCGCTATTCAGCGGGGTTGAATGAGGTCCGCAGCTAACACCCGCGTACCGCCTGGCGTATCCGATGCCGGGCAACGTGGCTGTCAGCGGCTACCAGGTAATGGGATCCGCAGCGGCGGAGAGGCGTGCCCAGCCGGACATCTCTCAGTGGAAGGCTGCAGATCGGTATCGTCACGCAGCCTTGCAGGACCGGTCAGTCCCGGTGCCGGCCCGACCCGCGGTACAGCACGACCGCTAGGGCCATCACCAGCACCCAACCGCCGAGCAGGAGCAGGTCCCCCGCGTGGAGGCCGTGGGACTGGGAGAAGGAGGCGACGATGGCCCCCTCCTCCGGGTAGTCGAGGAAGACGAGGGACCCGACGAACGCGGTCGCGAAGGCGACCAGCACGAGAGCCGCGCCCCGCCGGATCACCTCTCCCACGGTAACGCGGGCGGCCGGCGCGCACCCGAGTTTCGAGGGGATCCGCCCTCCCCACTTCGGGTAGCTCACCGGCCGCATGGTCGCGGAGCCCTCGGCGCGTCAGCCCGGGCGTGCGACCCTGGCGAGAGCGTCGGATGTCCGCTCGCCGGGCCACTCCAGGCGTCCGTCACGGCCGGTACCTCCAGGACTCCCCTGGGTCGGCGTGGGGTTGAGGACGCCGTGGAATGGCGCCTCAGCGGCCGAGCGGCAGAATCACGGGAAGACCAACAACGGAACGGGGCGCCTGTTGGACCTAACTCACTTCGTCCGCGTGCTGAGGCGGCGGTGGCAGCTCCTGGCGCTCATCGTCCTGGCCTCCGTGCTTGGTGCGGCCGCGGCCGCCTGGCTGCAGACGCCCACCTACCAGACAACCATTGTCCTCGTCGCGACGACCGGTCCTGCTCCCGACACGGACGCCGGCGGGACGTCGCAGAGCCAGGCCGCGGCACAGCGGGCGCTCGACCTGTCCCGGTTCGCCGGCACCGCACCGGTGGTCGAGGAAGTCGTCGCCGAGGCCGCCGACGCCGCGGGGCTGCCCGCGAGGACCCCCATCGACGTCACCGCCTCGGCGGACGGCGCCTCCCCCTTCCTCTCCATCACCGTGACCGACAGCGAGGCCGCCTGGGCGCAGGCCGTGGCCAACGCCTACCCGGCAGCACTTCCCGACGCTCTAGAGGGCATCGACCCCGGCGTCGCCGGCAGCGCGCAGCAGCTGACGACGCTCACGCCGGCACCCTTGCCGGGCGCTCCGACGAGCCCGGACCGCGGCCTCTACCTGGCGATGGGCCTGCTGCTCGGGCTGGTGCTGGGCGTCGGCCTGGTGGTCCTCCGCGAGGCCACCGACCGGGAGATCCACGACCCCGAGGACATGGCGCGGGCGCTGAACCTCCCGGTGCTCGGGGTGGTCCCCCAGCGGGAGCCCAAGCAGCCGCTGCCCATCCGGGCCGCTCCGAACAGCCCACGGGCCGAGGCCTACCGCGCGGTCCAGGCGAGCCTGGCGTTCGCCCGCACCGACGGCCCACCCCGGTCCCTGGTGGTGACGAGCGCCTCGTCCGGGGAGGGGGTGACCACCCTGGCGGCCAACGTCGCCCTCGCTCTGGCCGGCAGCGGTCGGCGGGTCGTGCTCGTCGACGCCAACCTCCGGGCCCCGCACCTGCACGAGCTCTTCGGCCTCCCCGCGGGGCCGGGTCTCGCGGAGGTGCTCGCGGGGCAGTCCACGGTGGCCGCTGCCCTCCGAGACGTCTCGGGGACGCCCCTGCGGGTCCTCCCCGCCGGTCCGCCCGACGCGCACCAGCTCGAGATGCTGACCGGGCCGCGAACCCCGGAGGTCCTGCAGGCGCTGCTGGCCGACTGTGACGTCCTGGTCCTGGACACCCCACCGGTGCTGCCGGTGGCGGACGCCCTGTTCCTGGCGGCCCACTCGGCCGGCGTCCTGCTGGTCGCCCGCGTCGGCGTCGCCACCAAGGACCGGCTGCGCCGAGCGCGGGACGCCGTGCGCACGGTGCAGGCCCCGCTCGTGGGGCTCGTTGTGAACGGCGGCGAGGAGAGCCCTGAGCGCCTCGGACCCCGGCGGCTCCCCCGGAGTCACCGCAGGTCCAGTGCCCCTCCGGACACGATGGAGCCCGCCCGACGGGAAGAGAGCGTGCAGGGCTCCGCCCCCGGAGTGGGCTGACCATGGTTGTACTGCCGACGGCGGTCCGCGGGCGGCAGGCGTCGCGCGCCCTCGGCCTGGTCACCCTCCTGGCCCTGACCTTCCTCGTGGGCTTCTGGAGCCAGGAGCACGCCCGCTACGCGTACCTGATGGCGGCGGCTCCCCTGCTTCTGGTCCTGGTCCTGCGACCACAGGTGCCGGTCGTGCTGGGGGCTGCACTGCTTCCGTTCCTGGGCATCGGGGCGACCGCCGGCGGAACGCAGGTCACGGCGTCCGACGCCCTGTTCGCCCTGGCCTTCGTCGGAGCGCTGGTCTGCCTCCTGCTGGAGCCGTCGTGGCGCGACCGGGGTCGGGACACACGTGCGCTGCTCCTGTGCGGAGCCGCCTTCGCCGTCTGGCTCGTCGCAGTCATGCTGGTGCACGGATCGGTCACCGTGGCCCTGAACAGCGTCCAGACGTACCAGCTCTTCCTCGTCCCCCTCGTCCTCGGCACCGTGGTCCTGCAGCCCAGGACCGCTCGCGCTGTCGTCGCCGTCTTCATCCTCGGATCCGTGGTCCTCGCGTTGGCGTGGATCCTGACCGGCGGGGACGCACCGCCGCTGACCGGCAACAAGAACCCCGACGGGCAGATGATCGCCAACGCGATGGTCCTGGCCCTGGCACTCGCCCCTACCTGGACCTGGCGAGTGGCGCTGCTCGTCCCCCTGGGCGCCGGTCTTGTGTTCACCCAGAGCCGGGGAGCGCTCCTGGGCGCCGGGGTGGGCATCGTCGTCGTCCTGCTCCTGCGCGGGCTGGGCAGCTGGCGCCGGACGTTGGCGGCGGTCGTCCCCCTCGTCGTCCTCGTCGTCGTCGGCTACCGACTGCTGCCGGACGAGGTCCTGTCCCGGACCACCGACTTCAGCACCGGGGCTGCCGGCACGTCCATGGGCGATCTCACCGCGGCGCAGTACTCGGTGGCGCTCCGGGAGACCTACGCCGACCAGGGCTGGCAACTGGTGGACGCCAACCCCGTGTTCGGCGTCGGGCCGGGCAACTACCGGACCGGGATCCCGGGGCAGGACTCCTACACCATCGACCCCCACAACCTGGCGATCCGCACCGCAGGCGACGTGGGATACCCGGGACTGATCGCCTTCGGACTGCTCGTCGTGGGAACGGCGCTCGTTGCCTACCGGCGCCGACGGGTTAACCCATACGTCGCCGTGGCCCTGGCCGTGCAGGCCGCGGTCATCGTGCACGGGTTCGTGGACGTGTACTGGGTCCGCGGGACACCGGTACTGCCTTGGTTGCTGCTCGGTATGGCCGTCAACCGCCGTTTGGACGTGAGTCGTGGGTGATCTCGCCGTCGTCGTCGTCGCATATCACGGAGCCGAGAAGCTCGACGCGTGTCTACGCGCACTGGAGCGCGCTGCACCGGTGGTCGTGGTGGACAACTCCGCTGACCCCGACGTCGAGGCCGTCGCCCACCGCAACGCAGCCGAGTACGTCGACGCCGGCGGCAACCTCGGCTTCGCCGGCGGGGTGAACCTCGGGATCGCGCATCTGGAACCGGGCACCGACGTCCTGCTGCTCAATCCCGACGCGATCCTCGATGTCGACGGCCTGCACGCCCTGCACACCGCTCTCCACGCACCGGGAGCCGAGCAGATCGCAGCGCTCTCGCCGGCGCTCGCCGATCCTGCGAACAAGGAGCTTCAGCAGGTTCGCTGGCCGTTCCCCACACCGGGACGCATGTGGCGAGAGGCTCTAGGCCTGACGCGGTTGGCGCCTCCCCCTCCAGAGTTCTGCGTCGGCGCGGTGCTGCTGCTCCGCCGGGAAGCGCTCGACCAGGTCGGCCGGTTCGACGAGCGGTTCTTCCTGTACGCCGAGGAGACCGACTGGCAACGGCGGGCCGTGGAGGCCGGCTGGCGGACGGCCGAACTCCCCGGGGTGACGGCACTCCACGAGGGTGCGGGGACCAGTACCGACCTCAGCCGTCGCGAGGTGCTCTTCCACGCCGGCACGGAGACGTACATCCGCAAGTGGTTCGGCCCGTCGGGCTGGGCGTCGTACCGGGCCGCTGCTGTACTCGGGGCAGCCATCCGGGGCCTCGTCCTGCGCGGCGACCGTGGAGTAGCAGCGCGGGCGCGGGCCTCCCTGTACCTCCGAGGACCGCGCCAGGTCGCGGCGCTGCCCTCTCGGACGGCCCCAGCGGGACGGCGCATCACCCACGTCGTCGTGACCGACGCCTTCGCCGGGGTCGAACGCTATGTGTGTGAGGTGGCCCGGGAGCAGGCTGCACGAGGTGCGGTGGTGACCGTCATCGGCGGAGACCCGGAGCGCATGCCGGCCGAACTGGGAGCGGCCCGCTACCGCCCCGCGGCCACGGTGCTGAGCGCGGCCCGAGAGCTGATGCGATTGGGGCGCCAGGACATCCTCCACGCGCACATGACGGCCGCTGAGTTCGCTGCCGTCCTGGCGTCTCCCTGGCATCGCGCAGCGATCGTCTCCACCCGACACTTCGCCGGCCCCCGAGGTTCCTCCCTGCCGGTGCGGGCCCTTGGTCGGCTGGTCCGGACGAGGATCCGCCGCCAGATCGCCATCAGCTCCTTCGTCGCTGACGCCATCCACGAGCCGGCGACGGTCATCCCCAATGGCGTCCGGTCGCAGCCCGCCGGTGAGGAGCCTCGCGACCGGGTCGTTCTGTGCCTCAACAGGCTGGAGCGGGAGAAGGCGACGGAGGTGGCACTGGAAGCCTGGGCCGCCAGCGGGGTTGCCCAGGACGGGTGGGAACTCCACGTGGCGGGCTCTGGCTCGGAGCGTTCACAACTCGAGGAACTGGCGGCTCGCCTCGAGATCCAGGACAGCGTGCGATTCCTCGGCCACGTCGCGGACACCGCCACCCTCCTCCGTCGCGCCTCGCTCCTGTTTGCACCAGCGACGGCGGAGCCGTTCGGACTCAGCGTGGCCGAGGCGATGGCGCATGGGACCCCCGTGCTGGCTAGCGACGGTGGCGCCCACTACGAACTTGTTGGCGAGGAGGGCTGGACCTTTCTCTCGGGAGACGTGGCAGCCGCGGCAACTCAACTTAGGAAGATCGTCGACATGTCGGAGGCCGAGCGGCAGGCCGAGGGGACGCGACTACGCAGGCGTCAGCGCGAAGCGTTCAACTTGGACTACCATGTCAACGTGGTGAGTGACCTCTACTCGGGGCTCTCCCCACAGCGCGAGAGGTAGGCAACAAAGCAAGGGCAGGCACGGCGAGCAGGAGATTTCGAACGTCGCGATCTCTACGCCATCTCTGACACCATCCTGCAGCCATCGCAGGAGATCGATCCTCCCTCACCACCTCAACTAGGCGTCGGGTTTTCACCCCAGTGCCCGACGCCGCGGCGACACCAGGGCACTTTCTGAGACGGACTCCGGCGAATGCGAATGCCCCGGCGCAGCGAGAACGAGGTCGCGTCGAAGCGACCTCGTCCCCGCTGCCGTGGAACGGCATGACAGCACGCGACCACCGCCATCGACGACTGCACTGCTCTCTGGCGCGACCGCGATGACCTGTTGACCGCCAACCTTCAGTATGTTGGCTGCGTGATGGGGACCAAGGGGCGACTGGCGGCCTGGATTGCTGCACACGAATTGACACCCAACCGGTTCCGCCCCAGGCTTGTGCGCTCTTTGGGGGTCCACGTGGACTCGACAGCCATCATCTTCGCTGGGGCCCGCTTCACGGAAGAGGCTGGAGTGACGATTGGTGCACGGTCGTTCATCAATCGGGATTGCTTCATCGACGCATCGGCCCCTGTAGCCATTGGCGCAGATGTCGCGTTAGGAAGCGGCGTCTCCATCCTCACGTCGGTACACGACTACAGCGACCCCCGACGACGCGGGGGGCCCAGAACGTTGCTACCCGTCTCGATCCACGATGGCGCCTGGATCGGCACACGAGCCCTGATTCTCCCCGGAGTGACAGTGGGGGCGGGAGCGGTGGTGGCTGCTGGCGCGGTCGTCACACGTGACGTGCCCCCGAACGTGTTGGTCGCCGGTGTGCCTGCACGGCCTATGAAGCCACTCCCATCAGCACACGACGGTGGATGACCGCGCGCACCGAGTCCAAAGCGATCAGGAACGCCGCATCCGCCACGCTCTCCTGCGTCATGGCCTTACGGCCTCGTGCATGGTTAGCGGCGGGCGGTCGATGACCTGCTCGGGGCAAGTTCGATCACGCGGCGGTGCCAGCCGGTAAGGCCTTGGTGAGCGGTGGAGCGGTTCGGATCGGGGGGCTCGTTCCTGGCTGGAGACCAGTCCGGCGACCGCAGGCAGCATCGTCTCGAGGTGGTCTCGGCGGCCGAGGTGGCGAGTCAAGGCTCGCCAGTTCTTCAGGTGGCTGATGCCGTGCTCGACGCAGATCCGCTTCGAGGAATGGGCTCTACGTTCGGCCTCGTGCACCGCGGCGACGGCGGGGAAGACCGGGATCTGGTTGTTCCGCCAGGCCGGCCTGGCGCACCTGAGTCAGATCGTGAATGGCGCCCGGCCGGATGTGCCCGCAGAACAACCGCTGCCCCTCCGCATCGGTGATCACCAGCGCCTTACGGTGTTGGCCCGGGTCTTGCCCGAGACCAACCGCTGCCGCCGGCCCGGCCGGCCGCCGGGCGACGGACCCGCACCTCGGTCGCATCGAGCAGGCCGAGCTGTCTGCTGGCGCCCACGTGGGCGACCACGTCGGCCAGGGTGCGCAGCCGGAGCCCGCCCCCCACGGTGCAGCCGCGCTCGGCCAACAGCGGGCGCACTTCCGCAATGGCCCGAGTGATCGTCGAACGGGACACCCCGAACCAGCAGGCCAGTACGTCGTGGGTGACCCCGTGGCGCAGGTGGACCAGGGTGGCCAGCAGCCGGTCGACGAACACCAGCCGGTATCGGGCGCCGGCTCCGATCGCCCGCCGACGCGGCCGATCGGCCAGCCGCGCGACCCGGCGCGCCTGCCAGCGCGGTCCCCGCTCGGCGACCAGCTCGGCCAGGACCTCTCGAGACAGTCCGGTCACCCGGCGATCGGCGACCGCGGCGGCACGGGGAAGAGTGCTCGACACATCTTGACCCTGCC
The DNA here is from genome assembly GCF_054050435.1 of Geodermatophilus sp. SYSU D01036. NCBI lineage: Bacteria > Bacillati > Actinomycetota > Actinomycetes > Geodermatophilales > Geodermatophilaceae > Geodermatophilus > Geodermatophilus sp. SYSU D01036. The sequence goes on along the minus strand of NZ_JBJGZJ010000003.1, from coordinate 218,188 downwards.
CGTCCTGCACACAGCACGGTCAAGTCATCGGCTAACCATGCACGAGGTCGTAAGCGGGCCACTTCCGGCCGTCGGCTAACTGCACCTTGACGGCGCGCGCCGAGTCAAGGGGGCGAGAGTCTGCGGACACGGGGCGGACGGTAGGCGTCCGGACCGACACCTACTGTTAAGTCCGCAGGCGACTCATTGGCACCAACTTGGGGAAGCGAAGACGGTTCGACATGCCGATGCGAGAAGCGCTGAGGCAGGATCCCTCGGGTGACTGAGCCAGCCTTTGAGCACAGTCGGCTGCCCCGGTTGACCAGCCTGCGTGCGTTCGCGGCCCTAGCGGTCTTCCTGTTTCACGTCGGCCGGGACGTCGGCTGGGCGCCGGCCGCCAAGATCTTCTCTCAGAGCTACATCGGCGTCGGCTTCTTCTTCGTGCTGTCCGGTTTTGTGCTTGCTTGGACGGCCAGGGAGGGCACCGCCGCACGCACCTTCTACTGGCGCCGGTTCGCTCGCATCTATCCCGTCTACCTACTCACCTTGCTGGCGGCCGCCGCCTACCTCGGCGTCACCGGCCACCCAAATTTGGCGGCCCTGCTGCTGGCGATTGTCCTCGTGCAGGCCTGGACGGACTCCATACCGCTGGCCTTCAGCGTCAACGGCCCCGCTTGGTCGCTCTCCTGCGAGGCCGCCTTCTACGCCGCCTTTCCCGGGCTACGACGCCTTGCCGCGCGCCGCTGGGCGCCAGCGGCCGTGGCCGGCTGGTGGCTCGCCGCCATCGTGCTCAGCGAGGTGCTGAACCGCACTGGACACCCAGTTGCCGCGCTGGTGAACCCGCTCCTGCGCGGCAGCGAGTTCGCCATCGGAGTTCTGCTAGCAGGCGCGCTCCGCACCGGCCGGGTGCCGCGGATCCCGCTCCCCGTAGCACTCGGGCCCCTCCTCATCGGCGCGCTGGCGTGCCGGGCGTTACAAGTGCCCAGCCCGTTGCCGGAGACGCTGCTGGCGCCAGCGTTCGCACTCGTCATTGCCTGGGCCGCCCAAGCGGACCGCGCCGGCCGCCGCGGTTGGTTGACGCACCGCTGGCTCGTTTTCGCCGGGGACGTCTCCTACGCCTTCTACCTCGTCCACGCGTTCGTCCTCGAGCGGCTGAACGAGCACATCGCCACCCCGGCCGCCGTAGCCGCGCTCGGCCTCGTAATTGCCACGGCGCTCGCCTGCCTGCTGCACGTGGCCGTCGAGCGCCCCTGCCAACGCCTGCTACTGGCGGCCACGGCCCGGCGGCCTAGCTGTACCGCACCGCGGAGCTGAAGGGCAGATGAGGGAGGGGGCAGCGGCCGCCACGTCGATCGCGGGAGCGAGGGCTAACCGCGGACTCGCGAGGTGCCGGCAGCACCACTGCCGCAGTTCCTAGCCAGACGTCCTCTCCGTCAATTCCTCAAGGCACGCGCCAATCACGTTGTGCACGCTCTAGCCTGCCGCCGCCCCTCGGGCAAACAGGCCGTCGAACTCGACCGGGATGAGTGGCCGGGGATGCTCGTGCACGGGATAGAGGCCAACCAAATCAAAACCCGTGTCGAGGATGCTCTGCACGAACGCAGGTCCGCTGGGCGCCCCCTCGTACAAGCCGAACATGGGGACTTCGACTTGCAGGGCCGCAGCACGGGTTAGGAAGTTGGGTGAGCCTGCGATGACAGCAGGATCGTGCCCTTGGGTGTCGATCTTCACCAAAGTCGTTGTCGGGTTGAGTTCGAGTTCAGCTGCGACGTCATCAAGGCGGCGCACGGGCACTCGCTTGACGTCCTGCACGGTTAGGCCGAAGTGCTCGCGACCATAGTCAGACGGCTTCCGCAGGCTGGTGAACTCCTCGTGCTCGGCGTACACGAACAACTCGGCGACACCTGATGTGTCGCCAAGGGCGATCTGCCGGGCAGACCTATTGCCGGCCGTCTTACTGGCCAGCGCTCGGAACGGCCGCTCCGACGGTTCAAAGCTGACAATCCGCCCCGCATACCCGTGTTGCCTCAGTCGGCTGGCGTAGGAGCCGACGTGTGCGCCCATGTCGAGGACGGTGTCGATGCCTCGATCAGCGATCACCCGCTGGAGGTCACGGTCGAGGGAGCCCTCGAGTGGGATCTTCTGCAACTGGTAGCCGAAGCGGCCGAGAATACCTTGGATACGCCCCCAAAGTGTCACCCTGGCAGACTGCCACGACTGTCGTCCGCCAGCCATCCCGGTTAAGAGGCCGCTGCTACCGCTCAAGATAGGATGTTGTGGGCAGGTAGGCGGATTGGGCGGCTATTGCGTCACAAGCATTAGTACAGCGTGTCGCCGGTGTGCGACGGGTCAACCGGCGACCCGGACCCGTTCCGGGCGCACGCACGCCAGGTGCTTGCCGGCGCCGTAGTCGTGTTGCATCACGTACTCCACCTGCGCGACCCATCCGCGGTCGTCGTTGCCGAGCAGCTACCGCGACTGGAAGCCGGGCCATCAGCGGCCGTCCTCCTTGACCTCGACGGGTTCGCGGCGGGTCGACGGGGCGCTCCTCGAGCAGGCGGATGGGGCGGTCACCGCATGGGTGGGGTGGTCGGCTCTGGCACCGCAGACGCCGTGGGCGGGGTCGGATAGATGGGCGGTGTCCACGGACCGTTCGGGGTGGTGCCTCCGTCGCACTCAAGCGGGCGCGGGGCGGTCTCGGTCACCAAGAAGCCCTTGCCCCGCGCGCTTGTGAAGCTGAGGAGACGTCCGCCTGACTCAGTGAAGCCACAGTGTCAGCGGCTGAAGTTTGCCTCTAGGTAGAACGAGCGGTAGCGCTCAGCGACCCGACTCCAGTCGAGGCTCGCTGCCCATGCTCGGCCCGCTGCCGCCGGCGTCGGATCTCGAAGCTCCGCCACCAAGGCTTCGGCGAGCGCCGTAGGGTTGCGGACGTCCACCGCGCGCCCGAGCCCGCCGGACGCTTCTGTGAGTCCGGTTCCTCGCGCATACACGAGCCCTCGCCCCGCAGCCAACGCCTCGACGGCCACGAGCCCGAACGGCTCTACCCTGCTGGGAACCACCACAACGCGACTCTGTCTCAACATGGCAACCAGCGCCGGCCGATCGAGTGGTCCAACGAAGTCAACACCCTCTACACCGATGGACCTCAAGTGCTCGGCTTCCTCGCCGGCCCCGCCGAGGAGCAAGCGCACTCGAGGCTCCACCTGCCTGACGAGCGGCAGTGCTCGCAACAAGAGGTCGAATCCCTTCTGCGGGACGTGTCGACCCCAGGCGGCTAGTACTGGTTCCTCAGGTACCGGCATCTGCGGCCACGCGCCCATGTCTACGCCGTTGAGGACAACCTCGGCTCTCGCGAACACTGGCGCTACGGATGCCGTCGCCCTCACTGCCCACGCGGAACACGCGGTCAGAGCGGATGCATGGGTGGCCTCATGTCTGAGTGACCAGCGCATAAAGGCGCTGTGCTGGAAGAGCCCCTGGGCGTCCATCGCCGTTTCCCCGTGCGTCGACAGCACCAAGCGCACACCGCGACGTCGCGTGTAGGCACCGAGGGTGGGCAATTGGCTCGACGCGCAGTGCACATGGACGACGTCGGGTTGCTTCAGTTCTTCCAGCAACTGGACATGACGACGGCGCTCGCGGAAAAAGCGGAGGACGGCGGAGGGACGGGCCGCAGGCAAGGCGAACGGCAGCCGCATGACATCGACGCCTTCCACCACATCCTGTTCTGGCAGATCGAGCGGCCAGCGGTTGGTGACGACGAGGACCTCGTCGCCGGCCGCCTGCAGATGCTGGGCGAGACGCAGCGCCACCTCCTCGACTCCTCCCCTATGGGGGGCGAAGGCACTCGGCGCCAACCAGACCCTCATCGCGGCCGGCGCTCAGGGAGACTGGCCAAGAGTTCTGCGGCGAACTGCCGCGCCCGAGCACTCCAGTCGAGCTCGTCCGCCACAGGCGCCGGCCGTGGTCCGGCCAACGCCGTGCGCACGGCGGACGTGAAGCATGCCGGCGACGTGACGTAGATGCCGGGACGACCGCCCATCAGGTGGAAGCCGCTCGTCGGAGTGGCCACCACGGGCCTTCCGCTGGCGAGGTACTCGTAGGACTTAATGGCGTCGAGACTCAAGGTGAAGGACGTGACCACATGCGGGCTGAGGACGACGTCCAGACCTTTAGTCCTCGACGGCACGTCGGCCGAAGGAACCGGGCCGTGCAGGACCACCCTTGGATGGGCCCGCAGCCTGCCTCGGCTTGCGTCGTCCAGCGCGTCCGGACCAATGAGATGCAGCGTGCCGATCGCCTCGTCATCGGCCACGTGGAGGACGAGGTCGACGTCCAGGCGTTCTGGCTGGAGCGTCCCGACGTACCCGACGTGCGGGCCAGGACCGTCGTAGCGGTGCGGGACCGCTGCACGCCAGGCCGCCCCGTCGACCCCGTTGTGCACCACTGCTGCCTCGACGGAGTAACGCTCCTGCCACCTGTCGCGCAGTTCCTCGCTGCAGACGACTGTGCGCGCCCTCCGGGCGAGTAGGTCCTCCGCCTTGATGATGCGTTGGACGATGCGGGGCGGGAAGTCGTACGAACGCCAGTCGTCGGTCACGTCATAGACCACTGGCTGCCCGCGGCGGAGACAGTGGACGCCGAGCGCGGGGTCGTTGACCCAGAGGACGTCCGCCCTTCTCAGCGCGCCGAGCCGCAGCCTCGTCCCGAGCTCCACGAGCCCTCCCGCCCGCTTCGGCAGACGCAGGGTCAAGGGGACAGCTCGGACTCCAGGGAGCGGTGTCCGCGGCCGAAGCCGGCGACGTCGCAGCAGCGGCGGCTCGAGGAAGTCGATCGAGTCAACGAGACCCGAGCCGACGAGATGAGCGGTCAAGTGCTGGTTGCGCCGCCAGATCGCGTCCCAGTCCTCCAGGCTGATGAGGGCCACGCGGGGTGACCCGGGCTCCGCCCGCTCGCGCACTAGCAGCCTCCTGCCTCCGCCCCCGCGCAGGTCGCTGTGCGGCAGCGCCACGCGAGCAGAACTATAGTTCCGAACTCCCAGGTCAAGGAGGGCTTGTGCGGGTCGTTCGGGTCTACCACGCCGGACGGGATCCGGCACACCGCGCCCGCGAGCGGGCACTGACGGCACTGGGAATCGAGGTCACGCTCGTCGTCCCGCGGTCCTGGCCTGAGAGCGGGGCGGAGCTGAGCCTGTCGGACGAACCCTTTGAGGTCATTGAACTGGAGACCCGCCGAGCCGGTGACGTCAACCGTCACGTCTACCGCGATCCCACGGCACTGGTGGACCTCCTGTCCGCTCGCTCGCCCGATGTGCTCGACGTCCACGAGGAACCGTTCAGCCTTGCGGCACGCCAATGGCTCCGGGTCGCTGGGACCTGCCCCGTCACCATGTACACGGCACAGAACGTGGACAAGCGTCTACCGCCACCGTTCGCGCAGTACGAGACCGCGACCTACCGCCGCGTCCAGGCGCTCTATCCCTGCACACGGCAGGCGGCGGCTGTCGCACGCGGCAAGGGCTTTGCCGGCCGCATCGAGGTGCTCCCGCTGGGCGTCGACCCGATGTACTCCCTCGGTGCCCAAGCGGCGGGCGACCACGAGATCCGTATGGGGATCGTGGGGCGATGGGTACCCGAGAAGGGGATTCAGGATGCGATCCGGGTCCTGGCATCGCTCCGGTCCCACAGGCCCACTCGGCTCCTGGTCATCGGCGCGGGGCCGGAGGGTGGTCCGGCGGGGGAACTGGCCCGGGCCATGGGCGTCGCCGAGGCGGTCGAGTTCCTCCCGTGGCAGTCGGAGGCGGCTCTCGCCCGCCTCTACCGGGGCCTGCACGTCGTGCTGGTGCCCAGCACCCGCACCCAGACATGGGTGGAGCAGTTCGGCCGCATCATCCTCGAGGCGCAGGCCTCAGGAGCGGTCGTAGCCGGCTACGCGTCCGGGGCGATCCCGGAGGTGGGCGGTCCCGCCGCGGTCCTCGTACCAGAGGGAGACGTGGACGGCCTCGCGCTCGCTGTGCGTGCCACCGTGGACGACGCGTGTCGGTACACGGAGCTCCGCGCACGGGGCGCGCAACAGGCTTCTGCTGCCCGTTGGGACGCCGTCGCCTCCCGGCAGGCTCAGCTCTACGAGGACGTACTCAGCGGACGGCACGGGCAGGTTCCACTGCCCCGTAGTCCACGGCTGCGGCGCCGCATGGCTGTCGCCGAGTTCGGTCAGACCGCGACACTGTCTGGCGGGGTGCGGCGCCCCTTCGCCGCACCCGTGCTGCGCCGTGACGCAGCATGGACGCGAGCAGCGGGTCGCGTCGTCGATGCTCTGCAGGAAGGCGCCCTGTCGATCGCCGATCGGCTCAGGACCTAGCGGCAACCCGGAGGGTCGCTGGCGCGGTAGAGCGTGGCAGACCAACGACCGCGTGTTGCGGCCGGTCCTGTCTCGATCTGCCCCTGACCGGGTCAGCGGTCGCGCATTCCGGTCCTCCGGCGGCTCGCGGAAGTCCAACGGCCTCCACCGTTGCTGCTGCAGGCACCCGCTGCGTTCTCCTGCCCAGGCGATCAGCGAGAGGATTCACCGGCCTGGGGGATCTTCTGACCGCGGCAATCGCCCGATGCATGAGTGTGGGGTTCCGCGAGTCGTGCGTACTGTTGGCAGCGCTGTTCGCACTGTCGATGTTGACATCGACGGCGGACGCGACTGGGCCAGCGACCGTGTCCCCGGACTCCTTCACCACTGCGGTTCCGGTGTGCGGCGTCGTCGATCCAACCGCTCAGCCAGGGCTGACCTCGGCGACTCCACGCGTCATCACGGTCGCCGGTGCGGTGTCCGACTTCGCCGTGAACGGAGGCCAACTCTTCGTCCGCGATGACACCCAGGGCATCATCCGTGTGCTCTCACTCGACGGGACTCCCGTGCGGACCGTGGACGTCGAAGGGGAGTCGGGGCTCGCGGTGGATCCCTCTGGCGCCACGTACACCTACAACCGCGAATTCACCCTGGTGAAACGCGCATCCACGGGGCAGGTGGTCTGGACCCTCCCCTGGCAATTCAGCCTCCCGGCTCCCATGACGGCCGTATCTGGCCTGCAGACTCCTTCTGGTTGGCGCCTCGTCGTGAGTGACCGGGTGTCGGGCACGACAGCACACTTGTTCGACGAGACCGGCACGCCTCAAGGCACGGCACCCTGGGCGAGCGGCAGCGAGGGGCACCTGACGCCGCTTCCCGACGGAGGAGCACTCGTCCGCGGTCAAGGCGGGTTCCGGCACTACGACGCGGCTATGCGTCTCGTCAATGAGGTCACTTACCCCCGCGCCACGGGCGCTGCCACCGGCGCTCCCTTGCCGCTCTACGACGGACAGGCTGTGTTGGGCTCGACCGGTCGATATCTCCTGCTGGCGGGCTACCAGGGCCTCGTCATCACGGACACGAACGGCGTGGTCACGGGCACCGTTTCGACGGCCGTGCTCGGGCAACTGCCGCACAACCCGGCCGCCGCCGTCGTCGGATCCGACCTCTACTACGCGAGCGGCGCCCCTTTCACCTCTGACCAGGCCATCTCAGTCCTACCCCTCGCGACCGTCGAGGCGTTGGCCGGCCCACCCGATGCACCGGTTCTCGGTCTCGGGGCAGGCCTGGTGACAGCGGCTCCCGACCAGTGGTTCCCCACCGGCACGACGCCGGAGGTACGAGCGGTATTCGACCCGTCCTGGTCGGCACGGACGGGGACCTGGGTTGTGAGCTACACCGTGCGCTCAGCCGAGCAGGTCCGCAGTAGGACCACGGTCCCGGCCCGGAGCCTTACCGTCGGCGCCGCCGTGGTCCCTGGTGGCGCTGCCCTCACCGTCCCGACGCCCCGCCCCGGCGTCTACGAGGTGGACGCCCGCCTCCTCCACGACGGCCGGGCTGTCAGCGGCACGTGTTTGCACTATGCCGTGGGGGCTCCCGAGCACACTTTGCGGATCGGTGACCTCCCGCCCGGTGCGGACGGGGGCGGTCCCCGACCGGCACGAGCCGTCGCGCTGGCCGACGTGCTCGGCACGGGTGCCACGCGAGTCCAGCTCGACTGGCGGCAGCTGTACCGGGACGGCGCCTTCCACTGGGAGGCTTACGCCGCGGACCTCACCGCCGCCGCAGCGTTGGCCGAACGCACAGGGGTGGCCCTGGTCGTGCAGGTCGGGCAGGGAGGGCCAGAACGAGCCTTCGTCGACGACGGCACCTGGGAGCGCAAGGTCCGCGAGGTCGTCGCCCACTTCAGCGACCGAGTCGACGCCTGGGAAGCATGGAACGAACCGAACGCGACCTTCGGCTCGGCCGCGGACTACGTCCGCAGAGTGCTGGAGCCCTTCCACCGGGCGGTCAAGTCCGCCGATCCGACCGCAACGGTCGTCGGCGGCAGTGTCGTCGGGATGGACATGGGCTACTGGCAGGGGATCATCCAGTCCGGCGGACTGGCGTCCCTCGACGTCCTCGGACTCCACCCCTACTCGGGTCACAACCGCTCCTACGAGGAGCAGGGGACCCCGGATATGATCCGCCGGCTGCTCGATCAGGCCCGAGCGGTGAAGCCCGACGTCCGTGCGTGGGTCACCGAACTCGCCTGGTGGTCCGACGGCTCTTTCGACCTGTGGGCCCAGGCCGACTACAGCGCCCGCGCACAGCTGTGGCACCGTGCGCTGGGCGTCGAGCACTGGTCCTACTTCCTCCCCGAGGGCAACTGGGGGGACAGCGGCGTCACCTTCTCCGCCATCGAGATCGACGACTACGTCAAGCCGGCCGCGCTGGCCCTCATGACCAGCCGGTCAGTCCTGGGCACCAGGTCATTCACAGGCTGGGTGGGCACCGGCGTGCCGCACACCTACGCGGCGAGGTTCAGTTCGGGCCGCGGGGACAAGGCGCCCGTGCTGGCCGTATGGAGCGACGATCTCCGTACCGAAATACGCCTCCAGCCGAGGACTGGCCGCACGTCGGCGGTCACCCGCGTCGACGAGTTGGGCGCTCGGGGCTCGCTCACGATCACGGACGGCGGCACCTCCCTCGCTGTATCTGGCGCAGTCACCTACCTGGTCGGTCCCGCTGCGGAACAACTGGAGGTCATCGCGCCTGCGCCCTACGGGCCGAACGCGCTCGAAGGAGCATCGGCGAGCGCCAGCAGCGCACAGCTGCCGAACCCGGCAGCGGCTGCGGTCGACGGGGTGGCCGGCGCCACCTGGAACGCCCAGGAGTGGCCACAACTCGCCGCCTGGGCATCGGCCCCCGGCGATGAGCAGCCATGGCTCACCATGAGGCTCCGTCAGCGCTCGGTGATCGATCGGGTGATCGTCACCTCCCACTCTCTGGCGAGCGTTCCTCCCGGTCTACGCACGTTCACCATCGACGTCCGTGATGGCGCAGACGCACCGTGGGTCGCCGTCGCGGAGGCTCGCGACGTCTTCTACGAACGCAGCACAGAACTTGCCTTCCCATCCCGAGCCGTAACCGATGTGCGCGTGACCGTGGAGGCGGTCAACTACTCCGGCTACAACGGAGGCGCGCCCCCGACCTGGTGGCCTCTCGACGCCGCGAGCAGAGCTGAGTTCGGGTCAAGCGCGGCAGCCCCGGCCATCGTCCTCGAGGTGGCGGCGTACGACATCGAGCCGATACGGTCTCGCTCCGACGCGAACGCCGTCCCGCACACCGCGACGACCACGGACACCCCGACAACACGGACGTCCACGGACGCCACCACCTCACATGCAGCGTCGACCGCTCCCCAGGATCCCAGCGGCCTGGACGAAGGTGATGCCACCTCTATGACGCCGGCACCGGGACGTCCCCCGGCGGGGTCTGTGACACCGACACCGACACCGACACCGACGGCGGCGACCCTGGGCCCGGACCTTGGGGCGACTGACGGGATCGGCGCCACGAGTGGCCATGCGTCAGAAGCCGCTGCGCCCGCCAGCGAGTCCATGGCGGAACCTCAGCCAGCCGCGTCCCTCTTCGACGGGGATGTTCGAGTCACGGCGGGTCAGGGGGACTGGACCCGGTGGGCCGACTTCGTCGGGGTCTGTGCCGGCTCGTTGGCCGCAGCTGCCCTCGCCCGTCGCCTTCTACGGCGCTCCGTGCCTCGGCCGGCTCGCCACACGGCGCGGACGAGCGCCCGGAATGCGTTCGCTTGCACGACTGGGTCGAAGTCCGCGGCCAGCGTGGCCGAGCCCTGAGCGGCCAGACGACGCCGCTCCTCCGGTCGATCCCGCAACTGCAGCAGGTGGTCGACGAGGGCGGCCGCATCGTCGCCGACGGCCATCGCCTCCTCCGCGCCCACCGTGCGCGCACACTGCCGAGACGACACGACGGGTACCCCGCACGCCCACGCCTGCAGGATCGTCGTCTTCTGACCCGTCACCCTCCAGGCAGGTACCAGAGCGGCCCATGCTTCTCGGTAGACCTCGTGGATGGGGCCGGGAGGACGGACGTGCCGGACCCAAGGAAGCTCGAGGAAACGTTCCAGTGACGGGTGGACCCCCGGGCCCGAGACGACCTCGACCACGGGCGTCCCGTCACCGAGATCCCGGCGCACCAACTCGTCCAGGACGTCGACGAGCCCCTCGGCGTTACGTTCCTCGGCGAAGTTGCCCACCACGATGACAACGTCGCCGTCCGCGGCCGTCTCATAACGCGGCCACTGTGTGGGATCCAGGGTGAAGGGGAGGTATCTACGCCGAGCTCTCGGAAAGCGGATCGAAGCGCGCGCGAGTTCCGGTGGGCTGATGGCGGCGACCGCCAGGGGCTGTGCCCGCGCCACCGAGTACAGCGCCCACTCGACGCGGCGGAGGAGATGGGCCTGGGCTGATTGGGGCGCCAGTTCCATCATCTGCGTCAGTTCCTCCTCGAAGAGGTGCACTGACGGCAGTTGCCGCCACACCGGGCGGTACTCATCGTGGAGCCAGGGCCCGATGGTGACGGCGACGTCGGCATCGAAGGTCGCGACCAGGTCCTGCAGCTCGCGTTCCGCATCGACTCTCCGTCCGACCGCTGTCCGCAACGCCGTCCTCAGCCGCGCACCCCGCGTCCCCGGTGACGTAGGCCGGTGCGTTCGGACGGTGCGCGTCACCCCGGGGACACAGTCCGCACCAGGGCCGTCCTCCTCGCCGAGGAGCAGCAGGCTCACGTCGAAGTCCTCAGCGAGCGCGACGATCAACGCTCGATGACGCACGGCGAAGCCGTCGAAGGGCGTGTCCGCCACATCCCTGGGAAGAGCCACGACCAGGAGACGGAGTTGCGCACCCCTGGCGCGATTGACGGCCTCGTCATAGGCCTCCCGCAAATCGCGACCGAGCGCCTGCATCGAGAAGGTACCGGCCCACAGCATGCGGGCAGCGTCCTGGGCGGCGCTCAGTCCGCCTCGAACCACCTCCCCGACGGCCTCCGCCACCGCCTGTGGTTCCGGGGGTACCCGGTGGACGGCAGGGGGCTGGAGACGGTCGTCGAGCCACGGCAGGTCTGAAGTGACGACGCACGTCCCAGCCTGAAGCGCTTCGAGCACCGCGTAGGGCGCACCGCAGTCGGCCTTCGTGGGGGCGATGAGGAGGTCGACCCGCGGCAGGACGTCCGCCAGGATTCTGTTCCGGTCGGCATCCACGATCACCTCCACCCCCGCTTGCGCGGTGAGCCCACGCGCGTTCGCCTCGGTGGTGGCGACGATCATCCGCCACCTGGAGTCGACTGCTCGGAGGAGGCGAAAGGCTTCCAGCGCGACAGGCCCACCCTTGGCAGTGAACGCTCGAGCGATCACACCCAGTGTCCAACCGTCGCCCCGCTTCTCTGGCACACGAAGTTGGGGAAGTCCGGTGGAGATCACCTTGACCTGCCGGCGTGACACTCCGCGGTCGACCAGCCAGTCGCGGAATGCCTCGCTGTACACGGTCATGACATTGCCATAGGACGGGTGCAGCCACGGGGTGTGCACAGTCCACCACCGTGACAACCACTGCTCGAGCCGCTGAGCCACGGCAACGCGTGCGGCGCTCCATCCGTCCCGGGCGCGGTAGAGGTCGCTCAGCGGATAGCCGGCGCTCGATACGACGGGAGTCCTCTGCCCTAGTTGACGTACTGCAAAGAGGTGTTGGTGCACGACGTCGTAGGTCCCGGGCTCGATCGACACGTGCCAGACCGGTTCGCGGAACATCACTCCCATTCGCCTCAGCGCCAGCTCGACCGTCCGGGCAACGAAGACGAGGACATCACGACGGCCAGGACCCCGACGCCACGGTTTCCGACCGAGGACGCGGAGCGTCCCGTCTTTCAATGCCTGGTCGTAAGTGGTGTACGTGACGCCACCAGGAGGCTCGGCGAGAAGCGAGTCGGTGTACGACGTGTCACCGGAGAGAGGGTCCCGGTGCGCCAGCGGACTGAACAGCAAGACATGAAGCGGTCGGGCTCCAGGATCGACGGCAGTCATGCCGTCGGCTCGCCATCCCGTGCGCGGCGAACGAGCGGCAGGCGCGTCGACATGCGAGAGAACACCTTTCGGAGGACGGCGGGCAAGGCTGTTTCGATGGCCTGTGCGTCCTCATCCTCGAGTCGCAGAGCCGGTCGAGTCATGAGAAACAGGAGCAGCACCGTGCTACCCGCTGCCAGTGCAACGAGGACACCGCCGATCGGGGACGGGATGCTCAAACCAGCGGCTAGTGCCACGGCAGCAGCGATGGGGCCGGAGACGAACGGCAGGCTCGACCGGGCGACCATCCGCAGTGAGGAGTCCGTCCGACGAGCGACCAGCCGCGCGGTGAGGGCGAGGCTCAACATCTGCGCGCCGCAGTTGGCGATGACGGCGCCCGTCAGACCGAACGACGGGATGAGGCTGAACGCCAAGGCCGCATCGACCGCCAAGCAGATGATGTTGATCCTCAGGATTCCCGGTGCACTGCGCGTCGCGAAGGCGAAGGCGTTCAAGGGCGAGGCGACGGACTGGACACAACTGACCAGGCCTAGAGCGATGAAGGCCCCCTCGGCTGCCTCATAGGTCTCGCCGAAGAGAGGGCCCAGGAGGATGGTCGCCGACGGCAGGATCAGAGCTGCGGACGCTCCGCCGAGCAAAGCGCTCGTCCGGAGCGCGCGGGCCAGTGCTCGCTCAGCCAGGTGCGGAGCCGACGCGACCAGGGCGGCGCTGGCGGGGGCTATGGGGCCCATCACCGAGTCGACGAGCACGGTGATCTTTCCTGCGACCGTTGTTGCCACCGCATACAGCGCCACAGGGAGGACGGCGTCCTGCAACTCCAGGACGAAGATCTCGCTCCGTCCGAACACCAGGATTCCCACGAGTCCACTGAGATAGGCGCTGACCGCATACGTACGGAAGCCTACGGGGAAGCGCCAAGGCAACAACGGCGTCAGGACGGCCCGACGCATATGACTGGGTAGAGCCAGGAAGGCCAACAACGGGCCGATCGTCGTCGCCGCCACCTGTACCGCCCACGTGGCGGTCGCGGTGTGCTGTGTCGTCGCAGTTCCCGCCACCGCCACCGATGACGCAAGATTCATCACGAGCCCGAAACGTGCCACCAGGGCATTGCGGGCGGTGCCCATGAGAACCACTGAACTCGTCTCGACCGCTGCATAGGCCACGTTCGACCCGACGGCCACGAACAGGAACGGGAGAGCGGCGTCCCGGAGGAGGAACCACGTCACCAGGGCGGTGATCGGCCCCTGCACGAGGAGGTGGTAGCCGGCACATCGCCGTACCAGTTCGGTGACGCCACTCCGGTCGCCGGTCGCGTGCATCGATGCCAACCACTGCATGGTTGCTTCGCTGATGCCGCCGTTCAGCGCCGGCAGCACCACGGCGAAGACCGCGACGTAGACGGCAAACCGCGCATACTCCGTCGGCCCCAACGAGTGCACCACGACGATGCTCACGGCGAAGCTCAAGGGCATGCTGACTAGCGAGGCCAGCAAGGTCCATAAGGAGCCCCGGACTGTGTCCCGCTGGAGGTGCGCACGCCTCTCGGCGGCGTCGTCCCTTTCTCCCGCGCTCGGTAAGTGCTGAGTCACGACAACCTCTGACCGGACGACCGAGCTGCTCCAGACACACGGCGACGATCGACAGCTCGGATGAGGCGGCACATACGGAGCGTCGACTCAGACGTGCGTCTCACTGAGCACTCGGCTTACGGCCTCGTGCAACTCCTGGCGGAAGACAGGAGCGGTCCACCTCTCCCCGTGCTGACGGATGGCCTCTGCGTCCCACGAGCGCTCCGTGAAGTCGCGGATGGTCGCCCGGAGGGAGTCGATCGAGGTGGCGTCGAGCCAGGAGCCCGTCAGCCCGTTGACGCACGTCTCGAGGTAGCCGCCCTCACGGGTCGCCGCGACCGGGGTGCCGAAGCCGAACGCCTCCACGGGAGTCAGGCCGAAGTCCTCGAAGGAGCAGGCCAGCAGGCCCTCGGCACGGGCGTAGAGCCAGCGCAGTTGGGCGTCCGAGATCCCGACCAGCTGGTGAATGTTCGCCGGCCACCTCCGGTCCGGCTTGCTGCCCACGGTCACGAGGCACAGGTCGGGCATCCCGGCGACGGCGTGCGCCAGCAGGTCGGTGCGCTTGTATCCCCGGGGGCGGCCCACGGTGAGCAGGAAGCGCTCGGGCAAGCCGGGCACCGGCTCGTGCGGCCCCTCCGGGTCGAGACCGCGGGGAGGGTGCACCACAGTCGCCCCGATGCCGTAGGCCTGGTGGACCCGAGCAGCCACGTTGCGGGAGTTGGCCAGGTAACTGGCCGCCTCCAGTGCCGCGCTCCGGTCGAGCCGGCACAGGTACGGCCGCATCAGGCTGACCAGCGCCCGCTCAGCGGGACCCAGACCCATCTTGTAGTCGTCCCACTGGTGCAGCCATCGCGGGGGGTTGTGGCAGTAGACGATCTTCCGTCCGCGGACGCCCACCTTGTGTGCGAACCCTGAACTCGAGCAGAGGACGACGTCGCCGTACACCTTCCGCCGCCGGAAGACGTCGGCCAGCACCGGGAGCGCGAGCCGCGGGTCCCGTTGCAGCAGCGGGCCGCGCTGCAGCCAGAAGGTGTCGACGTCCAGGTCACGGAACTCGGGGTAGGTGCGGTCCGGGGCGTAGACCGAGGTGAGAATCGCCGACCCGGGGAACGCCCGTGCCATCTCTAGGACGACCCGCTCCGCCCCCCCGCGCTGGGTCAGGTAGTCGTGGACGATGACGACCTTCATGCTCTACCCCGTTCGTGTCGCGCCACGAGGTCGTCGTACACGGCCAGAACAGCCGGTGCGACGGCGCCCGGCGCGAAGTCCTTCGCGCGGGTCAGCCCGTTGCGCACCAGCCGCTCAGCCAGGGCCGGATCCCCGTGGAGTGCTCGAATCCGCTCCGCGAGCCCGGAGACGTCCCCCGGCTCGTAGAGCAGTCCGTCGACCCCGTCAGTGACGATCTCACCTGGCCCACCGGCACGCGAGGCCACCACCGGGACGCCGGCGGCCATCCCCTCCACCACCACCTGACCGAACGGCTCAGGAACGGTCGACGCGTGCACAAGGACGTCGAACTCACGAAGGGCACTCAGTACGTCGTCCACAAATCCACGAAACTCGACCTTCCCCTTCAGCCCCCGGTCCTCGACCAGCGCGTGCAGCTGCTCCACGTACTCGTCCTCACCAAACATCGCCGTACCCACGAGAACGAGACGGAACGAGAAAGGCAGCGAGCAGACGGCCCGCACCACCACGTCCTGCCCCTTCCACGGAGAGAGCCTGCCGACCATCCCGATGCGGAACTCGGCGCTCTCGGACCTGGGCGAAAGTGATGACGAGGACAGGGGGACGTCAAGCACGTCATAAACCGGCGCGACCAGGATCCGGCTCCGCCGAGTGGCCAGGACTCCTTGCTCCACGGTCTCCGCGGTCGCTCGGCTGATGCAGATGATGCGCGTGGGCAGGACGGCTAGCGCTAACCGGGCCGCGAGGACACCGAGCCGCGGTAGATAGTCCTCGGCTAAACGGTCCCGCACGTGCCACACGCTCGGCACGCCGGCTAGGCGAGCCGCGATGCACCCGTAGAAACCGGCCTTGAGTGTGTTCGTGTGGATGACATCCACCTGTCGCTGCCGGATTAACCGGCGGAGTCGCAGCGCGTATCCAGCGACTGTCAAGAACTGCGCCAGGGCCGCCGCAGGCGTACGTAGCCGTTCCTTCCGCATCTCCCGGGTCGACTCGGACAGCGGAAGGACCAAGACCTCGATGCCCTCAGATTCCAAGAGCGCCACGAGCGGCCCGTCCTCCGCCAGGACGACCAGCGGATCAACCTGCCCGCGAACGGCGGACAACAGCCGGACCAGCGCGATCTCACCACCCGACGGCTTCGCCGTGTGGCCGACGTACATGATCCGGTGCACTGCATGCCTTCCTGACGTGACCAACCGGGTCCAAGGTCCTGCTCAGTCGAGTATTTCTCGTTCACACGCCTGCTCCGAGCCGCGCACCAGCGCGCCGGCCCCGCACCGAACAGGGAGGATGCCGCACGTGGACACGGGCCGCCAATCACCTTCACACGCATCGGGGGAGTCATCCGCCTCGTCGCAATCACCCGGGTGGCGAGTCACACTGACGGAGGACCTACGGCACATGGCCGGTCTCTGGGGCGCCCCGCCGGGTCGGGCATTGCTGGAGGCCGTCGTGAAGGTCCTGCTGTACCCGCGCGTGCGAGCTGTCTTGTGGTTTCGCTTGAGTCATGCAATGTGGCAATGGCCGGCCCTACGGCCCGTAGCACTGCTCATCCAGGGACACGTCATCAAGATCGCGGGTGCGGAGATCCACCCTGCAGCTCAGATCGGCCCTGGGTTGAACTTGGTGCACAGTGTCGGCGTCGTGGTGGGTCACGAGGTCGTCGCGGGTGCCGGACTGGCGCTCTACCAAGGAGTCACCTTGGGGCATGGGGGCCGTACGGGGCAGCCGCGCCTCGGCGACAAGGTGCAGGTTTACGCCGGAAGCTCAGTGCTCGGAGGAGTCACCTTGGGCGACAACGTCGTCGTCGCCGCCGGCTCGGTCGTCATCGACGACATCCCCGACGGCCACGTCGCGCTAGGTACACCGGCCCGCGCCGCGCCACGGCGGTGAAGCCTGTGATCGACCCCAAACGGGTCAGCTGCGGATGAACCGGCAGGTCGCGGGCCATAACATCCGGAGAGGACTGGACCGATGGTCCTGCAGACAACGGGGAGGCGTCGTGCGACTGCGCTCAGGTGACCTGTCCACACGTGAGCTCGGGGACGAGATGGTGCTCCTGGACCTGCGGTCGTCCCGGTACCTGACCGTCTCTGGGGTCGGCGTGGACATCGTCTCGATGCTCGGCGAGGAGCGGACCGAGGACCAGCTGGTGTCCTCGCTGCTCGAGAGGTACGAGGTCACCGAGGACGTCCTGCGCGCTGACGTGAACGCCTTCCTGCGCGACCTCCGTGATGCCGGCCTCCTCGAGTGATCGCCTAGAGGGGGGGCCGGTCGCCGACGAGGCCTGGTACGAGCCGACGTCCTTCGAGGTCAGCGTCTCCTGGGTGTACGGGTGGGCTCCGGACGCCGTCGTTACTGACCCGTCCACGGAGCACCCGGCGGAGGCGCTCCGGGCCGTGCTGCGGGAGGAGGTCCTCGCGGGGCCCTGCGTGGTGCCGTTCTCGGGTGGGCGGGACTCCTCCCTGGTCCTGGCCGTCGCGTGTGACGTGGCGGCGGAAGCCGGCGTGGAACTCCCGACCGCCCTCACCTTCCGCTATCCCGGTGACCCGGCCGCCGACGAGGACGAGTGGCAGGACCTCCTCATGGACCACCTCCGGGGACGCGGGCAACGGCCGCCGTGGCTCATCCGGGACATCGACGACGAGCTGGACGTGGTGGGTCCCCTCGTCGCCCCGCTGCTCGCCGAGCGCGGGCACTCGCTCTGGCCACCGGCCATCGGGGCGACCGTCGCCATCGCCCAGGAGGCGGCCGGCGCCACGGTGCTGTCCGGAGAGCACGGGGACGAGGTACTGGGCGCCCGGCGGGCGACCATCCTCAGTGCAGCCGTCCGGCACCGGGGACGGCTCCCGTCACCCGGACGGCGGCAGGCCCTCCACGCGGCCCTCCCACGCGGAGTCGTCGCGGCCGGGATCCTCGCCTCCCGACGCCGCCTCGAGTGGCTCACCCCGGCAGCCGGCCGGCGGTCGCGCTGGCTCGATGCGCGGGAGAGCCTCCACGATCCTCTGCGCTGGGACAACGGCGTCCGGTCGACAGCGGCGCGGCGGGGCACCGTCCTGGGCTCACGCACCATGGAGGTCCTCACGCAGCGCTGGGGCAGCCGCCTGGCGGCCCCCTTGGCCCATCCGCGGGTGCTCGCCGCCCTCGCGTCCTTCGGTGGACCCCGGGGGCTCCCCGATCGTCGAACGGGTACCCGGCTGCTGTCCGGCGGATCGCTGCCGGAGGCGGTCTGCGCACGCCGGACGAAGGGGGTCTTCAACGGCTCGCGCTTCCACCGGCACACCCGCGCCGTGATCGAGAGGTGGTCGGGCGAGGGGGTCGACCGGCGATGGGTGGACGTCGACGCGCTCCGGGCGACTTGGACGGCCGACGTCCTCGACGCAGGCACGAGCAGTCTGCTCCAGGCCGCGTGGCTGGCGCAGCAGGGGGCAATCCGATGACGCACACCTACCGCGCCCACGGCCTCGTGATCGCGTCGTCGTACGACCTGCCCATGCCGACGGACGACAGCGGGACCGACCCCAACCTCACGGTGACCCGCGGCAGCGATGAACCGGTGCCGTCGGAGGACTCACCCGGCAGCTCGCCGTTGGCGCTGGCCGATGCCGACGGGAGGGTCTTCTACTCGTTCAGCCGGACGGAGCAGGGCGTCACCCTGCGCTGGCCGGGGCTGTGTGTCATGCGGGCGGACCCGGGAGTCCGCCACGTGGAGATCCACCACCAGCCCGGGATCGACGAGGCGTTCGTGTCCGTCCTGGTTGCGGGCGCGCTCGTGAGCCTGCACCTCACTCTGGCCGGCCGCCTCGTCCTCCACGCCAGCGCCGTGGAGGTCGCCGGTGCCGCAATGGCGTTCGTGGGGAGGGCCGGCATGGGGAAGTCCACCGTAGCGACCCTCTTCGCCCAGGCCGGCCACCCGCTCGTGACCGACGACGTCCTGCACGTCGCGTCCCTCCCGCCCCAGGACGTCGAGGTCCACCGCGGAGGCCTGGAGTCGCGGCTCCGGGACAAGGCAGCGGCACTGGCGGACGGGACGGCGGCGCGGCGCACGGCCGACGGCCGGACCGCGGTGGACCTGCCGATGACCACGTCCCCGCGCCTGCCCCTGCGCGCCTGTTTGGTCCCCCGGCCTGCTCCGGAAGCCCGTGCGGTGACGGTGCACCGGTTGAGCCCGGCGGAGGGCATGACGGCGCTCCTGCGTTTCCCCCGACTGCTGGGTTGGTGTGATCAGTCGACCCTGGCGCAACAGTTCACGCTCGTCGCCGACCTGGCTTCCGTCATCCCGGTAGCAGTCGTGGATCTCCCGTGGGGCCCGCCTTTCGACCCCACGGTTCCCGACCAACTGCTGGAGGCGCTCTGCGTCAACGGGATCACCGCCGGGTAGGAGACGGGCGTCCGTCTTCGACAGTGAAGTCGAATGGCGTGTGATATGCATCACCCAGGACTGTTAGACGATCATGTTGCGCGCTATTGTTTCTGCAGGTCACGGGGACAACGAGGGGAGGTATGTCATGAAGCAGACCTACGTCGCGCCCCAGCTGAACGAGATCGGCTCCGTGCGTGAGCTGACCCTCGCGAACGGGAAGGACACGACGATCGACAACGTCACTCGCCAGTCGAAGGGCACCGTCGACATCGTCGTCACCTCCTGACCCGACCGCGGTCCTGAGGAACTCGTGCCACCTCCCATCGGGAGGTGGCACGAGTCTTTTCGCGATTCTTCTCGGTTTCTCGGAGCCAGCGCCTCGCGTCGGCTGCCCTCTCCCGGGACGACGACGAGCCTGCCCGAACCGAGTTCGGACAGGCTCGTCGTCGTTCGTCTCAGGAGACGGTGAGCTGGCTGATCGGCGTGCCGGCCGGGAACGTGTCGTCCAGCCGGTCGCCGCTCCTGGTGGCCAACGTCAGCTCGCGGACCGAACCGAGGACCTCGAGGACCGGAGGCTCGTACTTCTCCATGGGTGTACCCCCTCTCCCCCGTCCGAGAGCCCGACGTGCGGACTGGTCCTTCTCGAATGCAGGGTAGACACGCGTCGGGGCCCTGACCACAGCCCGCAGAGGAGGCGTGCGCCACCTCACACGGGCCGGTCCCTCGTCCGGGTGCCGACGCCGCCCCGTCCGCGGAGAGGGGCGACGGCCCGTGGCCTACGGTCCCGGGTCCAGCAGCACCACGTACGGCGGCCCGCGGGACGTCAGAGGAGGATCCATGCCGCAGCGGCGCGCCGGGTCGGCCGCAGCAGCCGCGCTCCGGGCCCTTCGCCTCGTGGCGAAGGCGAGCCCGCGCCAGTTCGTCCTCGCGGCACTGCTGCAGGTGCTGGGTGCGGTGGCGGCCACCGCGCTGGTCTACGCCGCCAAGCTGACCCTCGACGTCCTGCTGACGACCGATCCGGGTGACGCGGTCAGCCTGACCGATGTCACCAGCGCCCTCGTGGTCCTCGCCCTGGCGACCGCCGTGAGCGGTGCGGCGGGGAGCCTGCAGGCCCAGCAGCAGCGACTGCTCGCCGAGGACATCAGCACCCAGACCTGGCGGGAGCTGCTCGAGGTCACCGGACGGGTCGACCTCGGACTGCTCGAGTCGCCCTCGTTCGCCGAGCGCTCCGACCGGCTGCAGAACAACGCCCTCGGTCGGCCGCTGACGATCGCCACGGCGACTCTCGGCCTGGTGGGCAGCGCCGTCACCGTCGTCGCCCTCACGACCGCGGTCCTGGCCATCGAGCCGCTCCTCGTCCCGGTCCTCCTGCTGGCCGGCCTCCCGAGCATCCTGCTGTCGCGGAAGGCCAGCAGCACCGAGATGGCCTTCGTCCGTCGCTGGAGCCCGTCCTTCCGGCTGCGCCACTACTACCGCCGCGTCCTCAGCGAGCAGGCCTTCGCCAAGGAGGTGCGTTCCTTCCACCTCCAGCCCGAGGCGGAGCAGCGGCACCTGCGGCTCTCCGGCGAGTACCGGGCGGGCCTGGGCAGCCACGTCCGCCGGCGTCAGCTCCTCGGCGTCGCCAACGCCCTCGTCACCGGGGCCGTGCTGGCGGGAGCGCTGACGCTCATCGTCTGGCTGGTGTCCGCGGGCAGGATGAGCCTCTCGGGCGCCGGCGCGGCCGTCGTCGCCGTCCGGCTGCTCAGCGCGGCGCTGGACCGGGTGTTCGCCTCCGTCGGCTCCATCCTCGAGTCGAGCGACTTCCTGAACGAGCTGCACGTCTTCCTGCAGGAGGCGGCCGTCATGCCGGCCTCCTCGCCCGCCCCGCTCGCGCTGCGATCAGGCGTGGCGCTGCGCGGCGTGGGTTTCCGCTACCCGGAGACCGACCGCGACGTGCTGGCCGACGTCGACCTCGAGATCCTCCCCGGCCAGCTCGTCGCCCTCGTCGGGGAGAACGGCTCGGGGAAGTCGACCCTGGCGAAGATCGTCGCCGGCCTGTACGCCCCGACGCAGGGGGAGGTGTGCTGGGACGGGCAACCGGTGGACGACCCGCTGCGTGCGGCCGTCCGGGCCTCGGTCAGCGCCATCTACCAGGACTTCGTCCTGTACGACCTCTCCGTCGCGGACAACGTCGAGCTGACCTCGTCCCACGACCCCGAGCGCATCCGCGCCGCGCTGCGGGCAGCCGGGATGGAGAACGCCGTCCTGCGACTCCCCCACGGGCTGGACACGATCCTGGGGCGCTCCTTCGAGGGCGCCGTCGAGCTCTCGGGCGGGCAGTGGCAGCGCGTGGCCCTGGCCCGGGCACTCGTCCGGCCCAGCTCGCTCCTGGTCCTGGACGAACCGAGTTCGGCCCTCGACCCGCGGACCGAGCACGAGCTCTTCTCCGACCTGCGGCGGCTGGCCGGTGACCGGGCCGTCCTCCTCGTCTCCCACCGGTACGGCAACCTGCACCTGGCCGACCGCATCGTCGTGCTCCAGGAGGGCCGGGTCGTCGACCAGGGCACGCACGACGAGCTCATCGCCCGGCAGGGCCTGTACGCCCAGCTGTACGGCCTGCAGGCCGGGTCCTACCGCGTGTCCTGAGGTCAGGCGTCGGCGCCGAACTGGCGGAAGGACCGGGACTCCACGTCCAGGCTCTGCCCCTGGATCTCCAGCCACGAGTGCGCCGTGAAGCCCCCGTCCTCACCGACACCGACCCCGATCCGCAGGACCGGCTCGAGGTCACGGACCCGCTGACCGAGGACCAGGCACCGGCGCAGGCAGGTGTCCCCGAAGGGCCAGCGCCGCAGGACGCCGTAGACGATCCGGGCCTGGTGCCGGATGGGACGGGCGAGGTGCACGGGCGGCGCGTCCAGGAGCGGCCCCGACGTGACGTCCAGGCGGATGCCGCACCACCTGGTCAGGCGGGGCAGCGTGGTGACGTGCAGTCCCACCTCCACCAGCAGCGTCACGAGGAGGACCCGGGCCACCTCCGGCCACTGCCTCCAGGGCACCCTCACACCGCACCTCCCCGTCGTGTCGCGCTCGCAGCCAACCACGCCTCCTGGAGCAGGCCCAGCGAGCGGCCGTCGGGCCGGTCGGCCAGCCATTCCTCACGCAGGCGCTCCGCGTCCACCACGCCGTGGTCGACCCCGGCACCGGTCCAGGACTCGGCGAAGGCGCGCGTCGCCGCACCGAACACCTGACGGTTGAAGCCGGCCTTCGACTGCCGGCCGAGCACCTCAGCGGGCAACAGGTCGCCGAAGAGCAGGTGCATGACGTCGGTACGACCCGGCCGGCCCGACCGGCCGCCCCAGGCAGCGAACGCGTCGACGAACGCCTGGGTCCCGAAGGGCTCGAGTGGCTCGGCTCCGTGGGCGCGGACGACCGCGGCGACGGTCGGCAGCCCGAGCGTGGCGAAGCGCCGGCGCAGCAGGCTGCGCACCGCCCGGTCCCAGGACAGGGGGTCGTCCCAGGCGTCCCGGGCGGCTGCGCGGCGGTGGCGACGCGCCGCCTCCGGGAGCAGCCACGGCAGGGAACCGGTGCGCCGGGCGGCCAGGGCGCCGCGGACGGGAGCGGGTGCCAGGGCCTCCGCGACCGCCGTCCATCCCCGACGGCCGACCCGGCCGCGACGGCGGAGGAGGTGCCGGACGTACGTCATCCGGTGCGTCCCGAGCACCCAGTCGCCCGGCTCGCCCCCGATCAGGGTGCCGCCCCGGGCGTGCACGGCACGCACCCCGGAACGGGTCGCGCCCGGCGGGAACACGTTGCGCCCCACCGCGTCGAGGACCGCCGTCGACCACTCGCCGACCGCGTCGGACGTGCCGGACGCGTCGACGACGACCCAGTCCGTCAGGGCGAGGTGCCGCACCACCAGTTCCTGCCACGAGGTCTCGTCCGCCTCGGGGTCGCCGCGGAAGCGGGAGGTCAACGGGACGGGCAACGGGAGGCCCTCCCGCCGGGCCACGTGCGTCGCCACGGCGAGGAGGGCGCTGGAGTCCCTGCCGCCGGAGAAGGAGACGAAGACCGGCCCGGCGGTCAGCGCATCCCGGACCAGCCGCTCGAGGACCTGCCGCGGATGCCCGCCCTCGGCCCGGCGCGACCCCACCGCGGTCACGGTGGGGTCGAGACCGTGGGGCCATCCCCACGCCAGCTCGTCGCCGCTCAGGCGCGCGACGTGGCGGAGCTCGCCGGGGCGGACGATCTGCCCCGCCATGGACCTCCACCTCGCCTCGCCGGCAGCGACCGGAGCCGGGCGGCCGGGGCTCGTCACCCCGAGGTCGATCCCGCCTGCGGCGCCCGGTGGACGATAGTCCGCGCAGGTCGTCCCGCGACGCCCCACCGCCGGGGTGGCGCCGGCGCGGAGCCCAGCCGGGGATGCCGGGCGGCCGCGGGTGCGTGAGGCTGGCACAGGCCCGTGTCCACGGATGCGAGGATGATCACCTGCGGGAGGAGGTCGATGAGCTCGGCACGGCGGTTCCTGGTGGCCACCCTCCCCGACGAGGCCCCGTTGCCCCCGCTGGACGCCGAGGGCTGGGAGCAGCTCCCCGGGCTCGCCCGTGAGCACGGGCTCTCGCCCCGGGTGAACGGGCTCCTCGACCGCACCGATGCCCCGGACCAGGTCCGGCAGGAGTTCCGCCGGCAGGCGGTGGGCGCGGTGGTGGGCAGCATGCAGGCGCACGCCGACCTGGTGGACATGGCCGGGGTCCTCGAGAGCTGCGGTGTCCCGTGGGTGGCGGTCAAGGGTCCGGTACTGGCCGACCACTGGTACGCGACCCCGGGCCAGCGGTCCTTCCTCGACCTCGACGTCGTCGTCGACCCGGCGGGCTTCGGGGAGGCGCTCACGGCACTGGAGGACGCCGGAGCCGAACTCGTCGACCGCAACTTCACCCACGCGCTGGCCCAGCAGCGGGCGGAGCTTGTCCTCCTGCTGCCCCACGGCACGACGCTCGACCTGCACTGGCACGTCCTCAACACACCGGAGCTCCGCACCCAGCTCCCCATCTCCATCGGCGGGATGCTCGGTCGACGCCGGACCGTCCGGGTCGAGGGAACGGCCGTCCCGACCTTCGACACGACGGACACGCTGCTCCACCTGTGCATGCACACGATCCTGTCCGGCGGACAGAAGCTCTCCTGGTACCGGGATCTCCAGCAGGTGGTCGCTACGGGCGTCGCATGGCGTGAGCTGCTCGAGCGGACCCGCGCGGCGCGCGCAGGGGTCGTCGCGGCCGTCGCGCTTCAGCGCGCAGCACGGCTGGCCCGTGCCGTCGTCCCCCCCGGGCTGCTCCGCGGGCTGGCACCCGAGGGCGCGGCCTGGAGGACCCTCGTCCGCGCGGTGGATGCCGTACGCCCCCTGGGCGCGCCGACCGACCGCAGACTGTCCGGTCGCCTCCTCGTGGAGTCCAGCCGGGCGGACACGCCCAGCAGCCGGCGCGCCCTGCTCCGGTCGGTGGCGGACGACCTCGTCCGCCCCGTGCTCCACGACCCGGACCACCCCTGGCGCAGGGTGCACCGTGGTCCCCCACCCCGGCGGGTCAACCCGCTCCGGGCGGAACCCGAGGCCCTGGGCGACCGCGACCGCTACCTCCGGTTCGTGGCCTCGCAGGCCGGGGGCTGAGACCCGGGCGCCGCGTCCGCCTCAGCCGGCCTCCGCCTCAGCCGCACCGGCCCGCCGCCGGCGCAGCCACACGCTGCACGCCGCGACGAGGGCGATCCCGCCGATCAGGGCCGGCACCACCGGCGACCCGGCGCGCGCGGCCAGCCCCGGGACCGAGGCACCCACTCCCACCTGCAGGGCGGTGGTGGGCACGAGGGCCAGCGCGCTCCCCGCCGCGTAGGCCCGGAACCGCACGGCGGACAGCCCCGCCGCGTGGCTCACCACGGCGAACGGCGCCACCGGCAGCAGCCGCGCGACAAGGACGGCGAGGAGGCCCCGGCCGGCCACCGCGCGGTCGACGGCGGTGACCCGCGGCCCGGCCAGGCGCACGGCGGTGTCGCGCCCGAGGGACCGGGACAGGGCGAACGCGGCCAGCGCGCCGAGCAGGCCACCGGCATAGGCCACGGCCGCGCCGGTCCAGAACCCGAGGACGACACCGAGCAGCACGCACAGTGCCGACCGGGGTACCGGGCCGACCAGCAGGGCCCCCTTCGCGAGAGCCAGCAGGACGAGTCCCGCCACGCCGGCGCCCTCGACCCAGCGGCGCACCGCGCCGACGTCGGGCAGCTGGACGGTCAGCGCGACGACGGTGCCGGCGACGAGGACGGCGAGCAGCAGGGCCGCCCGCACCCATGTCATCCGCACCCGCCCATGGTGCCGCGCCGGGCCGTCGACCCCGGTCGGCACACTGGGGAGACCGCCCGCCGCCCCGTCCGAGGAGCCTGATGCGCCCGCCCGTCCGGACCCGCCCGGCCGTCCTGCTCGCGCTCGTCTGCCTGGTCCTCGCCGCCTGCTCGGGCTCCCCGGAGACCAGCGCGCAGCCGACCAGCAGCACGTCGAGCAGCAGCCCCCCGCCGACCACGACGGCCGAGCCCACTGCGCCCCCCGCGGACCCGGTCGCGCAGCAGGTGGACATGGCCCTGGCCGGCATGGACCGCCGCGCACAGGTGGCGCAGCTGTTCGTCGTCGGCGTCCGGCTCGAGGACCTCTCCCCCGGCGACGCCCTGGTCGCCGACGGCGTGGGCGGCGTCTTCCTCGCCGGCCGCTCGCAGGCCGCCGCGACCGACCTGGCCGCCGTCACCGGGCGCTGGACGGACGCCGCACCCGGGCCGCGGCCCTGGATCGCCGTCGACCAGGAGGGCGGGCAGGTCCAGTCGCTCCAGGGCCCGGGCTTCGACCGGCTGCCCTCCGCGGCCGAACAGGGGCAGCTCCCGCCCGACCGGCTCGCCGCCCTCGCCGGCACCCTCGGCGCCCAGCTCGCCGCGGCCGGGATCAACCTCGACCTCGCGCCGGTGGCCGACGTCGTCCCGGCCGGCACCGAGGCCGCGAACGACCCGATCGGCGCCTTCGGCCGCCAGTACGGGAACACCGCGGCCGACGTCGTCCCCGACGTCCGCGCCGTGGTCGACGGCCTGGCCGCCCACGGCGTCACCGCGACGCTCAAGCACTTCCCCGGCCTCGGGCTGGTCGACGCCAACACCGACGAGGCCGCCGGCGTCACCGACGACGTGACCACCGCCGACAGCGAGCAGGTGGCCGCGTTCGGCGAGCTCGCCCGCTCCGAGGCCGACCCGTTCGTGATGCTCTCCTCGGCCACCTACCCCCGGCTGGACCCCGGCGCGCCGGCCACCTTCTCGCGGCAGGTCGTGACGACGCTGCTGCGCGGCTTCCTCGGCTTCGACGGCGTGGTGATCACCGACGACGTCGGCGCGGCGGCGGCGTTCGAGGACGTGCCGCCCGGTGACCGCGCCGTCCGCTTCCTCGAGGCCGGCGGCACGCTCGTGCTCACCGTGACCGAGGACGTCTACCCGGAGATGCGCGACGCCGTCCTCGCCCGCGCCGAGTCCGACCCGGAGTTCTCGGCGACCGTCGACGCAGCCGTCCGCACCGCACTCATCGCGAAGGCGCAGGCGGGTCTGCTCGGCTGACGGGCGACGGCGTCGGGGCCCGCCGTCGTCAGGGCGCGCCGTCGTCAGGGCGCGCCGTCGTGACGCCGGCCCGTGCCGCCGGCCGGACGGCCGCCGGTCCGAGCGAGCACGAGCAACAACGCCATGGCAACCGCCCACGCGACGAGCACGAAGACGTCCCCCAGGTGCAGCCCGTGCTCCGGCGTCATGCGCACGACGACGGGACCGTCGTTGTCGTACCTCCCCGTGAGGAGGAGGAAGGCGAAGCCGGACAGGACCGCGCCCACCACCACGGCACAGGCCCAGCGGATCACCCGCAGGACGGTATCCGGGAGGAACGGCCGGGCGCGGCCGGACGTCCCGCCCACGCGGGGTGGGACGAACGTGTGGCGCGTCGACCGTCCGTCCGGCGGAACGCCTCTGGACGGCCGGACGACGGGGCCGCTCCGTCGCGTACGAACGGGACGGAGCCCTCCAGCGCCGATACCGCCGACCCCTCGTCGTGCTGGACCTGCTCGCCGGGCGCCGGCGAGCAGGTCCGCCTGCGACGACCTCTGCTTCGAGGCGTTCGTCGGCGACCCGTACGAGGACTACGGCTCCACCTGCGGTGGCCGGCTCGACGGCGAGACGCACGGCGGCTGCCTGCGCCCCCTCGGCCCCACCGACCGACCCGCTCGGCGTCAGCCGGTGCTGCTGCGCCGAGCTCGGGGACGTGACCCCTGCACCGTGCGCCAGGATGGACGGGTGGGAGGTGCGACGCCGGGCCGCGTGCTCCGCCTGGCGGCCCCACCTCTGGCCGTCGCCTGCATCCTCACCCTCGACCTCGTCGCCTCGGCCAGGCCGTGGCCGATCCCGGTGATCGGCCTGCTCGACGAACCGGCGCACCTGTTGACGGCCTGGCTCGGTCTGGCCGCCGTCGGCGCGACCCGGATCGTGCCCTGGGCGTTGGTGGCCGCCGTGGCCATCGATGCCGACCACGTCCCCCTCTACCTGTGGGGGGCGTTCACGGCCGCGCCGGGCGGCCGTCCGGTGACGCACTCGCTCGCCACCGTGCTCGTCTCCACCGTCGTCGCCCTCGCCGTCCCCCGGTGGCGGGCGGCGGCAGCCGGCGTGGCCGCCGGCGTGCTGCTGCACCTGGCGCGAGACGTGGCGACCGGACCCGGGATCCCCGCACTCTGGCCCTTCGACGACCGATCCGTGCTGCTGCCGTACGAGGTGCACGCGGGGTTCATCGTGATCGCTGCCTTGTGCGCAGTCATCCAGAATGTGCGTGCGTCGCTTTTCCCGCGCGAGAGGCGGCCCGCGTCATGACCATCCGGACATGCGACAACGACCTCGCCCCGAAGGCGATTTCGAGAGACTGAGGCTGCTCGGACCCATTTCCGTGATGACCGGTCCCATCCTCCTCCGGCACATCGGCGGGGCATTTCCGTCGACCACACCAGGGCCGAAGGTCCCGGGCTGCGGTGACGGTGAGCAATCGATCCCGCCATCGCGGCGGTCGCCGGATCGTGGTCTCACCGCTGGTCGACCACCGAGACTCGACAGTCACCCGGCTGACCGTCCCCACGTCAGTGTTTCGGCGATCACTCAACGTGGTCGGCTTCGGCGAGTTGCCACGCAACCCCCACGGCTGCCCCTGAACCGCGGACCAACGGGCGGGGAACTCTGGACAGCACTTTCACCCTCAAGTAGTAATTGCTGGCCGTCACCGGAGGCCCACGTCACCGGGGCGGCAACTTCACGGGGGAGGTGCCGGTGATGAGCAATGGATGCGGTCACGCGGCGATGAAATCAGTCATGCGGGTACGCAATGACCTGCTGGGCTCTCTTGGTCGCCGCGGCCCGGCAGCGAGCAATGGCGAAACCGGGCCCGTCCCCGATCCAGCAGTGAGAGGACATCTCATGCGGCCGAGAGTCGTCGCGATCCGTTGTGGGGCGGACCCCCAGCGGACACCCGAGCCGAGGGTGAGCGTCGTCATCCCCACGCTCAACGAGGCCAAGAACCTGCCCCACGTCTTCGGCCGACTTCCCGGGGGCCTGCACGAGGTGATCGTCGTGGACGGCCACAGCGTCGACGACACCGTGGAGGTGGCCCGGTCCCTGCGCCCCGACGTCCGGGTGGTCTCCCAGAACCGTCGCGGCAAGGGCAACGCCCTGGCCTGCGGCTTCGCGGCCGCCACCGGCGACGTCGTGGTGATGCTCGACGCGGACGGGTCGACGGACCCTGCCGAGATCCCGAAGTACGTCGCCGCGCTGACGGCCGGCGCCGACTTCGCGAAGGGCACGCGGTTCGCACTCGGCGGGGGGAGTACGGACATCACGCGCACGCGCGCCTGGGGCAACCGCTGGCTGAACCGGGCGGTCAACCTCCTGTACGGCACGCGGTACACGGACCTGTGCTACGGCTACAACGCGTTCTGGGCGTACTGCCTGCCCGCTCTCGAGCTGGATGCGGCGGACCGGAGCCGGTCCGGCAAGCTCTGGGGGGACGGCTTCGAGATCGAGACGATCATCAACACCCGGGTCGCCAAGGCCGGGTTCGAGATCGCCGAGGTGCCGAGCTTCGAGTTCGCCCGCCTGCACGGGGAGAGCAACCTGAACACCTGGCGCGACGGCGGCCGCGTCCTCTGGGCGCTCGCCGTCGAGCGGGTCAACGGAAGAGGGCGCGGGCGTGGGCGACACCGGGCGCTGCCACGTCGCCGCTCACCCGCCGGCCAGGGCGCCGCGGCGATCCCGCGACCGCGCAGCGCCCCCGAGGTGTCGACCGACCGGCCGGAGCCGGTCACGCCGATCAGCGCCTGAGGGGCCACCGGGTGCCGCCCACGGCCTCGCGGCTCAGGACCCTGCTGGACCGGCTCAGGAGAGACGGCCCAGCAGGGTCCTGAGCCGCCCCTTGTACGCGGCGCAACCGCACAGCGCACAGTCGGTGCCACGGCGGTGGTGCTGGTGGGCGGCCCTGGGGTGCCCGCACGCACAGGTCCGGGTGCGACCCACCGCCTGCGGGGAGGCTGCCGGGGCGGGAGCCGGCGCGACGGCGGCGCGCTCGGCTGCCTGCTCAGCAGGACGGACCGGAACGGCCTTCCTCATCGGGACCCCTCCTCCGCTCGGCTGGACCGGAGCACGGCGCTGACCCCCGTGTGGAACTCGACCAGATCGTCCCTCGAAACGGAGATCCAGCGTGGACACGCAGACCCCGTTCCACGACAGAGTAGCCAGACATCTGCACCCCGGTGCGTGTCCCCCGGTGTGACGAGGAGAGATCCCTTGCCAGACGACCACCCGGCCCCGTGACCGCCCCCGGGAGCCCAGCGGTCGGGAGTCCACCGCTCCGCATGAGCGTCGTCATCTGCGCGTACACCCTGGAGCGGTGGGACGCCATCTGCGCGGCCGTCGAGAGCCTGAGGCGGCAGACCTGCCGGCCGGCGGAGGTCGTCCTCGTCAGCGACCACAACCCGGAGCTGCTGGCCCGGGCCGAGGTGGCCTTCCCCGACGTCAGGACCGCACCGAACACCGGCGCGAGGGGTCTCTCCGGCGCGCGCAACACCGGGGTCGCCCTGGCGACCGGGGACGTCGTCGCCTTCCTGGACGACGACGCCGCCGCCGACCCGCGGTGGGCGGAGCGGCTCCTCGCTGCGTACTCGGACGAGCGCGTCATCGGTGTCGGCGGCGGCGTGCTCCCCGAGTGGCTGGTCGCGCGACCGGCGTGGTTCCCGGACGAGTTCCTGTGGGTGGTGGGGTGCAGCTACAGGGGGCTCCCGCGGACCCGGGCTGCCGTCCGCAACCCGATCGGGGCGAGCATGAGCTTCCACCGCAGCGTGTTCGCCGCCGGGGGCTTCGACACGAGCATGGGGCGTCTGGGGAAGGACGCCGCCGGCTGCGAGGAGACCGAGTTCTCCATCCGGGCAGCCCACGTCCGCCCCGGGGCCCGGATCCTCCTGGAGCCGACGGCGCTCTGCCGGCACAGGGTGACCGCGGACCGGGCCACCCGGGCGTACTTCCGTCGTCGCTGCTGGGCCGAGGGACGGTCGAAGGCGCTGGTCAGCCGGCTCGCCGGCGCCGACTCCGCGCTGTCGAGCGAGCGCGCGTACGTCCGGAGGACGCTGCCCGCCGGGGTCCTGCGCGGTCTCCGGGACCTCACCCGCGGCGACCGCTCCGGCGGCGCCCGGGCGTGGGCGATCGTCGAGGGCACGGCCGTCACGGTCGCCGGTTACCTGCGGGGCCGGGTGGAGCTGGCCCGTTCCGGAGGACCCTCCACGTGAGCTCGCCGGGGCGTGCGCCTGACGTCTCCCCCTGCGCGGCGGCGGGCACCTGGTCGCCGTCACGGCCGATCGCTAGGGTGCCGGCGTGACGCGGGGGACGGGAGCCGGCGGCCCCGCCCCGGTGCCCGTGCTGCTCTACCACGCCGTGACGGACGCCCCGGGCACGCACATAGCGCCCTTCACCGTGTCGCCGAAGGCGTTCCGGGCCCAGCTGGACTGCCTCGTGGCCGCCGGCTACCGGTGCACCACCTTCAGCCAGTTGCTCGCGGAGCGGTCCTCCGGTGCGGGACCGGAGGGCGTCGGGCCGGCCGACGACGGCAGGACGGCCGTCGTCACGTTCGACGACGGCTACGCAGACTTCGCCGACGCCGCCCTCCCCGCACTGCTCGAACGGTCCTTCGCCGGCACCGTGTACGTGACGACCGGATGGCTCGAGGGCGGGCCCCCACGCGAGCCCGGCCCGAGCGACCGGATGCTGGCCTGGTCGCAACTGGCGGACCTGGTCGACGCCGGGTGCGAGATCGGTGCACACAGCCACAGCCACCCGCAGCTGGACACGCTGGACCGCGTCAGCCTCCGGGACGAGCTCACCCGGCCCAAGGCCCTGCTGGAGGACGCGCTCGGACGCGAGGTGCCGAGCGTCGCCTACCCGCACGGGTACCACGGGCCCCGGGTCCGTCGTGCGGCCCGCAGCTCCGGCTACGCGTCGGCCGCCGCGGTGCGCAACCGGCTGAGCCCTCCGGCGGAGGACCACTTCCGCGTCTCCCGCCTGACCGTGACGGCGTCGACGACGACCGAGCAGCTCAGGGCCTGGCTGGAGCCGCGCGAACCCGAGAGCCTCCCCTCCCGGGAGTCCCTCCCCACGACCGCCTGGCGCGCCTACCGTCGCGGCCGCGCGGTGCTGCGGGGCCGGCCGGGCTCGGACTACCGGTGAAGGAGCAGCAGGTGACCTTCCACCCTGTGAGGGTGCTGGCGGTGGACCTCGCCTCCGGCGAGGTGGAGTACCCCGATCCCGAGGTGCGTCCCACCCATGCGACGGCGCGGGTGCTGGTGCGCTGGCTGGGCGAGCCACTCGGCATCCTCGACGTCGACGGTCCCGACGAGGAGGTCGCCCGGGCCACGGCGGAGTCGGCCTGGCGGGCACTGCGGCCGCAGCTGGTGGCGGCCGCAGCCCGACGGGGCCGTCCCGCGCCGCGGTCCGTCGAGGACCTGACGATCCCCGGGGCCGACGGGCCGGTCCCGACGCGGTCCACGGCAGGCGCGTCGCCACTGGTCACGGTGAGCGTCGCGAGCTTCCGCAACGTGGGCCCGACGGTCGAGTGCGTGCGGCGGATCCTCACGAGCTCGTGGTCACCGCTCGAGGTCGTCGTGGTGGACAACGACGCCGACCCGGCCGCGCTGGGTCGGGCACTCGAGGAGCACTTCGCCGGTGATGCCCGGGTCCGGTGGGTGCACGAGCCGCGCCAAGGCCTCTCCTTCGCCCGCAACGCCGGGCTGGCCGCGGCACGGGGATCGATCGTGGTCTTCACCGACGACGACGTCCTGGTCGACCACCACTGGGTCGAGCGCCTGGTCGCGGGGTTCGAGTCCACGGTGCCCGTGGCCTGCGTGACCGGAGCCATCCTGCCGGCGGAGATCGAGACCCGGGCCCAGCTGTGGCTCGAGGAGTACGGCGGCTTCCACAAGGGCTTCGAGAGGCGGGTGTTCGACGCGACGCCCCACCGCGACGCGTCCCCGCTGTACCCCTTCAACGCAGGGCAGTTCGGCTCCGGGGCGAACATGGCGTTCCGCGCCGACGTGCTCCGGGAGATCGGGGGCTTCGCCGTCGACCTGGGGGCGGGGACGCTCGCCCACGGCGGCGAGGACCTCGACATCTCCCTGCGGACGATCCTGGCGGGGCACACGATCGTCTACGAGCCGGCTGCCCTGATGTGGCACCGGCACCGGCGCTCGTACGAAGCGCTGCGGCGCCAGATGTTCCGCTACGGGATCGGACTCGCCGCGGCGGTCACCAAGTGGTGCCTCGACGACCCGTGGACGGCCTGGGAGGTCCTGCGACGTGTCCCCCGCGGTGTCCTCCTGCTGCTCCGCCCGACCTCGGACAAGAACAAGCGGAAGTCCGAGTCGTTCCCGGCTGTCCTGAGCGTCCTGGAGTTGCTCGGCGTCCTCGTGGGGCCGGTCGCCTACCTGCGGAGTCGGCGCCACACGCGACGGGTCCTGGCGACGTCGCGGACGCACACGATCCCCCGGAGCTCACCCGGCGACGCCGTCGGTGACACGACCCCCACGGACACCGCGGGGGCGCGCGCCGCCGCGTCGTGACCGCTCCTCCCCGGCGGCGCACCGCCCGCCGGGCGAGGTCAGGGCCGGGAGCGGGCCAGCCGCTCGCGGAGCTCGCCCGTCCGGGCCAGGGCCTCGCGGCTGACCTGGCGCAGGCGGGGTGAGTCCAGCACGACCTGCACCAACCGCTCGCCGGGCCACTGGCGAGCCGTGTGCGCCGCATGCCGCAGGGGACTGCGCGCCACCGAGCCGCGCAGCAGCGGCAGCCGGGTGTTGCTGAGCCGGTCCTTGTACGACTCGTCCCCCTTGCCCAGGTCGAGCAGGGTGAGGCCGCGTTCGGCCATCGCACGCGCCAGGTCCAGGAGGAAGACCAGACCCGGGGAGTAGGCGGCGAAGCCGGGGTCGTAGACGGGGAACCACCAGGCGACCGTGGTGCGCGACCGCAGCCCCAGGTGCGCGGCGACCACCGAGTCCCCGGCGTACAGCACGCTGAGCAACCCGCCGAACGTCGCCTCGTCGACGTCGAGCAGGGAGTGCACCAGCGCGCGGTTCCCCTCGTCGGCGAAGCGGTCACGCCTGCCGGTCCGGCGGTACTGGCTCGACTTCCAGTCGAGCACCCGGTCGAGCATCCCGTGGTCCGGCTCGTGGAGGACGAAGCGGACGGGTCCGTGCTCCCGCTCGAGCTTCCGCCGCTTCCTGGCCGTCGACTGCAACAGCGACTTCGACGACGCCTGCTGCTGTGCCAGGTAGCGGTCGAAACCCGCGCCGAGGTCGAGGGCCGGTGAGCTCTCCGGGACCAGCCGGGACGGCAGGGAGCCGAACCAGCGCCGCTGGGCCGCCAGCCAGTGGTCGAAGCGGAAGAGGCCGGTGCCGGACGCCCCCAGGACGAGGCCGAGGTCGAGGTCGCACGAGAGCGGCGCCACCACCCCCTGCACGTCGGACAACCCCAGGCCCACCGCCAGCCCGGTGCCCCGCCGGCCGCGCTCGAAGGGGAGGAACCCGGTCGCGCCACCGTCCCCGGAGACCACCGCGACACGGGTCGCCGGACGGGCCCGGGCCACGGCGCGCGTGAACCCCGGGCTGAGGAAGGGACTGTCCAACGTCCTGTCGTCCGCCTGGATCCGCTCCCAGCCGGCGAGTTCCGCCGGCCCGAGTTCCTCCGGCCGGACCACGTCGACGTGCACTCGAGCCCTCCCCGTTTCGCTCGCGGACCGGTTAGCCTCCGGCCGCACCCGGACATGATGGGCCAGCCCGGGCCGTCAGGACGCCCACATCGCAGCGGTGAGGCTGCCGAGGCAAGGGGAGATGCGGTGGTGAGCCTCGGTCGTCGCTTCGACTCCCGACTCCGCCGGTGGGTGGAGGGGGTCCCCGCACCGGCCACGGGCGAGCAGCGCAGGACGAGGGTCCTCGACGTCGAGCTGTCCGGTCCCCTCCCCCAGCTCGACGCGGACGGGTGGACCGACGCGAATGTCGTCGTCCGGCTCCACGGGCAGCCGCTGGGCTCGGTCGACGTCGACCTCTCGGGCGGCCCCGTGACCCCGGAGCAGGTCCGCGGCCGGGTGGAGGACCGGCTGGCCGACGTGATCGCGCGACACCTGCGCGGTGACGGGCTCAGCAGCGCGGACCAGCCGTGCCCGCCCGGACACGAGCGGCACCGCTGCCTCGAGGCGCTGGAGCCGACGCCTCCGGCACCGTTCGTCAGCGTCGTGGTCCCGACGCGCGACCGCGCCGAGCAGTTGACCGCCTGCCTGGACTCGATGCTGCAGCTGACGTACCCGGCCTTCGAGGTGGTCGTGGTCGACAACGCGCCCCCGGACGACTCCACGCGGGACGTGGTCGAGGACCGGTTCGGGGGCGACCCACGCATCCGGTACGTCCGCGAGACCCGTCCCGGCGCGTCGCTGGCGCGCAACATCGGCGCGGAGAAGGCCGGGGGCGAGATCATCGCCTTCACGGACGACGACGCCGTCGTGGACCCCCTGTGGGTCTCCGGTCTGGTCGCCGGCTTCCGGAAGGACCCGCGGGTCGTCTGCGTCGCCGGTCTCACGCTCCCCGGCTCCCTCGAGACCCGGGCCCAGCAGGCCTTCGAGGTGTACGGCGGCATGGGGCTGGGCTTCGAACCCAGGCTCTACGACCTCGAGGAGAACCGGGGCGACACCCTGCTCTACCCCTACACCGCGGGCGTCTTCGGGGCGTCCAACAACGTCGCGTTCCGGCGTGAGGACTTCCTCGCCCGGGGCGGGTTCGACACGACCCTGGGTCCGGCCACCCCGGCGTTCGGGGCGGAGGACCTCGACCTGTTCCTCGCGGTGGTCCTCGACGGCCACCGGATCGCCTACGAGCCGACCGCCTCCGTCCGTCACGAGCACCGGGCGGAGTTCCCGGACCTGTACTGGCAGGTGTTCACCTACTCCGCGGGGATGACCGCACTGCTGACCAAGTGGTTCCTCTCGGACCGGCGGATCGCCGCCGACCTCGCGCGCCGGGTGCCGAAGCTGCTGCCGGCGGCGTTGCTGCGGTCCCACCGCAGCGGCGCCGAGGCCGGGGTGGGCGAGTACCCGTCCCAGCTGCGCTGGCTCGAGCGTCTCGGCTACCTCTACGGCCCGGTCGCATACCTGCGCAGCCGGCTCGCGGCCCGCAGAGCCGACTGCGGTTGATCGTCCGCCGGCGGCGCCGGACGACCACGGGACGACGCGGCGGCCGGCCACCGCGTCGGCCCGTGGAACTGAGGACGAGCAGGTCTCTCCGATCCCGATTCGCTTGTTACGGTGGCCGGACTCTCGGGCCGGATCGTCTGGGAGATCCTGCGGGGGGCGAGAGAGCCGGGATGTCGATGCCATCCTCCATGCACGGAGCGGACCGCCCGGCACGCGATGCGGACCCTCGCGCCACCACGGGCGCGGGGAGGTCGTCGCCTCCGTGAGTGTCGTCGAACTCCCCGAGGGCGTCTCCAGCCGCCCCCGGCGGGGATCGGATCGGCAGGCTGACGCCGCCGCCAGCCGCGTCCTCCGCGTGGTGCTGGGACTGTCCAGCCTGCTGAGCCTCGCCGTGGGTTCCCTGGCGGCCCTGGTCGGCAGCGACGGCTTCCGACAGCCCGCCCTGCTGTTCTTCCTCGGTGTCGGGGTGGGAGCTGCGCCGTGGCAGGTCGTCCCGGGAATCCGTGGCTACGAACGCCTGGCTCTCACCTTCGTCACCGGCATCGCGGTCGCGACCTCGGTGCCGATGCTGTTCATCGGGATCGGCTACTGGCATCCACTGGTGTCGTTCCTGCTCGTCGCCGCGGTGGCGCTGCCCCTCCACCTGCTGGGGCTGCTGCGGATCAGGGACGAGGTACGGGCCGACGACAGTCCCGCATGGCCGTCCCCATGGCTCCCGCTGGCCCCCACTCGCTCGTCGGCTGCCCGGCACGTCCGTGAGGGCCTGCCAGCCACGGCCATGGCGGTCGTCGGCTGCCTCGCGTGTGTCACGGCCGCCCTGGGCCACCGGCACCTGGACCCGGGCTATCTCGGGTTCCTGACGCGCGTCGGCCCGCTCTGGTATCTCGGCCTGGCACTCGTCCTGGGCGCACTGGCCCTGCGCGGCCGGCCCGAACACAGCAAGGCCGTCCCGGTCTTCCTGCTCGTCGTGGTGCTCACGGCGACTCCGGCGCTGGTCTACGACGGACCGCGATCCCAGTCGGCCGCGAAGCACGTCGACTTCATCCAGCAGATCCAAGCCCACGGCACGCTCGACTCCAGCGTCGCGGTGTACAACGCCTACGCCGGGTTCTTCGACGCCATGGCCTGGCTGTCGAGCGTCGCCGGCATCTCCGATCCCCTCGTGCTCGCCACCTCCTGGCCGGCACTGCTCGGGGTCTTCCGCGTGGTGGTGCTGCGCTACCTCGCGGGCCAGTTCCTCACCACGTCCGCGCAGTGTTGGGTGGCGGTGACGCTGGCCGTCCTCGCAGACGCGATCGGCGCCGACTACTTCTCCCCGCAGTCGGTCGGGTTCGTGCTCGGCATGGCCACGATCGCCGTCGCGGTGACGCGGACCCAGGCGGTCCCCCGCCTCCCCGTCGTCCTCATCGCCGGTGCCACGCTGGCCGTCTCGCACCAGCTGAGTCCCTACATCACGGGTGGGGTACTCGTCGTCCTCGTCGCGTTCCGGCAGCTGCGTCCGTGGTGGACGCCCGCTCTCGTCGTGGGGCCCGCCCTGGCCTGGTCCCTGACGCACTGGAGTGCCGTGGCGGGGTTCCTGACGCTGGACGCGTTCGGCCGACTGAGCAACTTCGAGCCGCCCGAGACCACCAGCGCACCCACCCTCGAGCGGCTCCCGGTGGTCGGTCACACGGTCTGGGCGTCCCTGCTCGGGATCGGCATCGTCACGGGCCTGGCGTTCGTCGCGTTCCTGCAGCACCGACGCGAGGCCCGCTACTGGGCGCTCGGCTTCTGCGCGTCCGTGGGCCTGGTCATCGTGGCCCTCCAGCCCTACGGGCAAGAGGGCGTGTTCCGCGCGGCGCTCTTCGGCATCCCCTGGCTCGCCGTGATGGCGGGTCCCGTCCTGGCCGGCGAGGCCCTGCGTTCCCGGGTGGCCGTCGTGGTCGCATCGGCGGTGTTGGCCACCACGTTCGGGATCGCCTCGTTCGGGCTGGACGCCACGAACGTGATCCGCTCCTCCGACTACACCGCCGTACGGCAGTTCCGCGCCCAGGGCGGCCCCAACCCCCCCGAGCCGTACTACATGCTCCTGCTGAACCCAGGGGATCACCCGACCTCTCCGGACGTCGTCGGTGGCCGGCACGCCATCTGGGGGAGGGACGTGATCGACCTACCGGTCGAGGAGGCGGCGGGTCTGGACCCGACGTCAGAGATGACGAGCCTGACCGCCGGACTCGTCCGATACACCGAGGCGCCCGACACCGAGGTCGAGCTGTACGCGCTGTGGTCCCCCACCGGTGCCCGCTACGGGGAGGCCTACGGCGTGCGGTCCCTCGAGCAGTCCGCTGCTCTCCGGGACGCCTTCGCCTCCTCGCCCTACTGGTCCATCTCGTTCCTGCAGGACGGCACCTACCTGTTCCGCCTCGACCTCGACGCCTACCGGGCAGCCGCGGATGGCTGACGCGACGCCGAGCAGCGAACCGTCAGAGCCCGTGCGCGCCGAGGAGAGACGTCTGGACGACGTCGTCTCCGACGCGCTCCGCGGATTCTTCGGCCGCGACTCGGTCTACATGATCCTGTGGGGCGTCCAGTTGGTCGCCGCTGCCCTGGTGACCCCTCTCATGACCCGGGCTCTGGCCGCGCCGGCGTTCGGCGACGTGGTCGCTGCCAACGCGGTCATGCAGGTCGCCTTCGTCCTGGCAGGCCTCGGTCTGTACACCGCCATCCAGCGTCGGTACGCACAGTCCGGAGGGCGTCGGGACCCGGCCACCCTGCTGGGGTTCAGCATCGTCGCCTCGACCGGCGTGACGGTGTGCCTGGAGCTGACCGGGCCCCTGTGGGCCGTCGCGCTCGGGTTCGACGCCTACTCCGGCCCGGTCCGGGTCGCGGTCCTGTGGGCGGGCGCGTCCGCGGTCACGAACAGCGCCCTCGCCCTGCTGCGGAGCCAGGACCGGCTGGCTGCGTTCAGCACGGTGAGCCTGCTGCAGTCCGTCGTCGCGGAGGCCACGAGCCTGCTCCTGGTCATCGGCGTGGAGCCGACGGCGACGATGTTCCTCCTGGGACAGCTCGGCGTTCAGGTCGTGGCCATGACGGTCGCCCTGGTCATGACGCCTCCGAGGCTCCCTCGTCCCCGGGACCGCGCCATGCTCGGGCGGGCCCTCGCCTTCGGGTTGCCGCTCGTCCCCGCGGTGCTCTCCACGTTCGTCCTCAACTCGGCCGACCGGCTGATGGTCCAGTCCGAGCTCGGGGCCACCGCCGTCGCCCGCTACCAGGTGGCCTACAACGTCGGGGCGCTGCCGATGCTGCTCCTCGGGGTGCTGAACACGTCGTGGATGCCGCGGATCTTCTCCTTCAAGGAGTCCCACGAACGGGCAGCGGTCATCGCGGCCAGCCGGGACACCCTGTACCGGTTGTTGATGCCCGTCCTCGTGGGACTGGCCGCGGGAGCTCCGCTCGTGCTCCGGATCTGGGCGCCTCCCGAGTACGAGCCCGAGACGCTGTTGATGGTCAACGCCGTGGTCCTCGCCAGCGCGATCCCCTACACGGCCGGCCTCTCGGCCACTCGGACGCTCATGGCCGAGGGCCGCACCGGGTACGTCGCACTGGCTCAGGGGATCGCCGGGACCACGAACGTCGGCCTCAACCTGGTTCTCATCCCACTCCTCGGGTTGACCGGATCCGCGGCAGCGACACTGGTCTCCTTGGGGGTCCTCCACCTGCTGATGATCCGGCGGGCGCAGACCCTGATCCGTGTGACGCGACCTCCGACCGGGCTCCTCGTCGGCCTGCTCGCCACCGGCGCCGCGACGCTCCTCATCGCCACCGTCCCCGCCGGCACCGGAATCGTCGCCCGCGCGGCGGTGGTGCTCGCGGCCCTCGCCTGGTTCGCGTTCGTCTTCCTCGCGCGGACCGGAGTGACGCCCGCCCGTCCACGACCGGCGAGGACGCAGGATGAGTGATCTCGCCGTCGTCGTCCTCGCCCACACCGACGCCGCGCACGTGGGCCGGCTCGTCCGGGCGCTCGACGGCCTCCCGGTGTTCCTGCACTGCGACGTCAAGACCGGCCCAGGACCATACGAGCAGATGGGTCGCCTCGCCGGCCGGGTGACGATGTTGCCGCGGTTGGACACCCGGATCTCGAGCTGGTCACTGGTACGCGCGGAGCTCGCCGGCCTCGAGGCAGCGGTCCGGGCCACGACCGCTCGACACGTGGCGCTGCTGAGTGGAGCGGACTACCCGTTGCTGTCCGTGGACGGCCTGCTCGCTGCCCTGGAGCCGTGGCGGGGCCACTCCTACCTGTACAACCGCGCACTCCCGTTCGCCCAGTGGAGCGGCGGTGGGGAGTGGCGGTTCCGGTACCGCTTCCTGGTGAGGAACGACAACGTCGTGACGGTGAGGGGCCGCCCGCTCCGCTGGCCCGTACGACGGCGCCTCCCCGAGGGGCTCGAGCTCCGCGCGTCCTCCCAGTGGAAGATCTACGCCCGGCACCACGTACAGCTGCTGCTGCGGGTGATGGAGGACCGTCCGGACCTGATGCGGTTCTGGCGGACCACGTTCGTCCCCGACGAGAGCTTCGCCGCCTCCGTGCTGGCGAGTCCCGGGATCGTGGGCTCCGACGCGCTGCAGCCGTGTCTGGCCAATCCCTGGTACTACAGGTTCCCCCGTGGCGGGCACCACCCCCGGTGGCTCAGCAGGGAGGACTTCGCCGACCTCGCCCGAGCTCGTCGGGCGCGTCCCCTGGAGCCGGCTGGAGTCCGGGGTCTCGCGCCCGACCGTGTGCCCGAGCACGCCAAGCTGTTCGCCCGGAAGTTCCGCAGCGAGGATCCCGAGGTGCTCGACCTCATCGACACGGAACTGCGGGTGTGAGCGATCCGATCCGCGCCCCGGCCAACGGGCCGTGGCCTGATCAGTCGACCCGGACGTCCGGCGTCGGAGGGACACCGCCCCGCCAGACCGCGATCTCGGCCACCGCCATGCTGACCGGGAAGTCGACCTCCGTGAGGTCCGGCCCGAGAGCGACGTTGAGCACGGCGGTCTGGGGCTGCCCGAACGGCCACGTCCGACCACGTTCCTCGGCCTGGGTCCTGGTCAGGCCCAGCGTCGGTTCACCGTCCACGTAGAACTGCACGACCTCGTCGTCGAAGTAGACCCCGTACCGGTGGAACGCCCCGTCACGGGGGCTGTCCAGTGTCGTGTAGCCCCCCGGGGCGGCCTCGCCGTAGGGCGCGTCCGTGTCGAGGTCGTGGGCACGAGGGAAGTGGATCGTCTGGCGCACCATGGAGCGGCTCCGCTGGGTCCCCTCCATGACGTCCAGCTCACCGCAGGCCGGCCACCCCACCTCCTCGAAGTCGGCTCCGATCAACCAGAACGCGGGCCGGACCCCCTTGTCCGCGGGCGCGCGGAGGGTGGCCTCGACGTACGAGCCCGGCGGGATGGCGAACTTGCCGACCGTGGACAGCCGTGCGCTGGAGTGCTGTCGCTCGATCCCGTCGGGACCCGTCACGGCCTCCTCGCGAGCCGTGAGGACCAGGGAACCGCGACCGTCGAGTGCGGCGTTCGAGGTCCTGTCCGTGTACGACTGCACCTCGTCGTTGCCCCAGCCGTGTCCGCCCACCTCGTACGTCCAGACGTCCCCGTCCGGGCGGCTGCCCTCCGGCCCGTCGAACGTCATGCGCAGGGACGGGCTGGAGTCGCCCCACAACACGGCGGGCTCCGGGAGCTCGACCTCCTGGACGCTCGCGGAGGTGATCTGCCAGTGCAGGGGGCCCTCCACGGGGAGGTCGACGTACAGGGCCGTGTCCGGGCCGGCAGGGGAGGTGGCGACGAAGGTCCGCTGCAGGAGGTGCCACGAGTCGTCCGTGAAGCCCTCGTACTTCGTCTCCTCCGTCGGCCGCTCCGCGAAGTTGTCGTTGGCCAGGAGGATCCCGGCGCTCCGCCCGGAGGCGTCGAGGTCACGGACGTAGGCCCGGAGCCGGTAGGTCCGGCCCACGTGGAAGAAGTCCTCGGGATCCCGGAGGCCCACCATGGCCATGCACCAGTCCCGGTCACCACCCGGATGACGGAGTTCGACGGCCGTGGTGCGCCCTTCCGGCCCGTCGTCGATCTCGGCCCGGCCGAGGGACAGAGCGCCGTCCTCACATCCCACCCGCCAGTCCGAGAGGTGGTCCTGCGCGGAGGGGTTCAACACCGCCTCGTCGTGTTCGCGGGCCTCGCTGATCGTCACGACGGACAGCAGCAGCAGCACGACGGCACCCGCGTACACGAGACCCGCCCCCCGGCTACGGACCCAGTCGACGCGCACACGACCCCCACTGCTCCTCGGCGGGCCAGCAGTCCCGGGCGGTCACGGGGCAGGACCCGGCCACGGGCTGAAGGCGGATGACGGTACAGACAAGTCCGGCTCCCGGGCAGGCAGAGGACCGCGGCTCCGCCGCCGCTCACGTCCCGTTGCGGATCCGCCGGAAGGTGGCGAGGACCTCGGCGGCACGGTTCTGGACCCCGTCCCGCAGTGCCTGCAGACGGCCGACCGGCAGCCGCTCCACCCTCATCTCCACCGCGGTCCTGGCGGTGGCGCCGAAGGACCGCTTGAACCGGACCAACGACTCGACCCCACCGGACTCCCCCATGCTGTAGAAGCGACATCCGGCCCTGCAGGCGTCCTCGATCGCCAACCTCTGCAGCAGGTTGTTCGCCCCGGTCGGCCCAGCCGCGGCCTTGCTGCTGTATCCGCGCCAGAAGACGGCATGCTCCCCGTGGACCAGGGTGACGATGCTGGCGATCGCCTCCCCGGCATGCCGGGCGACCCAGACACGACATCCGTCCCCGGGGATGGCTGCGACGGCTCGGAACTTCTCCAGCGGCTCCCGACGCCGGGCCAGGAGGACGGCCACCCGCCGGGGCACGCCCGATTCGCCCGCCCGCCGCTCGGTCCACTGCAGGTAGAGGCGGTAGAAGTCCGGGACCAGCCGCCCCGTCGTGTCGCACTCGACGTCGAGACCGGAGCGTTCGGCCTTGCGGACCGCGCGGCGGGCGGCCGAGGAGAACCGCCGCTCCCACACGGTGGAGAAGTCACCGTCGAGGTCGAGGACCTCCACCTGGCGCGGGACGCTCGTCACCCCCGGGACCCGACCGGCCTCCCACGCCCCGAAGGTGTCGTGGTTGCCCTTGACCCGGCAGACGGCGGCGTCGCCGTCCAGGAGATCGGTGAGCACGAGGGACACGTCGGTCTCCCGGAGACCGCCCGATGCCAGGAGGCCCCCCGAGCCGTAGCTGCTCGGATAGGACTCGTCGAACCGCAGCCCCGGAACAGGAGTCCTGCGCAGCAGGGGTAGGACCAGCCGGCGGCCGTCCTCCAGTTCGTACAGCCGGCTGACGTCCGTCGATCCGCTGGCCGCTGCGACGGCGTCGAACCACTCGGGCGTCTGGTAGATCGTCGCGCCGGGGAACTCCGCCAGCACGCTCGTCCAGACGTCTCGTGGCGCGGGCGTCACGAGCCTGACCGCCTCCACACGTCCTCCCAACCTGAGAGCCGGGTGGGCCGGCGGTCCCGCCGGCCCGGCAACCGGCTCAGGCTGCACCACATGACAGCGGACGTACATGCCCTGCGCCGCGCGCGTGGGCTCCGTCACCACCTCACTCGACTGCTCCCTCCTCGCCTGCGAGACTCCGGGCCGCGGCGCACCCGGCGAGAGCGGCGCGTCGCCGGGTCGGTGCCGATGGACGCCGTCTCGTCGGTTGCCGGGGGAGTGGGTCATCAGCGACGACACGACATCCCGTGCCGGGGCACCTCGTGCCCGGCTCCCTCGATCCGGAGCGGGGAGTCCCCGCTGGTCCGCGTCGTCGTCGCCTCGTCGGTGGCGTCTGCTGGCCGTGTCGTCGGCGGCTGTGGTCGTGGCGGGGGTCCTGACCGGCCAGGTCCTGGCGTCCGGCGAGGAGATCACGGGGACACCGCCGGCTCCGGTGGGCCCTGCGGGTCCGTGGACGTTCGCGTGGGGCGACGAGTTCGACGGCGATTCGTTGGACCTCGAGGTGTGGCAGCCCAACCGCTACGGCACGGACACCGGCGACCCGCC
Source organism: Geodermatophilus sp. SYSU D01036 (assembly GCF_054050435.1). Lineage (NCBI taxonomy): Bacteria > Bacillati > Actinomycetota > Actinomycetes > Geodermatophilales > Geodermatophilaceae > Geodermatophilus > Geodermatophilus sp. SYSU D01036. Next base: position 173,814 of record NZ_JBJGZJ010000003.1, on the reverse strand, counting down.
GTTCGTCCCGGACAGCGAGGCCGCCTGGTTCTCCCCCTCGTCCGTCCGCGTCGTCGACGGGCAACTGGTCCTCCGCGTGGAGGAGGACGAGCGGCGACTCGAAGGCCGGACCTACCCCTACCGCTCCGGTGTCGTGCAGGCGACACAGCCCCAGCACGAGGTCGCCCCAGGGACCTATGTCGAGGCCCGGATCCGCGTTCCGCAGTGCGACGGGTGCTGGCCGGCGTTCTGGCTGGTGGCCCCTGACCGGTGGCCGCCGGAGATCGACGTCTTCGAGTTCTTCGGCACGGAGTCCGACCGCCGGCCGTCGTTCAACCACTACCCCGAGGGCTATCCCGACGACGCCGACAAGTCCGGCCCCGCGCCCTACGGGGAACAGGAGGTCGACTACCGGAACGGTCTTCACGTGTACGGCCTGCTGTGGGACGGTTCGCAGGCTGTTCCGTACGTGGACGGCAAGGCCTACCCGGAGGTCGCCGCCCGTGACGTGACGTCGCTGCCGTTGATGTTGATCCTCAACCTCTCGGTGCAGGACGGGCACGAGCCCGCCGTGGGCTCGGAGATGAGGGTCGACTGGGTCCGGGTGTGGCGGCCGGCCGCCCGGTGACCGTGGGCGGCGCCCCTGCCCCGGACCGGCGGCACGACGCGGTCGTCCTCCTGGGCACCGCTGTCCCACTCGTCGAAGGGTGTCGGTCATGGAGGCCGAAGGATGAGCGTCAGGGTCCCCACCGTCGGGGAGGATCCCTCCGGTCACGCACCGGCCCCCCTCGAGCTCTGGCGGTCCCTCGACTGGCGGTTCCTGCTCCCGGACCGACCACTCCGACGCGTCGGCTACCTCGGCCCGGTGCCCGACGACGAGCGGCGAGTCCTCGAGGAGCTCGGTGTCGACGTCGTGGCGGGGCCCGGGGACGGGTCCACCGACCTCGACGTGCTCGTCGTCCCGACCGGGAACGACGGGCTCTCGCCGCGCGCACCGCTCGGCTCCGCACTGGGTCCCGGGGGCCGGGTCCTGGTCCGGTTGAGCAGAGGCGGCGTGGCGTCGCGGCTGCCCGGTGGCACCGGTTCGCTCAGGACGGCTCGCCGTCGGCTACGGGAGCTCGGGCTGGAGGTCGAACGGACCCACTGGCACGCACCCGACCGCACCCGCTGCTCCTACCTCGTCGCCACCGACGACTCGCCGGCGATCGACGAGATGCTCAAACGGCACCACGGGGTCCGCTTCGGCCTGGCCAAGTCGCTCGTCGCACGAGCCCTCAACAAGGCGGGGTTGGCGGAGCGCATCGCGCGGGACCTCACCGTCGTCGCCCGGCCCGGGACCCACCCGACGACGACCGTGCCGCCGGACGACCGCGGCGCTCCCCTCCCGTACACCGCCGAGCGGGAACTCACGGGGAGCTCGTCCCCGCCGTCACGGCTGCTGATCACCCCCTGGTTCGAGGCTTCCCGGCACGTCATCTGCCTGTACTTCGACCGCAGCACCCGCTCGATGCTGGGGGTGGCCAAGACGCCCCGCCGTCCCACTGACACCAGCGGCATCGAGCACGAGGGTGCGGTCCTGCGGGGGCTGGCCGCCCGCACCGACGCCCTGTCCGGCCAGGCGCCGCAGGTGCTGGCGCTGTCGGCCGGGAGCCGTCCGTTCTTGCTCGAGACCGCCGTGCAGGGGACTGCCGCGGGACCGGAGGCGGTCCGCGCCGATCCGGACGGCCTGCTCGAGGCGGCACTGGGTCTCGTCTCCACGCTGCCGACGACGGGGAGCACGCGGCAGGACCCGGCCTGGTTCGACCGGCTCGTCGCACGTCCGCTCGGCGACGTCGCGGCCTCGGTCGGGCTCGATCCGGTCCCCGACCTCGTGGCCGACACCATCACGCGGCTCGAGCCCCTGCGCGGGTGCGACATGCCGCTGGTCTTCGAGCACGGCGACCTCGGCCACCCCAACCTGGTCCGCACCCGCGACGGCCGGCTCGGTGCGGTCGACTGGGAGAGGGCGGAGGTCCACGGGATGCCGGGACACGACCTGGTGTTCCTCCTGCAGTACGTCGCCGAGTCGCTGCGGGCGACCTTCGAGCGGCCCGGCCAGCGACGCGCCTTCGACGAGGCCTTCACCGGTCCCGGCGCCTGGGCCGGACCCTGGCTGCGGCGCTACGCCGCCACCGTCGGCCTCGACGAGGCCCTGCTGGCGCCACTGGTCCTCGCGACCTTCGCGCGGTCCTCGGCGAGCCTGCTCACGCGGCTGCGGCCCACCGGGACGTCCGAGGACGCCGCCACCAGGAGGTTCCTCGCGGACGCGTTCGAGCCGGATCGCGACTTCGCGCTGTGGCAGCACGCGCTCGCGCGCTTCGACCGGCTGCTGCCGTGACGGCTACGAGTCCGGAAGGGCCCTCGTCCGCACCAGCTCGTCCCACACGATCGCGTGGACGTCGGCCAGGACCTGCTCGAGGGGCCGGTCGCAGTCCACGGTGACCCACTGCGGAGAGCGCGCCTGCAGCTCCTGGTAGTGCGCGCGCCGCTGGTCGAGCTCCTCGATGCCGATCTCGCCCTTGCGGGCGAAGACCACCTCGGCGGGCGCGTCGAGGAAGACCATCCGGTCAGGGGCCGGCGCGGTGCGGAGCACGAGCGCCGCGCTCACCCGCCCCTTCCAGTCCAGGTCGGGCGAGGGCAGCGTGGCGTCCACGATGTACCTGTCGAGCAGGACGATCCTGCCGAGGGCACGGTGGTACCGGGTCACCAGAGCGGTCCGGCCCAACCGGCCGAGCCGCAGGAGGAGCTGCGCCCCGACGATCGGCCGCACGAGGCGGTCGAGGGCGGATTCCCGCCACACCCCCATGTAGAGCGACACCGTCGGCCAGCGGACCTCGTCCCGCAGGCAGGCCACGACGGTGGACTTGCCGGCCCCGTCGAGCCCGAGGAACGCGAGGGAGGACCCGCGCTCCTGCGCGAACCGGGCACGCTGCAGGACCCAGTTGGCGACCTGCCGCACGACGACACGACCGCCGTCGGCCCGACGCCAGCGGGCACGCAGCCGCCGCTGGAGCGCGGCCACCCGCCCTGCATCGCCGGCGCGGGCGGCCACGAGCGCAGGCTCGAGGGCGGCGGCGCCGCCGGGGAGCAGCCAGGCGACGAGATCGGCGACCGGGCCCCGGGCAGACGCCCGCCGTGCGGCCTGTACCAGCCGGCGCTGCCGGTACGGGGTCGCCGGCTTCCAGGCCTGCTGGGCGAACAGCAGCCAGAAGGCGTCGTCCGGATCCAGGACGGGCAGGCCGTCCCGGTACCCCCGGCGGGCCAGACAGGCCGCGGCGAGATCGGTCCGATAGCCCTGCAGCGAGCCGAGGTCGATGCGGGTGACGAGGTCGAGTTCGGACCACCTGCGGGTTCCCGCGTCGTAGCGGACGTGGAAACGGTGTGAACCGTGCCCGGCGGCGGGGACCCGCAGCCAGCCGGCAGCACGCAGGTGGCCCTCCGTCGTGGCGAGGTCGGTCTCCGCCACGAGGACGTCGACGTCGCCACCGCTGGCGGGCTCGTCTCCTCCCCGGAGCAGGGCGAAGGTCACCCCGGCTTCGTCGAGGGCGGACAGGGCTGCGAGCACCGCCTCGTCGAGCGCAGTCGCAGAGGTGGTCGGCCATGTGTCGCCCAGCCCCGTGGTCATCCTGGCTCTCCTCGACGTCGCGCATCCCCGCCTGCGCCGGCGGCGAGGCTCACGCTAGACGGACGGCGACGGCGGCGGCGCCTCCTGCGCCGTCCATGCGGAGGTGGACGAGCCGGCGTCCGACGCTGCGCCCGACGGCACCGGACCACCCCCGACCGGCCGGCGCATGACGGATGGTCCGGCCACGGTCACGCTGAGTCGGAACTCCCGACCCCGGCTTCCCGATGAATGCTCCACGGAATCACGCAGCGTGTTCTTTTTGACTGATCATGCAATTCCGGCGGAAAGAGTATTGGCGACGCCGATGACGTCCCCTACCTTCCGGGTCGCACGGGGTGCTCCCAGCCTCCGGCGGGAGCGGGGGTCCCATGCGCGGCATCCAGAAGGCGATCGCGGCCGTCCTGCTGGCCCTGACGACCTGTCTCGGGCTCGTGGCCGGCGCAGGGACCGCCACAGCGGCCGAAGGCGACATCGGGTACCAGGGCCCGGCGTTCAACGGCTCGATCAACTCCCCGACGTCGGACAAGCCACAGAGCAAGTTGTGGCACGTCGACGGCATCTGGTGGGCCGCCATGTTCGACACCGGATCGCGGACCTGGCGCATCTTCCGCCTCGACCGGGCGACCCAGACCTGGGTCAACACCGGCGTCCTGGTCGACGACCGGCCGAACACGCTGTCGGACACCCTGTGGGACGGTTCCCGTCTCTACATCGCCTCCCACGTGGTCACGGTCTCGAGTGACACCACACCGAAGCCGTCGGACCCCAACAGCCCGGCACGGCTGATGCGCTACAGCTACGACAGCGCCCGCAAGACCTTCACCCTCGACCCCGGGTTCCCCGCCACGATCACCGGCAACTCGAGTGAGTCGATGACGATCGACAAGGACTCCACCGGGCGGGTCTGGGCGACGTGGACCCAGGTCAGCGGCAACTCCACGGCGGGCTTCACCAGCGGGGTGTACGTCAACGCGACGAACGGGAGCGACAACTCCTGGGGAACGCCGTTCGTGATGCCGACGGCTGGGGCCAACCCGGCACCGGACGACCTCTCCGCGGTGGTCGCCTTCGGCCGGAACAAGGTCGGGGTCCTGTGGAGCAACCAGGTCGACGACACGGTCTACTGGGCGGTCCACAACGACGGCGCCGCGGTCACCGACTGGCGCGGATCGCCGGCGATCAGGGGCAACCGCCAGGCCGACGACCACGTGAACATCAAGGCGGTCCAGGCTGATCAGGCCGGCCGGGTGTTCGCGGCCGTGAAGACCGGCGCCGACACCGCGGCCGGGGCACCCGCGTCGACCCCGCAGATCCTCCTGCTGGTGTTCAAGCCGGGTACGGGTGCGTGGACCTCGACCACCTTCGGGACCCTGGCCGACTGTCACACCCGGCCGCAGGTGGTGCTCGACGAGGAGCACTCGATGGTCCACGTGATCGCCGCCGCCCCGACCGGCGCCGGGTGCCCCTATTCCGGCTACCCGGGCACCGTCTACGAGAAGACGGCGTCCATGGACGACCCGGTCTTCCCTCCCGGCCGGGGGACGCCGATCATCCGCGAGGCCGCGTCGGAGAGCCTGAACGACCCCACCACCACGAAGCAGAGCGTCAACGGGGCCACGGGTCTGGTGGTGCTCGCGGCCAACACCACGACCAAGCGCTACTGGCACGCCGACCTCTCCCTGGGCGGGACCACGCCGCCGCCGGCCCCGGCACCCACGGCCGGGTTCACGGCCTCGCCGACCAGCGGGGTCGCGCCTCTCGCGGTCCAGTTCACCGACACGTCGACCGGCTCGCCGACGTCCTGGGCGTGGGACTTCGGCGACGGGGGCACGGCGACCACGCAGAACCCGTCGCACACCTACGCCGCCGCCGGTACGTACACGGCCACCCTGCGAGCGACCAACTCCGCCGGGACGAGCGCACCCGCCACGCGCACGATCACCGTCTCGGCGCCGCCACCGCCGCCCCCGCCCGGTGGCGTCACCACGGGAGCGGTCACCACGGCCACCAGCACCACGGCGGCCACCGGGATCACCGTCAACGTCCCGGCCGGCGTGGCGGACGGTGACGTGCTCATCGCGCAGATCACCGCGGACAACACCCCGACGGTCACCAGCGCGCCGGCCGGTTGGTCGAACGTCCTGCCGTCGGCCTACCTCGGGATGGGCGGCGGAGCACGGGTCTTCGTCTACTACCACGTCGTCACGAGGGCGGCCGCCGAGCCGGCGTCCTACACCTGGCAACTGTCCAGCGGGCAGAAGTGGAACGCCGGCATGTCGGCCTTCCGTGGGGTCGACACCAGCACGCCCTTCGACACCCCGGCCACCGTCGCCTCGGACAACACCTACTCCGCCGCGACGTTGACCGTCCCCGGGGTCACCACCACGACGGCAGGGGCCCTGGTGGTCGGTGGAGTGGGGCTCGACAGCTCGTCGTCAACGGTCACGCCGCCCACGGCGTGGAACGAGGCGTTCGAGGGCACCGGAGCCCAGGTCACGGAACTGGCGGGACAGAGCCGGCCCACCGCCGGTGCCGTCGGCGGGCAGACCTGGACGTTCTCCAGATCGACCGCGTCGGCCGGCTGGATGCGGGCGCTCCGCCCGGCCTGAGCGCCGACCAGACGACGTCCCACCGTGTCCGGCGGCGGGAGTCGCCTCCGCCGCCGGGGTCCAGCCCGCACGCGGGCGGTCCCGGCGTTGTGGTGGCGGGGTGCGGACCGGGGACACCGGAGTTCGCTGGTGCGACGTCCGGCGACCTCAGCGCCACCGGGAACGGGGACGCCGGGACCCATGCCGCGCCCGGTCGGGTGACCGGCGGAGTAGCGGCGGAGGTCCTGCCCCCTGCTCACCCGGCCGTCGCCCCTCGGGGCACGGGTCGTCCAGGGCGCTCAGGGCAGGGGGACCGGAGTCCTCCTGCCGCCGATCGGCGACGTGCACCATCCGACCGAGGAGGACCGCCGCGCCGATGGCCACGACGACCCAGGCGACGAGGACCCAGCCCCACCACGCCACGTCTCCCCCAGCCGATCACGGCCCCCGCGGTGGCATGTTGCCCCCTGGAGATTACGGACCGTGACTCGACTGCGCAGCACCCGACACCACGAGTACGGTCCGTGCGGCTGCCCCGGGACCACCCGGTCGGATGCGTTGCGCGCAACGCGATCAGGCAGGTACACATGGTGCGACCGCGTCTCCAACCACCGGGACGGGATCGCCCGTGCAGCGGGTGCACGACCGGGAAGGCGGCAGTGGGGGACCCAGGCAGGACCGGGCGGCTCGGCAGCGCTCCGGAGCAGCGGCACATCGACGAGATCGCCTCGGCCCTGCGCGGTGAACTGGCCATGCAGGCCGCCGGCATCGGCACCTTCGACTGGGACCTGACCACCGGCGTCCTCGACTGGGACGAGCGCCTCGTGGCGCTGTTCGGGTACGACGGCGCGGGCTTCGACCGCAGCATCGAGGGCTTCAGCGCCCGGCTGCACCCGGACGACCGCGACGAGGTCCTGGCCGCGCTGCAGGCCGCCGTCGACGAGTGCGGCGAGTTCAGCGCGCTGTACCGCATCGCCCTGCCCGGCGGCGTCGTCCGCTGGATCTCCGCCCAGGGCCGCGCGCTGAGCGGCCCGGACGGGGGCGCCACCCGGCTGCTCGGCGCCGCCTACGACGTCACCGGCCAGCGCGGCGAGGCCCTCGGCGTCACCCAGGTCCTCGAGGCCATGCCGGCCGGCTTCTACTCGCTGAGCCCCGACTGGCGCTTCACCCACCTCAACGCCGAGGCCGAGCGGCTGCTGGGCCGCCGCCGCGAGGACCTGCTCGGCGAGGACATCTGGGAGGCCTTCCCCGCCGCCGTGAGCTCGGTGTTCGAGGAGAGCTACCGCCGCGCGGTGGAGACCCGCCGGCCGGTGTCCTTCGACGCCTACTACCCCGCCCCGCTCGACGGCTGGTACGAGCTGCGCGCCTGGCCGACCGCGGAGGGCCTGTCGGTCTACTTCATCGAGGTCACCGAGCGGGTCCGCGCGCAGCAGGAGCTGCGCCGCGCCGCCGAGCGGACGCTCACCGTGGCCCGCATCAGCACCGAGCTGGCCGGGTCGATGGACGCCGAGGTCGCCACCGGCCAGGTGCCCCGCATGGTCGTCCCCGCGCTGGCCGACGCGTGCATCGTCAGCGTCCTCGACGAGCACGGCCACACCCGGGGCGTGAGCTCCTGGCACGCCGACGAGGCGTCGCGGGAGCTGCTGCAGGACTACGCCCGGTCCCGCGCGGCCGCGCTGACCAGCCTCCCCGCGGTGAGCCGGACGCTCAGCACCGGCGAGCCGCTCCTGCTGTCCGGCGAGGAGGCCCTCGCCACCACCCCGGCCGGCGAGCCCCACGGGCTGCTGTCCCGGCTGGCGCCCAGCGCCGCGGTGGCCCTGCCCCTGCGTGGACGTGGCCACACCCTGGGCCTGCTCTCGCTGCTCTACACCGACGGCCGCGTCCCGACCGCGGAGGAGGTCGCCACCCTCCGCGACGTCGCCGAGCGTCTCGGGATGGCCCTCGACAACGCCCGCCTCTACGGCGCCCAGCGGCACCTGGCCCTGCAGCTGCAACGCTCGATGCTCACCGCGCCACCCGAGCCGGACCACGCCGAGATCGTCGTCCGGTATCTCCCCGCCGCCGAGGCGGCCGCCGTCGGCGGCGACTGGTACGACGCGTTCCTGCAGGCCGACGGCGCCACCACGCTCGTCATCGGCGACGTGGGCCGCCCCCCCCCCCCCCCCCCCCCCCCCCCCCCCCCCCACCCCACCCCCCTCCCCCCCGCCCCCCCCCCCCCCCCCCCCGCCCCCGCGCCCGCCCCCCCCCCCCCCCCCCCCCCCCCCCCCCCCCCCCCCCCCCCCCCCCCCCCCCCCCGGGGTGCCGGGACGGTCAGCCGCCCCCGCCGTCCGGGCCCTCGCCATCCGGGCCCTCGCCATCCGGGCCCTCACCATCCGGGCCCTCACCATCCGGGCCCTCGCCGTCGGGACCGCTGTGGCCGCTGTGGCCGCCGCGGGGGCCGTCGAGGTCGACGCCGGGGCTCTCCACCAGGTCCGTCACGCGGCTCTCCAGGTCGGCCGCGCGCTCGTCGGCCTCCTCCCGGGTGAGCCGGCCGTCGGCGACGGCGTCGTCGAGCCGGTCCTGCGCGGCCTGCACGAGCGCGGCGACGAGGTCCTCGACCGCCACGCCCCGGTCCCCGGCGACCGAGGCGAGGCTGGCGCCGTCGGCCTCGAGCGCGGTGCGCAGGTCAGCCTCGGACAGGCCGAGCGTCCCGGCCGCCACCGACAGGTCCAGGCCGTGGCCGGGGGCGCCGTGGCCGCGGTCGCCCAGGCCCGCCTCGCCCAGCGTGGTGGCGACCTCGTCGGCCTGCTCGGCGGTGATCGACCCGTCGTCGACCAGGCCGGTGAGGGCGTCGCGGATGCGGTCCACGGCCGAGGTCGCGGAGGTGTCGGGAGTCGTGTCGTCGTCGGCCATGGCCGGGGCGGCGAGGGCGAGGCCGCCGACGGCCAGGACGCCTGCCGTGGTGGCGAGCACGATCTTCTTGCGCACGGGGTTCTCCTCGCTCGGGCGGCCGGCAGGTCCGGCCGTCCTCCCGACCGTGCGGGCCGTTCCTGTGGCGGACCTGTCAGGCGGCCGTGGCGGGACTGTGGACCTCGCCGCGGTCGGCGCCCGCCGGGCGTGGCGTCTGCAGCAGCGCCGCCGCGGCGTCGGCCAGCACCACGACGCCGATCCCGGCCCACTCGTGCCGCTCGAGCGCCTGCCCGAGCAGCACCGCGCCGGCCGGCACCGCCCACACCGGGTGCGCACCGCACAGCACGCCGAACGCGCGCGGCGGGAGCACCGGCTGCTGCGCGACGCGCCGCCGGTCGAGGTCCGGCCGGCCCGGTGGGCCGACAGCCCGCCGCCGGGCCTGGCCGAGCTCGTCGAGGTGCTCCGCGCCCGCCTGACCAGCGCCGCGGTCGCCGGCTTGTCCGGCGGAGGACACACGGACGTTCCCCACGCGCAACCGATCGGGTCCACCCTGTGCCCGTGCGCGCCGTCCGCCCCTCGCCCGGGCGCCCGCGCCGGGGCCCGCTGGAGCGGCTGGTCCTCGGCGCGCTCGCGGTCGTGCTCGCGTCGGTGCTGGTGGTGAGCGCGGCGGGCGTGCTGGCGGTGGTGCTCTGGGCCCGGGACGGCGAGGACCGTGCGGCCGGGCCGGACACGGTGCGGGCCGCCTCGGTCGCGCCGGAGCCGGGCACGGCCGCCGAGATCCGCGGCACGGGCGCCGCCGGGGAGTCCGCCGTCCCCGTCCCGCCGCCGCCCGTCGTCGACGGCGCCGCGGTGCTGGCCGCCGTCGACGCGGCCGCGCAGGAGGCGGACGGCACGGTCGCGGTGGCGGTGCTCGACGCTTTCGGCCGGCCCCTGGTCACCGGTCCCGCCGCCGGGGACGTCCGCCTCTCGGCGTCGCTGGTCAAGCTGCTCGTCGTCGGCCGGCTCCTGGCCCTGGACGCGGCGGGCGCGCTCGACCTCTCCGAGGGCGACCTGGCGCTGATGGAGCGGGCGATCGTGACCTCCGACGACGGCGCGATGAGCACCCTGTGGGACCGCTACGACGGCGCCGGCCTGGTCACCGCGACCGCCGCCGACGCCGGCCTGACCGCCACCGCGCCGCCGCGGGTCGCGGGCCAGTGGGGCGAGGCGACGCTCAGCGCGGCCGACGTCGCCGCCCTGCTCGCCGGGCTGGCCGACACGCTCGGCGACGGGCCGGCCGCCACGCTGCTCGGCTGGATGCGGGACACCGCGCCGACCGCGGCCGACGGGTTCGACCAGGCGTTCGGCCTGCTCGCCGGCGGCACCGGCGTGGCGGCCAAGCAGGGCTGGATGTGCTGCGTCGACGGCCGGCGGCAGCTGCACTCGGCCGGCGTGCTGCCGTCGGGCACCGTCGTCGTCCTGCTCGGCGACTTCCCCGCCGGGACGCCGTGGGGGCGCGCCCGCGCCGCCCTCGACTCCGCCGCCGCGGCGGTGCGCGCCACGCTCGGCTGAGGCACCCAGGGAGCTCACAGGCCGGGTCCAGGCCCCTCGGAGGGTGCGGGGGCAGCGTGCCGTCATGGACCGCGACACCGCGCCCTGGCTGTTCGACCCCGCCGCGACCCGCGCCCTCGTGCTGGCCCGGCGCTCCCCCGGCGACGGGCCGGTCGGCGACGTCGTCTCCGACGTGGTCTGGAGCGAGGTGGTGCGCCTGCTGCGCTGGGCGGCCGCCGGGGAGTCCGGGCCCCCGGAGCTGCGGCCGGGCACCTGGTGGCGGCTGGCCGCCGAGAGCGCGGCCCTCCTGCGCCGGCTGCCGGCGCTCAGCGCGGAGATCGACCAGCCCTGGTCGCTCGTCCCGCCGGCTCCCGCCGAGCCCGGCCTCGAGCCGGCCGGGCGGATCGGCCGGGTGGCCGGCCGGCTCAGCGGCCTGCTCCGCTCCGGGGAGCCCGTCCCCCTGCGCGTGCTCGCCGCCGAGGTCGACGCGCTCGGCGAGGCGGCCGTCCAGGCGATCGCCGCGGACTCGTTCCCGCCCTAGACGGACGTCCTATCGCGATATATCGTTACTGTCATCCGATACGTCAGGAGGCAGTCATGACCCACGACCCACGCTTCGAGGGGTGGCGGCCCGGGGGTCGCGGCCACGGACACCACTCGCACGGCCACCGGCCGCACGGGTTCGGCCCGGGCGGGCCCGGCGCCGGGGGCGCCGGCCCCTTCGGTTTCGGCTTCGGCGGTCCGGGCGGGCCCGGCGCCCGGTCCGGCCCCGGGTTCGGTCCCGGCTTCGGTCCCGGCTTCGGCCCGGGCTTCGGTCCCGGTCCCGGTCCCGGTTTCGACCCCGCGGCGGGGTGGCGGCGCCGCGGCGGCCGCGGGCGGGCCCCGCGCGGCGACGTCCGCGCCGCCGTCCTGCTACTGCTGGCCGAGCAGCCCATGCACGGCTACCAGCTCATGCAGGCGATCGCCGAGCGCAGCGGCGGCCGCTGGACACCCAGCCCCGGCGCGATCTACCCGACCCTCAGCCAGCTCGAGGACGAGGGCCTGGTGACGGTGACCGCCGACGCGGGCCGCAAGCTCGCCACGCTCACCGACGCCGGCCGCAGCGCGGTGGAGGAGCTGCGCGGCACGGGGAACGACCCGTTCGCCGGCGGCCCCGAGGGCGCACCCGCCGCCGACCTGCGCGGCCTGCTCGAGCAGCTGCACGGCGCGGTCCGGCAGGTGGTGCGCACCGGCAGCGAGGCGCAGCTCACCGCCGCGGCCGGCGTCCTCGCCGAGGCCCGCCGGGCGCTGTACCTGCTGCTCGCCGAGGGGCCCGACGGCACCCCGGACGCCGGCGCGCCGGGGACCCCGCAGGGCTGACCCGCACCGCGCGCAGCGGCCCCCGCCGCACCCGCGGCGGGGCCTCCGCGCGCCCGGAACGGGGCGGCTCCCACCGCGGCCGCCCGGCCGGGGCGTCGGGGTGTGCACAAGAGGCCGGGGCCCGCCTCGGCGTGCGGTGTAGCACTGTCCGCCCGGTCTCGGTAACAGTTGGGGATAACGGTCACCGGACGACGCGCCCGTACCCGCCCCGGCAGGGGCGCGAGGCCGCAGAAGCGGACGCGGTCCGGCGCCGTCGGACCGGAGGGGCACGCCGGATGCACCCCCACCGCTGACCCGGGGGCCGTCCCCCAGGGGACGGCCCCCGGGTCAGGTCCCGGCCGGCTCGGGGATGACCGTGCAGGTGCCCGCCGGGTAGAAGACGCCGGTGTGCCCGTCGGCGTCCCACTGGACGACGTACGGCGGCGCCCCGCCCTGCCCGCGGACCTCGAGCACCCGTCCCGTGCGGTCCGGCTCCCCCTGGTGGGTCGAGCGGACGACGATCCTGTCCCCCACGCGCGCTTCCACGGCGACCTCCCGGCGGTGGCTGGCCCTGTTCGCTGCTCGTCCTGGCGGGTCCAGCCTCCCGCTGCCGCCGGGGCGGGACAAGGCCCTCAGGCCGCCCCGTCGAGCACCGCGCGCAGCCGGGCCGCGAACGCCTCGGGTTCCCCGGTCTCGCCGTACTCGCCGCCGAGGAAGCCGGCGTGCCCGCTGGGGAAGACGACCGGCTCGGTCCCCAGCGCCGCGGCCACGCCCAGGCCGCCGCGGTGCGCGATCTCCCCCTCGGACCCGGCGCCGACGGCGACCACGACCCGGGTGGGCGCGGCCCGCAGCGCGGCGACGTCGTGCTCGTGGTGGGTGCAGGTGATCAGGTTCTGGCCGAGCAGGACGTCGTCGCGCGAGCCGTCGTCCCCGGTGGGCAGGCCGAACAGGGCGGGGTCGGGTGCGGGACCGGTGAGCTCGGGCGTCACCGGGCCGCGGTGGGCGACCAGCCGGATGAAGGCCGCCATGCCGGCGCCGAAGCCGGACCGCCGGTAGGCCTCCCCGACGGCGTGGGTGGCGACCGAGGCCTCCGCGGCGTCGGGCAGGTAGGGCACCGACGGCGGCTCGTGCGCGACGAGCGTGCGCACCTGCTCCGGGTGGCGGGCGACGAGGGTGAGCGCGTTCACCGCCCCGCCGCTGCTGGCGAAGACGTCGACCGGGCCGCCGCCGACCGCGGCGACGACGCGCGACAGGTCGTCGGCGTGCTCCTCGGGCGTGCTCGTGGCGGCGCCGTCGGTGCGCCGGCTGCGCTCGGAGCCGCGTGGGTCGTAGGTGACCACCGTCCGGTCGGCGAAGTACCCGGCCAGCGTGCCGAACCCGGCCGCGCCCATGGGCGAGCCGACGAGCAGCAGCACCGGCGCGCCGGCCGGACCGGGACGGACGTCGTAGGTGAGGACGGCGCCGGGCACCTCGAGGGTGCGCGTCTCGAGCGCGGGGGCGGTGCTGGTCATCTCGGGCCTCCCGGGGAGAGTGGGGTCGACGGGTGGACCGCCGCGGCGGGCCGGAGTCATCGGTGCGCCGCCCGTTCGATGCGTACGGGTGTCCGCATGGATGTGTACGCTCGTCCGCATGACCTCGCCGCCCGCCCCGGACGACACCCGCACCATGCGCGAGCGGATGCTCGCCGGCGACCTCTACGTCGCGGACGACCCGGAGCTCGCCGAGGCCAACGCCGCGGCGCTCGACCTGGTGGCGGTCTACAACGCCACCTCGGCCCGCCAGCGGTCACTGCGCCGCGAGCTGCTCGGGCGGCTGCTCGGCGCGGTCGGTGAGGGCACCGAGATCCGCCCGCCGCTGTACGTCGACTACGGCAGCAACCTCCGCGTCGGGGCCCGCTGCTTCGCCAACTTCGGGCTGGTCGCCCTCGACGTCGCGGCGATCACCATCGGCGACGACGTGCAGATCGGCCCGAACGTCCAGCTGCTCACCCCCACCCACCCGGTCGAGCCCGGGCCGCGGCGGGACAAGTGGGAGGCCGCGGAGCCGATCACCGTCGGGGACAACGTGTGGCTCGGCGGCGGGGTGGTCGTGCTGCCCGGCGTGACCATCGGTGCCGACACCGTCGTCGGCGCCGGCTCGGTGGTGACGCGCGACCTGCCGGCCGGCGTGGTCGCCGTCGGCAACCCGGCCCGGGTGGTCCGCGAGCTGGACCGGGGGTGACCGCCCCCGCCCGGCGGCCGCGGCGGCACGATCCCGGCCGCCGCGACCGGCTGGTGGCCACGGCGCTGGACGTCATCGCCGACGCCGGCGTCACCGGCGCCACGCACCGGGCCATCGCCCGCGCCGCCGACGTGCCGCTGGGGTCGACGACGTACCACTTCGCGAGCCTGGACGAGCTGCACGCCGCGGCGTTCACCCGGCACGTCGAGGAGGTGGCGACCCGGCTCGACGCGCGGATGCGCGCCGCGCCCGACCGGGCCGCGGCCCTGGACGCGCTGGTCGAGCACCTCACCGGCGACCTCCTGGGCTCCGGCCGGGACCTGGTGCTCGCCGTCGAGCTCTACGTCGCCGCCGCCCGCCGGCCGGCGCTGCGCGCGGTCACCCAGGACTGGATGCAGCGCAGCCGGGCGAGCCTGGAGCGCCACTTCGACCCGGTCACCGCCCGCGAGCTCGACGCCCTGGTCGAGGGGCTGGTGCTGCACAGCGCCCTGTCCACCGACCCGATGGACCGGGCCCAGATCCGGGCCGCCATCCTCCGCTTCGCCGCCTGACCCCTCCCGCCCCTCCAGACAGGACGCCCGTGTCGGACACCCTCCCGGTTCCCGCCCCGCCCCGGCTGCGCGCCGCCCGGGCCGCCGTCGCCGCCTGCTTCTTCGTCAACGCGGTGCTCTACGCCGACCTGGTGCCGCGGTTGCCCGAGGTCAAGGACCGGCTGGGCGTCTCCAACGCCGAGCTCGGCGCGGCGCTGGCCGCCCTGCCGCTCGGCGCGCTGGTGTCCGCGCTGGCGTCGGCCGCGCTCATGCGCCGGTTCGGCTCGGCGCGGGTGGCCTCCTGGGGCCTGGTGGCGCTGGCCGCCGCCGTCTGGGGCGCCGCCGTCGCGCCGTCGTGGTGGCTGTTCGCCGGGGCGCTGTTCGTCGCCGGCGCGCTGGACGCCGTCGTCGACGTGGCGCAGAACGCGCACGGGCTGCGGGTGCAGCGGGCCTACGACCGGTCGATCCTCAACGCCTTCCACGGCCTCTGGAGCATCGGCGCGGTGGCGGGCGGGCTGCTGGGCTCCGCCGCGGCGGGCCTGCGCGTCCCGCTCGGGTGGCACCTGGGCGTGGTCGCGGCCGTCTTCGCCGTCGTCGCGCTGGTGGCGCACCGGTCGATGCTGCCGGGCCCGGACCGGGAGGAGGTGCCCGACGACGCCGTGCCCGCCGGCGGGCGGGGGACGGTGCGGGCGGTCGCGCTGCCGCTGGCCGCGCTCGGCGTGCTCGCCGCGTGCGGGGCGTTCGTCGAGGACGCCGGCTCCTCGTGGAGCGCACTGTGGCTGCGCACCGAGGTCGGGACGGGCGCGGCGGCCGCGGGGCTGGGGTTCGTCGCGCTGTCGCTGGCGATGACCGTCGGCCGGCTGACCGGCGACCGCGTCGTCGACCGGTTCGGGCAGCGCCGGGTGGCCCGCGTCGGCGGCGCGATGGTGGCCGCGGGCACGGGCCTGGCGCTGGCGGTGCCGTCGCTGGCGACGACGCTGGTCGGGTTCGCGCTGGCCGGGCTGGGCGTCGCCACCCTGGTGCCGGCCGTCTACGCCGCCGCCGACGACCTGCCCGGGCTGCGGCACGGCGTGGGGCTGACGCTGGTCAACTGGCTGCTGCGGATCGGCTTCCTGGTGTCCCCGCCGCTGGTCGGCGCGCTCGCCGACGCGACGAGCCTGCGGGTCGGGCTGCTGACCGTCGTCGTCGCCGGGGTGGCCACGGTGGTGTGCGGCCGGGTGCTGAAGGCCTCGGTGACCCGCGCGACCTGAGGGCCGGCATCCGGTGGTGCACGACCGGCCTGTCCGGAGCCGGGCCAGGGAGCGGTGCTCGGAACCTGGCCCGGTGCCCGGCGGAGGAGTCCCCCTCTACTCGGCCGCGGCAGAGCGTGTGCCCACCCAGGGTGCACTCCCCGTGCACGGTCCGCATCCCGGAGTGTCGGTGGCGGGGGTCAGGATCGGCCGGTGACCGCCTTCTTCCTCCCCCGCGCCACCGACGACGACCAGGCCGAGCGGCTCTACGAGGCCCTCGCCGAGTTCGCCGGCTGCGCGCCCGCGCCGCCGGGGGCGCGGGTCCGCTCGGTCGCCTTCGACCAGGACGGCGCCCGGTGGGTCGCCGAGGTGGGCCGCGAGCTGCGCGGGCGGCGGACGACGCGGCTGCTGCGCCGCGGGGAGTGGCTCGAGCACACCGAGGAGCTCACCGACCCCGCCCGCGTGCTCGCCGTCTACCCGGGCACCTCCCCCGCGGCGCCCCACCACGTGGTCACCGACGCGCAGCCGATCACCGGCACCGCCTCGGGGTGGGCCAACCCGTTCGAGGTCACGCCCGGCGAGGTGGTCCTGTTCGACCCCCGCTGAGCCGGGGTGGCGCCGCTCCGCAGCGTTCACGACAAGATGTCGCTATGTCCTGACAAAGCCTTGACGTCGTGAGGTGTCCCGGCGCACAGTCGGGTCCCACGGGGCACGACGCACAGGACGGAGCGGACCGTGGACGACACCCCCGACGCGCAGGCGCTGGACGTCGTGGTCATGGGGCGCAGCGGCGTCGACGTCTATCCCCTGCAGGTCGGGGTGGGCCTCGAGGACGTCGAGAGCTTCGGCAAGTACCTGGGCGGCAGCGCGGCCAACGTCGCCGTCGCCGCGGCCCGGCTCGGGCACTCCCCGGCGCTGGTCACCGGCGTCGGCGACGACCCCTTCGGCCGCTTCGTGCGCCGGGCGCTGCGCGAGCTGGGGGTGGACGACCGGTTCGTCGTGGTCGACCCCGACCACCCGACGCCGGTCACCTTCTGCGAGGTCTTCCCGCCCGACGACTTCCCGCTGTACTTCTACCGC
This sequence comes from Geodermatophilus sp. SYSU D01036, assembly GCF_054050435.1. Classification (NCBI taxonomy): domain Bacteria; kingdom Bacillati; phylum Actinomycetota; class Actinomycetes; order Geodermatophilales; family Geodermatophilaceae; genus Geodermatophilus; species Geodermatophilus sp. SYSU D01036. Next base: position 156,767 of record NZ_JBJGZJ010000003.1, on the reverse strand, counting down.
CGCCCCACCGCGCCGGACCTGCAGCTGCGTCCCGGGGACCTGGACCTCGACGCGGTCCGCGCCGCGCAGCTGTTCTGGGCCACGGTCACCGGGCTGTCGGAGGAGCCGAGCCGCTCGGCGCACCACGCCGCCTGGGAGGCCCGGGGCCGCCGCCGGCACACCGTGCTCGACCTCGACTACCGGCCGGTGTTCTGGTCCTCCCGGGAGGAGGCCGCCGGGCAGGTCCGCGCCGCCCTCCCCCACGTCACGGTCGCCGTCGGCAACCGGGAGGAGTGCGAGGTCGCGACCGGCGAGACCGACCCCGACCGGGCCGCCGACGCGCTCCTGGCCGCCGGGGTCGAGCTGGCCGTGGTCAAGCAGGGGTCGGCGGGCGTGCTCGGCAGGACGCGTACCGAGCGCGTCGTGGTCCCGCCCACCCCGGTCGACGTCGTCAACGGCCTCGGCGCCGGCGACGCCTTCGGCGGCTCCCTCGTCCACGGGCTCCTGACCGGCCTTCCGCTGGAGCAGCTGCTGCGCGAGGCCAACGCCGCCGGCGCGATCGTCGCCTCGCGGCTGGAGTGCTCGACCGCGATGCCCACGGCCGCCGAGGTGGCCGCGCACCTCGCCGCCCACCGCTCGCCCGTCCCCACCCCCCGACTGGAGGGCACCCGTGTCTGACACCGCCCTGGTCCCCGACGTCGGGACGCCCCCGCCGCTGTGCACCACCTACGCCGAGGTCACCGAGCTGCGCAGCCGCACCCCGCAGGCGATCGGCCGGGCCCTGGCCACCCGCCGCCGGCGGCCCGCCTTCCTCCCCGACGACGGGCGGCTGATGCTCGTCGCCGCCGACCACCCCGCCCGCGGGGCGCTGTCGGCGCAGGGCCGGCCCACCGCGATGCACAGCCGCACCGAGATGCTCGACCGGCTGCGCGCAGCGCTGGCCCGCCCCGGCGTCGACGGGCTGCTGGCCACCGCCGACGTCGCCGAGGACCTGCTGCTGCTCGGCGCGCTGGAGGACAAGGTCGTCGTCGCGTCGATGAACCGGGGCGGCCTGGCCGGCTCGGTGTTCGAGATGGACGACCGGATGACCGGCTACGACGTGCAGGGCGTCGTCGACGCCCGGTTCGACGCGGCCAAGATGCTCAACCGCTTCGACCTCGACGACCCGGCCACGGTCGTGTCGATGGAGGCGGCCGGCCGCGCGGTGACCGACCTGGCGCGGGCCGGGCTGGTGGCGGTGCTCGAGCCGTTCCTGTCCCGGCGGGTCGACGGGCGGGTGGTCAACGACCTGTCCACCGACGCGGTCGTCAAGAGCGTGCACGTCGCCCAGGGCCTGGGCGCCACCTCCGCCTACACCTGGCTCAAGCTGCCGGTGGTCGCGGAGATGGAGCGGGTCGCGGACGCGACGACGCTGCCGACCCTGCTGCTCGGCGGCGACCCCTCCCGCCGGCCCGAGGAGACCTACGCCCAGTGGCGCGACGCGCTCGCGCTGCCCCCGGTGCGCGGGCTGGTGGTCGGCCGGACGCTGCTCTACCCGCCCGACGACGACGTCGAGGCCGCGGTGGACACCGCCGTCGCGCTCGTCCACGGAGGGAGCCGGCCGTGACCGCCACCACCCCCAGGGCCCCTGCACCCAGGCCCCCCGCGCCCAGGACCACCACACCCAGGAACACCGCACCCAGGAACACCGCGCCCGACACCCGGTCCCTGCACCTGCCCGCCGGGACGGCCGCCACCGGCCCCTACGCCCTCGAGGTCACCCCCGAGTCGGCCGGCTGGGGCCACTCCGGCCTGCGCGTGCTCGAGCTGCCCGCCGGGGGCCGGCACGTCCTCGACACCGGCCCCGACGAGGTCGTCGTCGTCCCGCTGGAGGGCGGGGTGACCGTCGCCTGCGACGGGGAGGTGCTGACCCTCACCGGCCGCAGCTGCGTCTTCGCCGGGCCGACCGACTTCGCCTACCTGCCCCTCGGGGCCACCGCCGAGCTGTCCAGCCGCAACGGCGGGCGGTTCGCGCTGTGCAGCGCCCGGGCGCGCCGCCGGCTCCCCGTCCGGTACGGCCCGGCCGCCGGCGTCCCGGTCGAGCTGCGCGGCGCGGGACGGTCCAGCCGGCAGGTGCACAACTTCGCCACCGCGGGGGTGTTCGAGGCCGACTCGGTGATCGCCTGCGAGGTGCTCACCCCGGGCGGCAACTGGTCGAGCTGGCCGCCGCACAAGCACGACGAGACCTCCGCCGAGGAGAGCGAGCTGGAGGAGGTCTACTACTTCGAGGTCGCCTCCGGCCCGGAGGGGCAGCCGGGCCTGGCCTACCACCGCGTGTACGGCACCGCCGAGCGGCCGATCGACGTGCTCGCCGAGGTCCGCGACCGCGACGTCGTCCTCGTGCCGCACGGCTGGCACGGCCCCTCGATCGCCGCCCCCGGGCACGACCTCTACTACCTCAACGTCATGGCCGGCCCCGGCCCCGAGCGGGCGTGGCGGATCGTCGACGACCCCGCGCACGCCTGGGTCCGCGGCACGTGGGCCGGCGAGGACGTCGACCCGCGGCTGCCGCTGCCCACCCCCCGTCCCGACCAGGAGGGAGCGTCCCCGTCGTGAGCCAGACCCCGCCGCAGCCCCGTCCCGGGACCGCCCGGATGACCGTCGCCCAGGCGGTCGTGCGGTTCCTCGCCCAGCAGTCCACCGAGCGCGACGGGCAACGGCAGCGGCTGTTCGCCGGCTGCCTGGGCATCTTCGGCCACGGCAACGTCGCCGGCCTCGGCCAGGCCCTGCTGCAGGCCGAGGTCGACACCCCGGGGGCGCTGCCCTACGTGCTCGGCCGCAACGAGCAGGCGATGGTGCACACCGCGGTCGCCTACGCCCGCGCGAAGGACCGGCTGCAGACCTGGGCGGTCTCCCCCAGCGTGGGCCCCGGCTCGACCAACATGCTCACCGGCGCCGCGCTGGCGACGATCAACCGGCTGCCGGTGCTGCTGCTGCCGGCCGACACGTTCGCCACCCGCGCGGCCGGCCCGCTGCTGCAGGAGCTCGAGCGCCCCGACAGCGGCGACGTCACGGTCAACGACGCGTTCCGCCCGGTGTCGCGGTACTTCGACCGCATCTGGCGGCCCGAGCAGCTGCCCGGCGCGCTGCTCGGCGCGATGCGGGTGCTCACCGACCCGGCCGAGACCGGCGCGGTCACCCTCTGCTTCCCGCAGGACGTGCAGGCCGAGGCCTTCGACTGGCCGGTGGAGCTGTTCGCCCCGCGCACCTGGCACGTGGGCCGGCCGGTGCCCGAGCGTGCCGCGCTGCAGCGCGCCGTCGAGGTCGTCCGCTCCGCCCGGCGACCGCTGGTCGTCGCCGGCGGGGGCGTCATCTACTCCTCCGCCACCGGGGCGCTGGACGCCTTCGCCACCGCCACCGGCATCCCGGTCGCGCAGACCCAGGCCGGCAAGGGCGCGCTGCCCTTCGACCACCCGCAGTCGGTCGGCGCCATCGGCTCCACCGGCACCACCGCCGCCAACGCGCTGGCCCGCGAGGCCGACGTCGTCATCGGCATCGGCACCCGGTACCAGGACTTCACCACCGCCTCCCGCACCGCGTTCGCCGACCCCGGCGTGCGCTTCGTCAACGTCAACGTCGCGGGGATGGACGCCGCCAAGCACGCCGGCGTCACCGTGCAGGCCGACGCCCGCGAGGCGCTCACCGCGCTCGGCGAGGCACTTTCCGGCTGGTCGGTCGACGACGCCTACCGGGCCCGCACCGCCGAGCTCGCCGCCGCGTGGGAGGCGACCGTCGAGGCGGCGTACCACCCGGCGGTCCCCAGCGCCGGCGAGGGCGGCCGGCTCACCCAGAACGAGGTCATCGGGATCGTCAACGAGGTGTCCGCGCCGCGCGACGTGGTGGTGTGCGCCGCCGGCTCCATGCCCGGGGACCTGCACAAGATGTGGCGGGTCCGGGACCCGAAGGGCTACCACGTCGAGTACGGCTACTCGTGCATGGGCTACGAGATCCCCGGCGGCATCGGCATCCGGATGGCCAGCCCCGACCGCGACGTCTTCGTGATGGTCGGCGACGGCTCCTACCTGATGATGCCGACCGAGCTGGTCACCGCCGTGCAGGAGGGCGTCAAGATCGTCGTCGTCCTGGTGCAGAACCACGGCTTCGCCTCGATCGGCGCCCTGTCGGAGTCCCTCGGGTCCCAGCGGTTCGGCACCCGGTACCGCTACCGGTCGGACTCGGGCCGGCTCGACGGCGGGGTGCTGCCGGTCGACCTGGCCGCCAACGCCGCCAGCCTCGGCGTCGACGTCCTCTCCGCCCAGGACGGCCCGAGCCTCGAGGCCGCCCTCCGCAAGGCCAAGGCGAGCGACCGGACGACGGTCGTGCACGTCGAGACCGACCCGCTGGTCGACGCCCCCTCCAGCGAGTCGTGGTGGGACGTGCCGGTCAGCGAGGTCGCCACGCTCGAGAGCACCCGGCGCGCCCGCGCCGTCTACGAGGGCCGGAAGGCGCGCCAGCGGTCCCACCTCGTCCCCGCCCAGCCCTGACCCCGAGACCGGAGGAGACCCGATGACACAGCAGCACGGCGGCGCGCGGATCCGGGTGGGCTCGGCCCCCGACTCCTGGGGCGTGTGGTTCCCCGACGACCCCGACCAGGTGCCCTGGCAGCAGTTCCTCGACGAGGTCAGCGCCTGCGGCTTCGAGTGGATCGAGCTCGGCCCCTACGGCTACCTGCCCACCGACCCCGCGCGGCTGTCCGACGAGCTCTCCGCCCGCGGCCTGCGGGTGTCGGCCGGCACCGTCTTCGAGCACCTGCACCGGCCCGGCTCCTGGGACGCGGTGTGGAGCCAGGTGCGCGACGTCGCCGCGCTGACGAAGGCACTGGGCGGCACGCACGTCGTCGTCATCCCGGACACCTTCCGGGACCAGAAGACCGGCGCCGACGTCGAGTCGCGGCACCTCACCCCCGAGCAGTGGACGGCGAAGACGACCGGCGTGACCCGGCTCGGGAGGGCGGTGCAGGAGGAGTACGGCCTGTCGATCGCCTTCCACCCGCACGCGGAGACCCACGTCGGCTGGCAGCGGGACATCGAGCGGTTCCTCGCCGACACCGACCCGCGGTACGTGCCGCTGTGCCTGGACACCGGGCACGTCAGCTACTACCGCGGGGACAACCTCGGGCTGATCGAGACGTACCCGGACCGGATCGGCTACCTGCACCTCAAGCAGGTCGACCCGGCCGTCGTCGACGAGGTGCTCGCGAAGGACATCGACTGGCCGCAGGCGGTCCGGATGGGCGCGATGACCGAGCCCCCGAACGGCGTCCCGGCCTACCCGCCGCTGTTCGAGGCGATCGAGCGGCACGGGCTGGACGTGTTCGCGATCGTCGAGCACGACCTGTACCCCTGCCCGCCGGACGTGCCGCTGCCGATCGCGCGGCGCACCCACCGCTACATCGGCAGCTGCGGGTCCCCGTCGCTGCGGATCGGCGCCCCGAAGGCCCCCGCCGCCGGATCGGAGGCCCGGGCGTGACCACCGCCGAGACCCGCGCCGGGGCGCTCCCGGAGCTCGCCGACGTCCCCGCCCGCGACCTGCGGGTCGCCGTCCTCGGCGTCGGGATGATGGGCGCCGACCACGTCGCCCGGCTGCACAGCCGCATCTCCGGCGCCACGGTGGCCGCGGTCAGCGACGCGTTCCCGGAGAAGGCGGAGCAGGTGGCCGGCACGGTGCCCGGCTGCCGGGTGGTCGGCGACCCGCTGGCCGCCGTCGCCGACGACGACGTCGACGCCGTCCTCGTCGCCACCCCCGGCCAGTTCCACGAGGAGCAGGTGCTCGCCTGCATCGAGCACGGCAAGCCGGTGCTGTGCGAGAAGCCGCTCACCATGGACGCCGGGAGCTCGCTGGCCGTCGTCCGGGCGGAGGACGCGTACACCGCCCGCACCGGCCGGCGGCTGGTGCAGGTCGGCTTCATGCGCCGGTTCGACCCCGAGTACGCCGAGCTCGAGGCGCTGGTCCGCTCCGGCGCGCTCGGCGAGCCGCTGGTGGTGCACTGCGCGCACCGCAACGCGGCCGTCCCGCCGCACTTCACCAGCGAGATGATGGTCAACGACTCGGTGGTGCACGAGGTCGACGTCGCGCGGTTCCTGCTCGCCGAGGAGATCGCCGCGGTCACCGTGCTGCGGCCGCGGGCCACCCGGCACGCCGTCCCGGGCCAGTCCGACCCGCTGCTGGTGCTGCTGGAGACCACCGGCGGCCGGCTGGTCGACGTCGAGTGCTTCGTCAGCACCGGCGTCGGCTACGAGGTGCGCACCGAGGTGGTCGGCGAGGACGGCAGCGCCCTGATCGGCCTCGACCTCGGCCTGGTGCGGCAGCGCGGCGGGCCGGCGGGCGCCACCCGGTCGACCGGGGTGGCGCCGGACTTCCGGCAGCGGTTCGGCCGGGCCTACGACATCGAGGTGCAGCGGTGGGCCGACGCCGCCCGCCGCGGCGACGTCGACGGCCCCGGCGCGTGGGACGGCTACGCCGCCCAGGCGGTGTGCGCCGCGGGGGTGGAGGCGCTGCGCACGGGGCGGCGCACCGAGGTCCGGCTGGAGGCGCGGTGAGGATCGCCCTGGACCCGCAGATGCTGCGGACCACCCCGCTGCTGGAGCTGCCCGACGTCGTGGCCGCGATGGGCTACGAGTGGATGGAGCTGTCCCCCCGCGAGGACTTCGTCCCGTTCTTCAAGCACCCCCGCGTCGACCTCGCCACCGTGCGGGCGTTCCGGTCGCGGCTGGCCGACGCCGGCGTCGGCGTCACCTCGGTGCTGCCGGTCATGCGCTGGTCGGGCCCGGGCGAGGTCGAGCGGCAGGCCGCCGTCCGGTACTGGAAGCGGGCGGTCGAGATCACCGTCGAGCTCGGGGTGGACACGGTGAACTCCGAGTTCAACGGCCGGCCCGAGGCGCCGGAGCTCGCCGAGGCGATGTTCTGGCGGTCGATGGAGGAGCTGCTGCCGGTCCTCGAGCGGGAGGGCGTCCGGCTCGCCCTCGAGCCGCACCCCGACGACTTCATCGAGCTCGGCCACCCGGCGGTCGACATGGTCCGCGCCATCGACTCGCCGTGCGTGTCGTTCCTCTACTGCACGCCGCACACCTTCCACCAGGGCGACGACGCGGCCGGGATCGTCGCGCACGCCGGCGACCTGCTCACCCACGTGCACGTCGCCGACTCGATGGACCACCGCGCCTCCGACGGGCTGCGCTACATCACCAACCCGCCGGGCAACACCACCCGCGTCCACCAGCACATGGAGATCGGGCGCGGCGACGTCGACTTCGACGCGGCCTTCGCCGCGCTGGCCGGGATCGGCTTCGACGGCGTCCTCACCACCTGCGTCTTCGGGTGGGACGACCAGGCCCGCGAGTCCGGCACCCGGATGCTCGCGGCGATCCGCGAGCTGGTCACCAAGCACTTCCCCGACGGCACCCTCCCCTGAGGGGCCCTCCTTCGAGGAGCAGAGACCATGCCCACGCACATCCCCCACTGGATCGACGGCGCCCGCCGCGACGGGACCAGCGGCCGCACCGGCGAGGTGACCGACTCCGCCACCGGCGAGGTCACCGGCGCGGTCGCCCTGGCCTCGGTCGAGGAGGTCGACGCCGCCGTCGCCGCGGCGGCCGCCGCCTTCCCCGCCTGGCGGGACACCTCGCTGGCCAAGCGGACCGCGGTGCTGTTCCGCTTCCGCGAGCTGCTCAACGCCCGCAAGCCCGAGCTCGCCGCGATCATCACCGCCGAGCACGGCAAGGTCCTCGACGACGCCCTCGGCGAGGTGTCCCGCGGCCAGGAGGTCGTCGAGTACGCCTGCGGCGTGCCCTCGCTGGTCCGCGGCGGGTTCACCGAGAGCGCCTCGACCGACGTCGACGTGCACTCCGTCCGCCAGCCGCTCGGCCCGGTCGCGGTGATCAGCCCGTTCAACTTCCCGGCGATGGTCCCGATGTGGTTCTTCCCCATCGCGATCGCCACCGGCAACACCGTCGTCCTCAAGCCCAGCGAGCAGGACCCCTCCGCGGCGATCTGGATGGCCGAGCTGTGGAAGGAGGCCGGCCTGCCCGACGGCGTGTTCAACGTCGCCCAGGGCGACAAGGTCGCCGTCGACCGGCTGCTCGAGCACCCCGACGTCAAGGCGGTGTCCTTCGTCGGGTCGACGCCCATCGCCCGGTACGTCTACGAGACCGGGACCCGGCACGGCAAGCGCGTGCAGGCCCTCGGCGGCGCGAAGAACCACATGGTCGTGCTGCCCGACGCCGACCTCGACCTCGCCGCCGACCAGGCGGTGAACTCCGGCTTCGGCTCCGCCGGCGAGCGGTGCATGGCGATCAGCGCCGTGCTCGCCGTCGGCGGGGTCGGCGACGACCTGGTGGCCCGGATCGCCGAGCGCACCCGCACACTGCGGACCGGGGACGGCCGCAAGGGCTGCGACATGGGCCCGCTGATCAGCAGGCGGCACCGCGACCGCGTCGAGTCCTACGTCGCGGCCGGCGAGCGGGAGGGCGCGAAGGTCGTCGTCGACGGCCGGCAGGTGCAGCCCGACGGCGCCGAGGAGGGCTTCTGGCTCGGGCCGACGCTGGTCGACCACGTCGAGCCGCACATGAGCGTCTACACCGACGAGATCTTCGGGCCGGTGCTGTCGGTGCTGCGGGTGGACAGCTACGAGCACGCCGTCGAGCTGGTCAACCGCAACGAGTACGGCAACGGGACGGCGATCTTCACCAACGACGGCGGGGCGGCCCGGCGGTTCCAGCACGAGGTGGAGGTGGGGATGATCGGCATCAACGTGCCGATCCCGGTGCCGATGGCCTACTACTCCTTCGGCGGGTGGAAGAACAGCCTGTTCGGCGACTCCCACGCCCACGGCGCCGAGGGCGTGCACTTCTACACCCGCGGCAAGGTCATCACCTCCCGCTGGCTGGACCCCAGCCACGGCGGCCTGAACCTGGGCTTCCCGCAGAACGCCTGAGCGGGCGCCCGGTCAGTGGTGGGAGGCGTGCCGGCCGAGGCTGTCCACGGGGGTCGCGCCGGGGCGGGTCCACTGCGGCACCGGGCGGCTGGTCGGGCCCCAGGTGGCGTTCCCGTCGGCGTCCGAGCGCCAGTACCAGCAGATCGGCGCGCCGTGCCCGCCGACCGGTGAGCCCACCTGCGGGGCCGCGGGCCAGCCCTCGGGGACGTCCTCCCACGCCTCGCGGCGGCCGTAGGGCGTCATGTCGAGCAGGCCGAGCGTCCCGTCGGCCGGCTCGTTGCCCCGGCCGGTCGTGGAGTAGGTGAGGAAGACCCGGTCACCGTCGCGCAGGTAGCAGGACAGGTGCCCCTCCTCCGTGGCGATCCGCTCCTCCACCCCCCGCACCGAGAACCAGGGCTGGGTGTAGCCCATGAACCCGACGAAGGGCGCCACCTCGTCCCAGGCACCGGAGGTGAGGACGGCGAACGAGACGCCGCGGGCGGCGAGGTAGACGGTGTCGCGCAGGTGCCACAGGTTGAAGGTGCAGCCCTCGCACTGCCCCTGGTGCGGCGCGCCGTCGTACCACATGGAGTGGTAGACGAGGAGCTCGTCGCGGCCCCGGAACAGCTCCGGGAACGGGACCGGGCCGCCGGGTCCGACGAGCTCGGCGGTGCCGTCGACCTCCACCATCGGCAGCCGGCGGCGGGCCGCGGCGATGGCGTCGCCCTCGCGGGTGTGCGCCTTCTCGCGCACCAGGAGCTCGTCCCGCGCGGCCTGCCAGGTGGCCCGGTCGACGACGGGCGGGCGGCCGGCCGGCGCGGGGGCCGGGCGGTCCGGGGTGGTCGTCATGGCGTCCTCCGGGGGATCTCGTCACCGACGCTTCCCAGGGAGGACCGGCGCCCCGGCCGGGACTCATCGCGGGACGCCTCAGCGGCGGGCGCGGGCCACCGCGTCGGCGAGGTCGCCGCGCCACGGGTCGCCGTGGCCGGGGACGAGCAGGTCGGCCGGCAGCGCGGCGAGGGCGCCGAGGGCGTCCCGGGCGCGGTCCGGGGAGGCGGTGAAGAACCCCGGCAGCAGCTGCGGCCCGCGCACCCGCGACGTCGGGTGGCCGGTGACCAGCGCGTCGCCGGTCGCCACCACCCCGTGCCGGGGGAACAGGTAGGCGGTGTGGCCCGACGTGTGGCCGGGCGTGGGCACGGGGACCGGCCCGCCCGGGAGGTCCAGCGGCCCGCCGCCCGGGCCGCCGTCCGTGCCGCCGTCCGTACCGCCGCCGGGGAACGGCCGCGCCGCGGCGACGACGGGGTGCGCGGTCGCCCCGGCCCGCACGATCGACAGCGCCCACCGGGCGACCCGTGGCCGCCAGGCCCGGACGGCGACGTCGAGCGGCGTGGCCTGCTCGCGGCGCTCCCCGCGGGCGTTCGGCAGCTCGTCCGGGTGCACGAGCACGGGGGTGCCCGGCGCGAGGCCGGACAGCCCGCCGACGTGGTCGACGTGCGCGTGCGTGACCAGGACGGCGCGCACGTCCTCCGGGCGGGAGCCCAGGGCGCGGACGGCGTCGGCGAGGCTCGCGGCGTCGCCCGGGTACCCGGCGTCGACCACGGTCAGGTCGCGGCTGTCGCGGACCAGCACCCGGTTCACCGCGGTGCCCGGCACCCAGAAGACGTCCTCGGTGACCTCGTGCACCGGCGCTCCCTCCCCCGCCCGGACGGTAGCGCCACGGGGGTTGTCCGGCCGCCCGGCGGGGGTGTCGACTGGCCGGACCGTCGGAGGGAGGGAGCCGGTGGGACGCCGACCCCGCAGCGGGCTGCAGCAGGAGTTGCTGCGGCTGCTGCGCCCGCCGGACCCGCGGCGGGAGCGGTTGCTGAGCGAGCGGGTGGCGCCCACGCTGGCCGCGGTCGCCGACCGGATGTCGGGCCGGCCGGCCGACGAGGTGGCCGCCGCGCTGGAGGCCGCGGTGCGGGAGGCCGGCGGCACGCCGGACCGGGCGGCGCTGCGGGAGCTCGCGGCGCAGGTCGAGGCCGGCGACAACCCGTTCGCCTGAGGGCCCGGACGGTGGGACGCTCGTTCCCGGAGGGGCGCTCCCCCGTTCCTCCACCCCGGCCGAGGTGAGGCCCGATGTCCGACGCGGCGATCCGCCGGCTGAGCGCGGCCGGCGTGGGGGCCTGTCTCCTGCTGGCCGGCTGCGCCGGCGATCCGGGCGCCTCGTCCGCCCCGGCGGCGGCTCCGGCGACGCGCGCCCCCGACTGGCGGAACACCACCTACACCGTGACCTGCGACGGCGTCGTCCCGGACGGGTTCGCGGCGCCCCTGCGGGACGGCTCGGCGCGGGTGCCCGCCGAGGCGGGTCCCTACGACTGGTTCGACGTCTCCCTCGGGGCCGCGGTGAGCGGGGACGTCGACGGCGACGGCCGGCCGGATGCCGTCGTCCTGCTGCGGTGCTCCCCGCAGCCGTCGAACGGGATCGTCGAGGAGGTGCACGTCCTCGACGCCGACGGCCGCCCGCTCGCCGTGCTGCCGAGCCCGCGCACGCTGCCGCGGGCCGACGTCCTGCCGCCGGTCTACGACCCGGACGGGCTCTCGGTCGAGGACGGCCGGGTGGTGGCGGTCATGCGGGTGTACGAGCCGGGCGACACCCACGCCGGCGGGCCGTCCGGGCGGATGACCGTCCGCTGGCAGTGGGACGGCGGGGAGCTCGAGCGGCTCCCCTAGACCCGGCGGTCAGGCGGAGGCGAACAGCGCCCGGTGCGCCTGGCGGCCGAGGATCTCGGCGGCGAGGCTCTCGCCGGCGCCGCGGCCCTCGAGCAGGGCGGCGAGCTCGTCGCGGTCGGCGGTGGTGGCGTAGTCGGCCAGCTCGCGCTCGAGGGCGCGGCGGGACCGCTGCCACACCGAGCCGCGGCGGGAGGGGGTGAGGAGGGAGGTCATGGCGGTTCTCCGTGCTGCGTCTGCGTCGTCGTCTCTTCGTACCGACTCCATCGTCCTCGCGCGCGGCGCGCCGGACCCCCTCCGGGGCTGTGAGTGTCGGCACCGTGACCGGACGCACCCGCGGGGCCGTCAGCGGCCGACGAGCGTCGTCTCGAAGTCGTAGCGGGACGCGCGGTAGACGTGCCGGCCGAGCTCCACCGGCCCGCCCTTGTCGTCGAACGCCGTCCGCTCCATGGTCAGCAGCGCCGCCCGCGGCGGCTCCTCCAGCAGCCGGGCCTCGTCGGCGCGGGCCAGGCGCGCGCCGATCCGCTGGTGGGCGACCCGCAGGTGCACCCCCTGCGCGCGCAGGTACTGGTAGAGGCCCCGCTCGGTGAGGTCCTCCACCGACGGGTCGAACCGGCCGGGCAGGTGGTTGGTCATCAGCGCCAGCGGCTCGCCGTGCGAGCGGCGCAGCCGGCGGACCACCACGATCTCCTCCCCCGGCGCCAGGTCGAGCTCCCCGGCGACGTCGGCCGGCGCGGGCCGCCGCTCCAGGGACAGCACCTCGGTCGTCGGCGCCTCGCCGGCGCGGGACAGGTCGTCGTAGAGGCTGGTGAGCTCCACCGACCGGCGGACGTGCGGCTGGATCACCTGGGTGCCCACGCCGCGCTTGCGGACCAGCAGCCCCTTGTCGACCAGCTCCTGCACCGCGCGGCGGACCGTCGGCCGGGACAGCCCGTAGCGCTGGGCGAGCAGCAGCTCGTTCTCCAGCCGCGAGCCCGGGGGCAGCGAGCCGCCGGTGATCGCCCCCTCGATGGCCTGCGCCAGCTGGAAGTACAGGGGCGTGGGGCTCGAGCGGTCGATGTCGAAGGTGAGCACGTCTGCCTCCCGGGAAGCGAGTTCCGCGGGTCGGTCCGGAGGACCCGCCTCCCGCGTCCCCGATGATCGCACCCGACCGGGTACGTCCTGTCGTCCCCTCATCGGGGGAGCCGGACATCAGGACGTCCGGACAAATACGGTCAGCCGTAGGCGGCGCGGAACGCCGCCAGCGCGTCGTCCGGGTCGCCGGACGCCCAGCCCTCCAGCGCGACGACGCCGTCGTAGCCGAGCCGGTCCAGCGCCGACGCGACCGCCTCGTGGCGGATCTCCCCCGTGCCCGGCTCGCACCGCCCCGGGACGTCGGCCACCTGCACCTCGCCGACCAGCGGCAGCGCCCGCTCCACCAGCGCGACCAGGTTCCCCTCGCCGATCTGCGCGTGGTAGAGGTCGAGGTTGAGCCGCAGGTGCGGGCTGCCCACCGCCTCGACCAGCGCGATCGTGTCCGCGGCCCGGGCGAACGGGGTGCCCGGGTGGTCCACGGCGGTGTTGAGGTTCTCCAGCGTGAACACCCGCCCGGCCCGCTCGCCGAGCTCCGCCAGCCGGGTCAGGGTGCGGGCGGCGGTCAGCCACATCGCCGGGGTCACCACGGCCGCGGGGACGACGGGCAGCCCGCGGCCGTCCAGCCCGGTGCCGTGCACGTTCAGCCGCGGGCAGTCCAGCCGCTCGGCGGCGGCCAGCGCGCACCCGGCGGTGCGCAGCAGCTCGGCCGCGCCGTCGTCGTCGGCGAGGGTGCCGGTGACGTAGCCGGTCATGGAGGAGAACGTGGCGCCGGTGGCGGCGAGCGCGTCGAGGTCCTTCGCCGTCCAGTCCCAGATCTCGACCTCGAGGCCGGCGGCGGCGATCCGCCGCACCCGCTCGGGGAACGGCAGGTCGAGGAAGAGCATCTCCGCCGACGCCGCCAGCCGGTACCGGCTCACTTCTCCACCTCGGCGGTCCGCACCGGCCGGCCCGCCCGGACCGACGCCGCGGCGGCCAGCGCGATCGCCAGCGCCGCGCGGGCGTCCTCCCCGGTGACCGGTGGCCGCGTCCGGCCGCGGACGGCGTCGACGAACGCCGCCAGCTCGGCGGTGTAGGCGTCGCCGAACAGCTCCTGGTCGCCGCGCACGGTGTCCACGAGCCGGCCGCCGGCGCCGGAGAACACCATGCCGGTGCGGCGGCCGTCGCCCATGGTGGCCATGCCGCCGGAGCCGAGCACCTCGCCGCGGACGTCGTAGCCGTAGGCCGCCTCGAAGCAGGCCTCGGCGACCCCCATCGCGCCGTCGTCGAAGCGGACCACGACGACCGCGGTGTCCAGCAGCCCCCGGTCCCGCCAGGCGGGCTCGACCAGCGCGTCGGCGACGGCGTGCACCTCCACGACCTCCGCGCCCGGGTGCAGGAACCGCAGCGTGTCGAAGTCGTGGATCAGGGTCTCCAGGAAGACGGTGTCCGGCCGCACCCGGGCCGGGACGAAGCCGCCCGGGTCGCGGGTGAGCGAGCGCAGCAGCCGCGGCGTGCCGAGCGTGCCGTCGTCCAGCAGCGCCCGGGCGGCGGCCCAGTCCGCGGCGAAGCGGCGGTTGAAGCCCACCTGCAGCACCACGCCGGCGGCGCGGGCGGCGTCGATCGCGCGGTCGGCGTCGGCCAGCGTCACCGCCATCGGCTTCTCGCAGAACACGTGCCGGCCGGCGGCCGCGGCGGCGACCACGAGGTCGGCGTGCGCGCGGGCCGGCGCGGCGACGACGACGGCGTCGACGTCCGGGTCGTCCCACACCTGCGCCGCGTCGGTGTACGCCCGGCCCGCGCCGAGCACGCCCGTCAGGTACTCGGCGGCGCCCTGGGCGGGGTCGGCCACGGCCACCAGCCGCGCGGACGGCAGCCGCCTGGCCAGGGTCTGCGCGTGGTAGGCGCCCATCCGCCCCGACCCCAGGAGGGCGACGCCCAGCGGGCCGGCGGTCACAGGTCCAGCACCAGACGCGGGCCCGCGGCGCGGACGTCCTCGAAGCGAGTGAGCACGTACCAGCCCCAGCGCTCGCTGTGCCACACCGGCGCCTCGTCGCGCATCCGGCGGTACAGCCCGAAGGGGTCGGCCGTGTAGAAGTCCGGCCGGAAGGGGTCGTAGTCGATCGCGGTGGCGGTGCGGGCGGCGGTGGTCGTCACGGCGGGCTCCCTGCCTCGTGCGGTGGGCGTCGTGCGGGCGGTGCCGTCGCCGGTCCCGCCGGCCCGACGCGGGCGTCCGGCATCGCCCCGGCGTCCGGCGTCGCCCCGTCGTCCGGCGGCGGGGGGAGGCGGGCACGGGCCGGCCCTCCCCCCGCGCGGGACCGCGCGGAGGGGAGCCGGGGTGCCGTCAGCGCTTGAGCTCGTGCGAGAGCTCGGCCAGCTCCTGGCCGCCGGCCATCTCGCCGGTGAGCTCCTCGAGGGTGACCTCGGCGCGCTTCTTGTCCAGCACCCGCCGGCCCAGCTTCAGGATCACGAAGTGGTCCCCGACCATGAAGGCGTGGTGCGGGTTGTGGGTGATGAACACGACCCCGAGGCCGGCGTCGCGGGCCGCGGCCGTGTACTTGAGCACCACGCCGGACTGCTTGACGCCGAGCGCGGCGGTCGGCTCGTCGAGGATGAGCACGCGCGCGCCGAAGTACACCGCCCGGGCGATGGCCACGCACTGGCGCTGACCGCCCGACAGCGTGCCGATCGGCTGGTTGATGTCCTTGACGACGATGCCCATCTTCTGCAGCTCGGTGTCGGCGATCTCCCGCATGGCCTTGATGTCGAGCGGCGCCATCGGGTACTTGCCCTTGCGGATCTCCGAGCCGAGGAAGAAGTTGCGCCAGACCTCCATGAGGCTCACGACCGCCAGGTCCTGGTAGACGGTCGCGATGCCGGCGTCGAGCGCCTCCCGCGGCGAGCTGAAGTGCCGCTCCTGGCCGTCGACCCGCAGCGTGCCCTCCGTGTGCGGGTGCAGCCCCGAGATGATCTTGATGAGCGTCGACTTGCCGGCGCCGTTGTCCCCGAGGACGCAGGCCACCTCCCCCGCGTTGACGGTCAGGTCGATGCCCTCGAGGGCCCGGATGGCGCCGTAGGACTTGCCGACGTCGTGCATCTCGACCAGCGGCGTGCCGGCCTTCAGGTCGGGCGCGGCGTGTTCGGTGATGGTGTCGGTCATCGTCGTCACTTCCTGCGCTCGGCGTAGTTCTTGACGTAGAGGTTGACCATCACGGCGAGCAGGAGCATGACGCCGAGGAAGGTCCGGAACCAGTTCGGGTCCCAGCCGGCGAAGACGATCCCCTGCGTCGTCATGCCGAAGATGAAGGCCCCGAGGGCCGACCCCACCGCCGAGCCGTAGCCACCGGTGAGCAGCGCCCCGCCGACGACCGCGGCGATGATGTAGATGAACTCGTTGCCGATGCCGAGGCCGGACTGGACCGAGCTGAAGTTGAACAGCAGGTGCATCCCGAGGAACCAGGCCAGGAACGAGACGCCCATGAACAGGCCGATCTTGACCTTGCGCACCGGGACGCCGACCGCGCGGGCGCTGGCCGGGTTGCCGCCCGAGGCGGTGATCCAGTTGCCGGTGCGGGTCCGCAGCAGCAGCCAGGTGCCCACGGCCACGAACAGCAGCCACCACAGCACCGTGATCTTCACCGTCATGAAGCCGAGGTCGATGTCGCTGGCGAAGACCGTCCTCGCGGCGTCGAAGCCGTCGATGTCGCTCACGTTGGGCGTCGCCACGGTGCCCGTGACGATCTTGGTGACGCCGAGGTTGACGCCCTGGAGGATGAAGAAGGTGCTCAGGGTGATGAGGAAGCTGGGTATCCCCGTCCGCACCACCAGGTAGCCGTTGACGAACCCGATGACGAGCGCGACGGCGAGGCTGAAGACGACGCCCACCCACATGTTCAGGCTGTACTGGTAGGAGAGCATCGCCGAGGCGAGCGCGGCCGTGGTCACCGTGACGCCGGAGGACAGGTCGAACTCGCCGCCGATCATCAGCAGCGCGACCCCCACCGCGACGATGCCGATGGTCGAGCTGGCGTACAGGACGGTGGCGAAGGCGGGCAGGGTCCGGAAAGACGGGGCCACCGCGTAGAAGAAGGCGAAGATCGCGATCGCGGCGGCCAGGGCGCCGACCTCGGGGCGCGCCAGCAGGCGGGAGAGCAGCGACCGCTGGGGGCGCGACTGGACGGCGGCCGACGGCGGCGCCGCCGACGGGGGTGTCGCCACGGATGAGCTCATGTCTGCACTCCTGGAGGGAGGGCGGGGGGAGCCGGGCGGCCCCGGCTCCCCCCGAGCGGGGCTTACCGGGTGTTGTTGTTCGCGTACTCGACGATCGGGCCGATGTTCTCCTCGTCGACGATCGACGGGCCGGTGAGGACGGGGCCGCCGCCGCCGATGTCGTTGCCGTTGGTGATGTTCAGCCACAGCGCGGTGACGGCCATGTAGCCCTGCACGTAGGGCTGCTGGTCGACCGAGAAGGCGATGTCCCCGCTCTGGATCGCCGCGGCGACGTCGGCGTTGAGGTCGAAGGTGACGACCTCGGCCTGGCTGCCGGTGTCGCTCTTGGCCTGCTGCGCTGCGAGCGCGACCGGGGCGCCCAGCGTGACGACGTGCGTGATCGCGGCGTCCTGCTGGAGCTTCGCCCCGATCGTCTGCTGCACGGCGGGCAGGTCGGCGCCGGGGACGTTGATGTTCTCGGTGGTGGGGAAGGTCTTGGCGACGCCCGCGCAGCGGGTCTCGAGGGCGATCTGCCCCTGCTCCTGGATCACGCAGAGGGCCTTGCCGCCGCCGTCCTCGGCGATGCGGGTGCCGACGGTCTGGCCGGCGAGGTCCTCGTTGGACCCGAAGTACATCGGCACGCCGTAGTTCTGGTAGTCGTTGATCCCCGAGTTGAAGGCGACGACGGGGATGCCGGCGTCCATGGCCGACCGCGCCGCCGGCCCCACCGCATCGGGGAAGGCGAGGGTGACCGCGATGCCGTCGACGCCCTGGTCCACGGCGTTCTGGACGAGGGTGGCCTCGTCGCTGGAGTCCGGGTCGTTCGAGTAGTTGAGCGTGAGGCCGTGAGCCTCGGCGGCGGCCTCCGCACCGGCGCGGATCTTGTCCCAGAAGGTGTCCCCCGGGGTCTCGTGCGTGATCATCGCGATGGTGTAGTCGCCCTGGTCCGCACCGCCGCCCTCGTTCCGGGCGCCGCCCTCGCTGCTGCACGCGCTCGCGACCACGGCCGTCACGCTCACCGCCACCGCCAGCTGCAGCGACCTGCGGGTCCTCCTCATGGGCGTCTCCTCGTCGGGATGGCCACCCTGCCGGCGGCCGTCGGCCGGTCCAGACACCGGACCCCCTACTGCGACGACGTCCTTATGTCTGGACATAGTGACATGTGGAATGTGACATGGGCCACCAGGGGCGTCAAGGGCCCGGCGTGCCCCCGACCGGGACCGCCCGGTCCGCGCGGACCGCCACCCGCTCCCCCCGGGCGGCGGACTCCGCGATCGCGTCGAGCACGTCCGCCGCCCGCACCGCGTCGGCCAGGGTCGCGCCGTGCGGCTCGCCGGTCGCGGCCGCCAGCAGCGCGTCGCGGGCCTCGACGACCTTGAGGTCGTCGAAGCCCATCGGGTTGGCGGGCCCGGGCTGGAAGGCCGCGTACTCCCCCGCCCCGGGACCGACCAGCACGGTGGCCACGGGCTGGTCCTGCGCGAGCGGGCCGCGGCTGACCTGCAGCTCGCCCATCCGGCGGAAGTCCCACGCCAGGCGCCCGGCGCTGCCGTGCACCTCGAAGCCGTAGGCGTTCTGCTCCCCCGCCGCCACCCGGCTGGCCTCCAGCGCCACCCGCGCGCCGGAGGACAGCCGCAGCAGGGCGGCGACGTGGTCGTCGTTCTCCACCGGCCCCGGGACGCCGCCGGCCGCCAGCGCGTGCCCCGACGTCGGCCCGGCCGGGCGGGGCCGCTGCGGCACGAACACCGCCGTGTCGGCGAGCACGGACTCGACCTCGTCGCCGAGCAGGTGGCGGACCAGGTCGACGGCGTGCGAGCCGAGGTCGGCGAGGACCCCGCTGCCGCCGCGGGCCCGCTCGTACCGCCAGGTCAGCGCCCCCTCCGGCGCGGCGGCGTAGTCGCTGAGGAAGGCCACGCGGGCGTGGGTCACCCGGCCGATCTCGCCCGCGGCGACCATCTCCCGCGCCAGCGCGACCGCGGGCACGTTCCGGTAGCTGAGCCCGACGACGCCCTGCACCCCCGCCGCGGCGGCCGCGCCGGCCACCGCGCGGGCGTCGTCGGCGGTCAGGCCCACCGGCTTCTCGATCCACAGGTGCCGGCCGGACCCCGCGACCGCGGCGCCGACCTCCCGGTGCAGCCAGTTGGGCGCGGTGACCGACACGAGTTCCACGCGCGGGTCGGCCAGCACCGCGCGCCAGTCCGTGGTCGCCGTCGCGAAGCCGTAGCGGGCGGCGGCGGTCTCGGCGCGGCCGGGGACGTCGTCGGCGACGGTCACCAGCCGCGGGACGACGGGCAGGTCGGGGAAGTGGTGCCCGACCCGGGCGTGCGCGCGGGCGTGCACGGTGCCCATCCAGCCGAACCCGACGACCGCGACCCCGACCGGACGCCCGGTCCCCGGCCCGTTCCCGCCCACGGCACGCCCCCTCGGCCCCGTGAGTGGGAGCGAGCGTAGGCCCGGAGCGACCCGCCGGGACCCCTCGGCGCCGCCGGGTCGGGGCCGCCGGGTCGGGGCCGCCGGGTCAGGAGCGGAAGAACAGCCGGACCGTGGTGCCGGCCGGCCCGGTGCGGACGGCGGCGTCGTCGGCCAGGCTCCACGCCAGCCACATCCCCCGCGCGCCGCCGGCGGGGTCGGGGGGCACGTAGCCGAGCGTCTCGTCGGCCAGGCCCGGCCCGCCGTCGGCCACCTCGACGACGAACGCGTCGCCGTCGGTCCAGGTCGACAGCTCCGCGAAGGGTGCGGCGCGCAGCGCGTTGACCAGCAGCTCGTGGGCGGCCAGGACGACGTCGCCCAGCCGCGCGCGCCGGCCGGCCGGCAGCAGCACGCTCAGCGCGCGGCGGCCCTGCGTCGGCGACGTCACGGGGAGGACGGCGGCGGCCGCGGGGCGCCGGGTCCAGGCCGGCTGCACCGTGCGGAGGAAGCCGGCCGGGTCCTCGTACGCCGGCTGGGGCACCGGGGCGACGCCGTCCCAGGTCATCGGGTGGGTGCGCGCGACGGCGGCGAGGACGTCGGCGGGCAGCCGCTGGGCGTCGTGCAGGCACAGGCTGTAGTACGGCATCGTGTCGTAGCAGCGGTTGGCCACCGCCTCGAAGCGGCTCCACTCCCGCCCGTCCTCGCGGGCCAGCCACACCGGCTCGGCGGCCAGCCGCCAGCGCGGCGCCTCGGCGCGGAGGGCGCGCAGGTCGTGGTCGTAGGCCTGCAGCGTGCCGTGGCCGCCGCGCCACCAGGTCTCGGCGGCGGCGAAGACCGCCAGCCGGCCGAGGTCGGTCCCCAGCTGCCCGACGAGCAGGCCGCGCACCCGCTCCCCGGCGACCACGAGCACCGGCTCGTCCCGGCGGAAGCCCTCGAGGAGGAACGGCACCACCCGCTCGACCACCTCGGCGTCGGAGGAGAACACGAACCCCTCGTGGGCGAGGCCGGTGCCGTCCCAGTCACCGGTCGGGCGCAGCCAGGTCACGGCTCCTCCGGGACGAGGTCGAACAGCGCCAGGCAGCGGCGCACGTGCCGCCGCGCCGCCACCGGCCGCAGCTCGATCCCGCGGGCGGCCAGCTCCTGGGCCGCGCCGGCCAGGGCCCGGGCGCCCGCGACGTCGAGGAAGTCGAGGTCCGCGAGGTCCAGCACCAGCTCGCCGGGGGTGTCGCCGGCGACGTCGACCAGGGCGGTCGCCACGTGTGCGGCCTCGGTGAGGTCCACCTCCCCGTGCAGCGCCAGCCGGGGGCCCCGGCCGGAGAGGTGCGCCAGCGGCAGCCGGTCGCCGAGGTGCTGCACCGGGTGGAGCACGGCGACCGGCCCGAGGACCTCCGGGCCCACCGACGCGTCGTAGAGGCACAGCGCGGTCATCGGGACCGCGCCCATGAGCTCGTCGGCGAGCTGCTCGTAGGCGTGCAGCAGGCGGCGGCCGGGCCGCCCGCCGCGGACCAGCTCGGTGACGTCCGCGGCCACCCGCAGGCCGCTGCGCCCCGCGGCGAGCGCCGCCCGCGTCGCGGCGCGGTAGTGCTCCACCTGCCCGGCGGGGGTGAGGCCGCCCGCGGAGGTGTAGCTGTCGCCGGTGGTCTGCAGGTCGAGCCGGCCGTCGGCGAGGAGTTCGTCCCGCTGCGGCAGCCCCGACACCGCGGCGAGCAGGGCGGACCGCGAGGGGCCGACCACGACCAGTTGCTCGCCGCGCCGGCGGCCCTCCTCGAGGAAGGGCACGACCGCCGCGGCCAGGTCGGCGCCGTCGCCGAAGGACCAGCAGGCGTGGTCCCCCGGCCGGAGTCCGGTCGGGGTGTCCAGACCGTGGGGGGCGGTCACCCCCCCGACGCTACCCACCCGGGCACCCGCTGTCAGGCCCCCCCGGACGGATCCGTTCCGCCGGCGGACACGGCGGCGCCCCTCCGGCCGTCGACCGGAGGGGCGCCGTCCCGCGGGAGCCCGGGCGGCCGGGCTCACGGCGTGGGCACCGGGGGCTCCTCGCGTCCCGGGAGCCGGACGGGGACCACCGGCCGGGGTGTCGTCCAGTCCCGCTGCGGCTGCCGGTACACGCCCGCCCGGTCCTGCGGCCGCCGGGCGGCCCGGGTGAGGAGCCGTGCCCCGCCGGCGGTGAGCAGCACGCCGACGACCAGGGCCGCCCACCCGATGCCGCCCAGCACGGGCGCCTCCGCGCCGATCCGGGCCTCGACGTCCACCCCCGGCGAGCCGTCGGCGTTCATCACCACGAACACCCAGTCGCCGTCGGCCGGGTCCCAGGTCACCGCCTGGGTGCCGGTGCCGGAGGCCTGCGCGGTCCAGAGGTCCTGCCCGGCAGGGGGCTCCGCCGGCGTGCCCCCCGGCAGCGGGTCGCCGCCGGTCGCGGGTCCGTCGAAGCCCAGCCCGTCGACGACGGTCCGGGCGACGCCGTCGAGGTACCGCTCGGCGTCGTCGGCGGGGGCGACCCCCACGAAGACGTCGGCGGCGCCGGTCGCGGTCACCTCGAGGCGGGCGTCGCCCAGGGACTCCGGCAGTGGCAGCCAGTCCGGCGCGGCGGCCGGGTCGACGCGGTCGCTCACCAGGGCGGAGCCGTCGGAGCGGAACCCCTCCCACGGCGAGACGACGAAGCCGTCGGACCGCTCGTGGGCGTGCGCCCAGACGACGGTCCCGCCCCCGGCGGCCAGGGCGAGGCCGGGGACCAGGAGGAGGGCGCCGGCGACGCCGGCGCCGACGCGCCGGGCCCGGGTCCTCCGCCGGACGGGAGCGTGCCGGTCCCGCGGGGCCGGCCATCCGGGTGCGCGCTGGGTGTCCATGACGTCCCTCGTTCGCTGTCGGCGGGTCCTGCTGTGTGCGGGACGAGCGTCGGCCCGGTGCCGGGGTGCGCACGAGCCCCGCGCGGGGGCGGTCCGGCTCCCGCGCGGGTGGTCCTCCCGGCGGCGCACCTCACTCGCGCGAGGGACCCGCACGACTCCCGCGGGTCTCCCGCCCGGACGCCCGTGAGCGGGACGATGGGAGGTGTCGCCGTCGACCGCCGTGCCCCGGTCCGGGGCGCACGTCCGCCGCCCGTGGGCCGGCACCCGCCTGGACGCGGTGCTCGCCGGCTGCGTGGCCGTCGTCGCGGTCGGCCTCGCCCTCGCCGTGCCGGCCGAGCCGCCGTACCAGCCGCCGGACGCGCTCACGCTGGCCGCCGCGGCCGCCGGCCCGCTCGCGCTGCTGTGGCGCCAGACGGCGCCGCTGGCGTCCATGGCCGGGACCGCCCTGGCCATCGTGGCGACGGCGGCCGCCGGCTCGCCGATCGACGTCCTTGCCTGGCCGGCGTGGTTCGCCCTGTTCAGCTGCTTCGCCGTCGGCGGCACCCGGCTCCGCGTGGCCGCCACCGTCGTCGCGGGGCTGGGCGTCGCCGGCTACGTGGCCCTCGACCGCGGCGATCCCCTGGACGCGCTGCCCTCGATCGCCCTGAGCTTCCTCGTCGCCACCGTCGCCGGGGTCCTCAGCAGCCGGATGACCCGCGCGGTGGCCGCCGGGGCGTCGCGGGAGGCGGAGAGCCGCCGCCGGGCGCTGGCGGCCGAGCGCCTGCTCGCCGAGGAGCGCGGCCGGCTGGCCCGCGAGCTGCACGACTCGCTGGGACACACGGTCAACGTGGTGGTGCTGCAGGCCGGGGTCGGGCGCCGGGTGTTCGCCGCCAACCCGGCCTACGCGCAGGAGGCGCTGGCGTCGATCGAGACGGCCGGGCGGTCGGCCCTCGACGAGCTCGGCCGGCTGCTCCGGGTGCTCGGGCCCGACGGCGGCGGGGCCCCGGAGCCGTCCGCGCCGACGCCCGCCGACCTGGCGGCGATGGCCGAGCGGGTCCGCGCGACCGGCCGCGAGGTGGAGCTGCGCACCGACGGCGCCGAACTGCCCGCGGGGACCGCCCGGGCGGTGTACCGCATCGTGCAGGAGGCGCTGACCAACGCCGTCCGTCACACGCCGGGTGGCCGGATCCGGGTGGAGGTGCGGCGCACCGGCCCGCAGGTCCTGGTCGAGGTCCTCAACGAGTGCGAGCCGGCGGCCGCCCCGGTGCCGGGGCACGGGCTGGCCAACATGCGGGAGCGGGCGCGGCTGGAGGGCGGCGAGCTCGAGGCCGGCCCGGTGGACGGCGGCTTCCGGGTGCGCGCGGTGCTGCCGGTGGGCGCGGAGGTGCCGTCGTGATCCGGGTGCTGCTGGCCGACGACGACGTCCTCGTGCGCAGCGGGCTGCGGGCGCTGCTCGACGCCGAGGAGGACCTCGCCGTCGTCGGCGAGGCGGCCGACGGCCGGGAGGCGGTCGAGCGGGCCCGCGCCCTGCACCCGGACGTGGTGCTCATGGACGTCCGCATGCCGCGGCTGGACGGGGTCGCGGCGACCCGGGAGATCACCTCCTGGCCGCGGCGGCCCCGGGTGCTCGTCCTGACCACCTTCGACCTCGACGAGGTGGTCGACGACGCCCTGGAGGCCGGCGCCGACGGCTTCCTCCTCAAGCGGGCGACGCCGGAGCAGCTCGTCGACGGCATCCGCACGGTCGCCACGGGGGACGCCCTCGTCGCGCCGGCCGTCACCCGGCGGCTGCTCGCCGCGTACGCCGGCCGGCGCGCGCCCGACCGGGAACGGCTGCGGCTGGCCGCGCAGCTGACCGGGCGGGAGGCCGAGGTGCTGCGCGCCATGGCCGACGGGCTGTCCAACGCCGAGATCGCGCGCCGGGTGTGGCTGTCGCCGGAGACGGTCAAGACGCACGTGAAGGCGATCCTGGCCAAGCTCGGGGTCCGCGACCGCACGCAGGCCGTCGTGTGGGCCTACCGGACGGGGTTCGTCGACCCGTCGGCGGCCGGGGCCCGGTCCGAGGGGCCCTGACCCGCGCTCCTCAGGCGGGTGCGGCCAGCCGGACGGCGTCGACGGCGGCCAGCGCGCCGAGCTCGTCGGCGACCATCCAGATGTCGGCGATCCGGCCGCCGTCGAGGGTGAGGACGTCGACCACCCGCAGCCACAGGTCCCGGCCGGTGGGTGGGAGCGGGCCGGCCGTGGTCTGCAGCGGCCCCACCTGCCGGCCGCCCATCCGGAAGGCGAGCGCCACCCGGTCGCCGTCCTCGACCACGGCGACGACCTGCCGCTCCACCCGCGCGAAGGTGTGCTGCACCGCCCGGGCGCGGGCGACCAGGTCGGCGGCGGTCAGCGGCCGGCCGTTGACCGTGACGGGGTCGGTGTAGACGGCGCGGAACGCCTCCTCCGCGGCGGGTCCGCCGGGCAGCGGCTCGGTCCACAGCCGCAGCAGCCGGTCGACGTCGAAGGCCATCGGGCCGTCACCGCCGGGAGCGCAGGATCATCCCCAGGAGCACGCCGATCAGCAGCACGATCGTGAGGATCAGCCACAGCGGCGACGAGACGTCGACGGTGAACAGGTCGACGGTGACGCGGTCGCGGTTCTGCACGATGAACGCGACCGTCACGACGGCGAGGACCAGCGCGAGGACCTGCCCCGGCCGGATCCGGCGCCGGGCCGGCCGGGACGAGGGGGCCGCGGGTCGGGTGCTGGCGGGTGACGTCTTGGCCATGGGGTCCTCCGCCGGTCGGGAGTCGCACGGACGAGGCCGGATGCGCCACCGTCCCGCCGCGGCGGCGGGCGCCGCCTCACCCCGGACGGACGAGGCGGGACCGGCGGCGGGCGGCGCCCCACCGTCCCGCCGGGATGACCCCGGGGGCGCGGCCCCGCGGGCACCCTGGACGCCCGCCGCAGATCGGGGGTCCCCGGTGAGCCGAGTCGACGAGCGGGGCCCGGCCGCCCCCGAGGAGGAGGCGGCGACGCCCGAGCCGGCACGCCCGGCCCCGCCGCGCCCGGGCCCGGGCCCGGTGCTCGAGTTCGTGGCCGTCGTCGTCCTGTCGATCACCACCCTGCTCACCGCCTGGTCGGCCTTCCAGGCCAGCCAGTGGGGCGGGGAGACGTCGATCGCGTTCAGCCGGGCCTCGGCCGACCGGATCGAGGCGGCCCGCGCGGCCGCCCTGGCCAACGCCCGGCTGACCAACCAGATCGGGCTGTGGACCCAGTGGGTCGTCGCGCAGGGCTCCGGGGAGCCGGAGCTGGCTGACTTCCTCGTCGCGCGGTTCCCCGAGCCGCTGGCGACCGCCCACGGGGACTGGCTGGCGGCCGGCGGGGCCGCCGCGGGCGCCCCGGGCTCCCCGTTCGAGATGCCCTCCTACGCCCTGCCGGAGCAGCAGGTCGCCGCCGACCTCGACGCGCAGGCGTCGGAGGCCTTCGACACCGCCCTCACCGACGACCAGCCCGGCGACGACTACACCGTCCTCACGGTGCTTTTCGCCGCGGTGCTGTTCTTCGCGGCCATGTCCGCGCGGGTGCGGGCCGCCCGCTCGCAGTGGGTGCTGCTCGGGACCGCCGTGGCGCTCGGCCTGGTCGGCGTCTGCCTGCTCGCGGCCTTCCCGAAGCTGCTGTGACGGCGGCGCGCGACCGCGCGACCTCCGCCGGGCCGCCCGGGACGTCCGCCCCTGACCCGGCGACCGGGAGGGGCCGACGGTGGGACCGTGACCGCCTCGAGGAGCGCCCGGCGCCGGCACGCCCTGCTCGCGGCAGGGGGAGCCGGGTACGCGGCCCTGCAGTGGCTGGGCCGGACCGCCGGCACCCACCGCGCCGAGCGCCACCGGCTGCTGCCCGGGGACGGCCTCTGTCGCGATCCGCAGATCGTGACCACGCACGCGACGACCGTCGACGCGCCTCCGGAGCGCGTGTGGCCCTGGCTGGTGCAGATGGGCTGGGGCCGCGGACAGTGGTACACCGCCCGCTGGGTGGACCGGCTGCTGTTCCCGCGCAACGGCCCCTCCGCCGACCGGCTCGTCCCGGAGTGGCAGCACCTCGCCGTCGGCGACCGGGTCCTCGACGGCCCGCCGGAGGCGCACTGCGCCTTCACCGTCGCCGAGCTCGCACCGCCCCGTCACCTGGTGCTGCACTCCCGTGAGCACCTGCCGCCGGGGTGGGCGGAGCGGTTCGGTGCCGGGATCGACTGGTCCTGGGCGTTCGTGCTGGACCCGCTCGAGGGCGGGCGCACCCGGTTCCTGTTCCGGACCCGCGCGCGGCTGCGGCCGTGGTGGGTCGCCGCGGCGTACCGGCTCGCCGTCGTACCCGCCGACCTGGTCATGTCGCGGCAGATGCTGCGCGGGGTGCGGTCCCGCGCGGAGCGGACCACGCCGGCCGACCTCGTGGCGGCCGGCGTGGCGGCCGGCGCGGCGGCGGGGCGGGGATGAGGAGCGCGCCGGTCGCGCGGGAGGTCGCCCCGGGCGTCCACCTGCTGCGCGTGGGACGGGGTGCCCTCGCCCCGAACGTCTACCTGGTCCGCTCCGGACCCGCCTGGGTGCTCGTCGACGCCGGGTGGCCCGGCAGCGCGCGGGCCGTCCGGACCGCCGCGGGGTCGCTGTTCGGGCCGGGCACGCGGCCGGCGGCGATCCTGCTCACCCACGTCCACCCCGACCACTCCGGCTCCGCCGGCGTGCTGGCGCGGTCCTGGCGGGTGCCGGTGTACGCGCACCCGGCCGACCTGCCGCTGGCGCGGGGCGCGTACGTGCCCGGGTTCGACATGCCCCTCGACCACTGGGTCGTCGTCCCGCTGCTGCGCCTGCTGCCGCGGGCGGTGCGGGAGCGGATCACCGCGGCCGGTGACATCAGCGACGTCACGCGGCCCCTCGACCCCGCGGCCGGGGTGCCCGGCCTGCCCGGCTGGCGGGTGGTCCCCGCGCCCGGGCACACCCCCGGGTCCGTGGCCTACCTGCGCCCCGCCGACGGCGTCCTCGTCACCGGCGACGCCGTCGTCACCGTCGACCTGGGCTCACCCGCCGGGCTCCTGCTCGGCCGGCGCCGGCCGGCCGGCCCGCCGTGGTACACGACCTGGGACCGCCCGGCGGCGCGGCGCTCGATCGCCGCGCTGGCCGCGCTGGGCCCCCGCGTCGTCGCCCCCGGGCACGGCGAGCCGCTGACCGGGGACGCGGCCGGGGTCCTGGCCGCGCTGGCCGGGGAGGACGCGGAGCCGGTCAGCCGGCGGCCCGGCGCGGCCCGGGCGCGTACGCCTCGGCCGTGAGGAGGACGCCGGCCCCGAACGCGACCGCCGTCCCGGCGCGGGCGCCGGGACCCGCCCCCGACCGGTCGGGACGGGGCGCGAACATCCGGAGCAGGCCACCGAGCAGGGCCGTCCAGCCGGTCAGCGTGAGCACGACCGGCCAGCCGGCCACCCACCGGTCGTGGGCGCGCACGAGGGACAGCCCGGCGACGAACACCAGCGAGCCGTCGAGGTAGCTGACCGAGCGGTACTGCTCCCGCACCAGGTCGAGGTTCACCGCCTCCGACGCGGAGATCGCGAGCAGCGCCGGACCCACCAGCCCGGCCAGGCGCCGGGACCGCTCGTCGGCCTCGGCGTCGGCCGGAAGGCGCCCGGCCCGGGCCCGGGCGGACACCGCGTCCTCCCCGCCCGGGTCAGGTCCGGACGACGAGGGTGTGCGCGGCCATGTCCCCGAGCCGCTGCCGGCGGGGGTTGGAGAGGACGACGACGAAGGCCACCAGGTAGCCGAGGAGGCCGTCGACCACCCGCAGCACGGTGCGGATCGCCGCGGCGGCGTAGCCCGGCGGCGTGGCGCCGGTCCGCTCGTCGATCACCCGGATCCCGGTCGCCATCTTGCCCAGCGTCTGCCCGAGCCCGCCCTCCATGAGGACGAAGTAGGCGAGGGCCGCCACGGCGTAGAGCACGCTGGCCCACGGCGGGGCGTCGGACACCCACTCCCACGGGCCGACCTGCTCGATGGAGTCGGTGCCCGCGGCCAGCAGGGTGAAGGCGGCGCCGACGATCACGCTGTCGATGAGCGTGGCGACGACGCGCCGGCCGGTGACGTGGACGTCGGTGGTCGCGGCGTACGGGGGGTGGAGCGCCGTCATGGCTGCCTCCTGCGGGGTGCGGGACGGACCGCCCCAGCCTCGCGGGGCGGCCCGGCCCGGCCCCACGCCCGGACGGCCCGGGCGCCCGGGGCCCTTCGGCCCCGGATCAGTCCCGCACGCGCAGCAGGACCTTGCCGGTGGCGCGGCGCTCGTCGAGCTCGGCGACCGCGGCCGCGGCGTCGGCGAGGTCGTGCACCGTGCCGAGCACCGGCTGCAGGCGGCCCTGCTCGAGCAGCGGCAGCAGGTCGGCCCACTGCTCGCGCACGAAGCCGGGGTCGCCCGCCCAGAACGCGCCCCAGCCGACGCCGACCACCGAGACGTTGTTGAGCAGCAGCCGGTTGACCTTGACGGTGGGGATTTCGCCGCCGGTGAAGCCGAGCACCAGCAGCCGGCCCTCGCGGCCGAGGCTGCGCAGCGAGTCGGTGAACCGGTCCCCGCCGACCGGGTCGGCGACGACGTCGACGCCGCGGCCGCCGGTCAGCTCCTTCACCCGCTCGCGGAACCCGTCGGCGAGCACGACCTCGTCGGCGCCGGCGGCGCGGGCCACCTCGCCCTTGGCCTCGCTGGACACCACCGCGAGCACCCGCGCGCCGTAGGCCTTGGCGAGCTGGACGCCCGCCGTCCCCAGCCCGCCGGCGGCGCCGTGCACGAGCACCGTCTCGCCCTCGCGCAGCTGCCCGCGCCGGCGCAGCGCGAAGTGCATGGTCAGGTAGTTCATCGGCAGCGCGGCGCCCTGCTCGAAGGAGACCGCGTCGGGCAGCGGGAAGACGAAGCCCGGGTCGGCCACGGCCACCTCGGCGAAGCCGCCGAACCCGGGGAAGGCGGCCACCCGCCGGCCGGCGGTGAGCCCGCTGCCCTCCGGGGCGCTGCGCACCACGCCGGCCACCTCGCTGCCGGGCACGAACGGCACCGGCGGCTTGAGCTGGTACTCGCCGCGGCTGAGCAGCACCTCGGGGAAGGTCACGCCGGCGACGTGCACGTCGATCACGACCTTGCCGTCGGCGTCGGGCTCGGGGACGTCGGCCACGGAGATGGCCGAGGGGCCGTCGAGGCGGGTGATCTGCGCGGCGCGCACGGGTCCTCCTGGGGGGCTCGGGAGACGGTGCGGCGAGTGTGTCAGAGCAGGCCCGCGGCCCCGCCGGCCGCGGCGGGTGCCCCGGAGTCGCTACGTGCCCGCCGTCCCGACGGGCACGTCGAGCTGCACCTCCCCGGCCTCCTGGAAGGCGAACGTGACCTGCACCGTGTCCGAGGTGGTGATGTCGGCGGTCACGTCGTCGAGCTGCATCCGCGCCTGGCCCTCCGTCGCGTCGACCGAGCCGTCGGCGGGCAGGTCGATGCCGTCGGGGCTGCTGTCGCCCTGCTCGTCGAGGAGCGCGACCGACCGGGCGGCGGGGGTGCTCACCGAGACCAGCCAGTCGTCGGTGTCCCCGTCGTTGGTCAGCGCGCCGCGCAGGGCGACCGAGTCGCCCGCCGCGACCGTCGCGTCGGCGTCGAGGTACACGTCGCTCAGCGCGACCTGCCCGACCGAGCCGTCGACGCCCGGGGTGTCCGGCGTCTCCCGGGCGGTCTCCGCGTCCTGCCCCGTGCCGCACGCGGCCACGAGGAGGACGAGGACCGCCGCGCCGGTCGCCGTCCCGAGGGGTGTGCGTGCTCCGGTCCGCTGCTCCACGGTCTCCTCCTGACGTCGGGGCGGAGCGGTCGCCGTGCTCCCCGCTGCCGGTCGCGCGCCGGGTCCGGGCTCAGGCGCCGGGGGTGGCCTGCAGGTCCTCCCGCCGCCGGACGCGCACCGCGCGGAACGGCCGCCCGTGCGCCGGCTCCTCGACCCAGTCGACGGTGACCACCTGCCCGGCGCGCAGCACGGCGCCGGCCGGGTCGACGGCGGCGGCGTCGGCCCAGCAGTCGCCGGCCAGGCCGGGCACCTCGACGACGGCGCCGCGCGCCTGCTCGTCCCAGCGGACCACGGTGCCGGTGGACGTCCCGCTCCGCGTCATGTGTCGAGGCTGCCGCGCTCCGGTCCTCGCGGCAACGAGGCACCCCCCGGGCGACGGTGGCCGGGTCCCGTCGCCCCCCCGTTCCGGCGTCTCCCCGGCCGGCCGCGGGTCCGCCGTCCGCACGACCGCGCCTGCGCCTCCCGGGGGACACCGACGACCGCGTCCGGCGCGTTTCCCGGCGGCCGTCGGCCATGTCCTTCTCGGCGGCCACGCCGAGGACCTAGGGTCCCGGCACGCCGACAGCGTGCGCGCACGACGGAGGACGCCGTCATGAACCGACGCCAGTTCCTGACCCTCGCAGGGGCCGCGGTGGCCGCTCCGGTCGCGGTCTGGGTGGGCGTCGACGCGCTGACCGACGACACCGGCACGCCTCCGGGGACGGGATCCCCGGGGACCGGGTCGCCGCCGGCCGACCCCGGCTTCCCCGCCGCCGACTACTCGCTGGGCGCCCCCACCGAGGACCTGCTGGCGCGTACCGGCACCTCGCTCGTCGCGCCCGCGGGGGTGTTCACCACGCCGTTCGAGGAGCCACGCCCGCGGGAGGACACGACGTGGGACATGCGCGGAGCGCGCTTCGTCGGCTGGTTCGACGCCGACGCGCTGTACGAGATGGGCGAGTACGCCGGCGGCTCCACCGAGCAGCAGAAGAACAACCGGCCCATCCGCATCGGCCACCGGCGGCCGGTGAGCGGGGCCGCGGTCATCGGAGGGGTCGTCGAGGGCGCCCAGCCCGAGACCCTCACCTGGGAGCGGATGAAGTACGGCCAGCAGGTCCAGGACGACACCGACCGGTGGGTGGAGGCGGGGCGGCCGGAGGACGTCGACCCGCTGCGCAGCCAGGTCGGCAACCGCAACCAGGACGGTGACCCGCGGGTGTACGTCCGGTCCGGCGGCTGGGCGGTGTGGGACGGCGTCCGGGTCCGCAACACCCACGACGGCATCGGGGTCTACGGCGACGCCGCGGCCGGCCCCGGTGCCTGCTACATCCGCAACTGCTGGCTGCGCGACGTCCACGACGACGCGATCGAGAACGACGACTGGCACTCGCTCGACGTCCTCGACACCCTCGTGGAGGGGACGTACACGTTCCTGTCCTGCCAGAACCACGCGCTCGACGACACGGAGCCGACCTCGACCGTCACCGTGCAGGACAGCGTCGTCCGGCTGCGTCCCTTCCCCGGCGGCTACAAGACCCACTCGACCGACGCGGTCCACGGGCAGATCTACAAGAGCCAGGACAACGCCCCCCCGCTCGTCCTGCGGAACGTCGTCATCGCGTCGGAGCGGTTCCGGGACCCGGACGGCGACGGCCCGCGGCTGCCCGAGCGCCGCGGCCGCCTGGTCGACCGCTACCAGGACGTCACCCTGGTCTGGCTCGGCCCCGGCCCCTATCCCGGCAACGTGCCCGACGGGTGCCGCCTCACGACCGATCGGGCCGTCTACGAGCGCGCCGTCGAGGACTGGAAGGCGCGCCACGGCGTCGGTCCGGCCGGCGAGGTGCAGATGGACCGCGTGCTCTGGCCCGAGCCCGCCTCCCGCTAGTCCACATCCAGGAGGATCAGTGCCGGTTCCCCCGCAGGCGTCCCCGACGCTTCCCGACGACGTGTCCGCGGCCGCCGCCCACCCGCCGCCTCTGGCGCTGGTGGAGCAGCTGTGTGCCCGACTCCGGGAGGCGGGCGTGGCCTACTGCCACTGGAAGAGCACCGACGTGCTCCACCTGTCCGCCTCCGGGGTGAACGACCTCGACCTGCTCGTGGACCGGCGGCACCTGCCGACGTTCCTCGGCGTCCTCGCGGATTGCGGCTTCCGGCAGGCCGTGCCCGTCCGGCGGGGCCGCCGGGTGCCGGGCGTCCTGCACCTCTACGGCCTGGACGCCGCCACGGGCCGGGTCGTCCACGTCGACGCCCAGGCCCAGCTGGTGCTCGGGGACGACACCACCAAGAACGTCCGGCTGCCGATCGAGGAGGCCTACCTCGCCTCCTGCCGCCCCGGAGCGCTGTTCCCCGTGCCGGCACCCGAGCTCGAGCTCGCCGTGCTCGGCGTACGCCTGGCCCTCAAGCACGGCACGTGGGACGCCGCCGCCTTCGGCCTGGCCGCGCTCGGCGACGGCGAACGGCGCGAGCTGGCGTACCTCACCGCTCGGGCCGACCCCGCCGAGCTGCGCCGGGTCGTCGAGGCGCGACTGCCGTGGATCGGCTGGGCGTCCTGGTCGCAGTACCACCGGGCGCTGCTCGACGACGCACCACTGACCACCCGGCTGGCGGCGGGACGGCGGGTCGTCGCGGGGGTCACCGACCTCATGCGGCACCGGCCGGCGGTGGACACCGCCCTGCGCTGCGGGCGGCGGGTGCAGTGGGGGTTCCGCCACGTCGTCCTGGGGCAGCACAGCACCAAGCGGCCGGTCGGTGGTGGCGG
The DNA here is from genome assembly GCF_054050435.1 of Geodermatophilus sp. SYSU D01036. Taxonomy (NCBI): domain Bacteria; kingdom Bacillati; phylum Actinomycetota; class Actinomycetes; order Geodermatophilales; family Geodermatophilaceae; genus Geodermatophilus; species Geodermatophilus sp. SYSU D01036. The sequence goes on along the minus strand of NZ_JBJGZJ010000003.1, from coordinate 124,091 downwards.
CGTCGTCGCCGTCGTGGGCGGGGACGGAGCCGGCAAGTCCACCGTCGTGGCCGGCCTGGCGGAGTGGCTGCAGGGCCCCTTCGACACCCGGGTGGTGCACCTGGGCAAGCCCCCGCGCTCCGTCGCCAACGTCGTGGTCAAGGGCGGCGTCACCGTGGCCCGCCGGGCGGGACTGGTCCGCGGGTGGCTGCCCAACCACCCCACCCCCGCGGAGCGCCGCGACGCGCACCCCGGAGCCGCGTGGCTGCTGTGGCAGCTGGTCACGGCCACCGACCGTCGCCGGCTGCACCGTCGGGTCCGCCGCCTCGCCGGCCGCGGCGTGCTCGTCGTGTGCGACCGCTATCCGCTCGAGCAGGTGACGCTGATGGACGGCGCCCGCACCCGGTGGGTGCCCCTCGGGGACGCCTCCCCGCTGGTCCGCCGGCTGGTCGCCGCCGAGCAGCGGGCGTACGCAGCGATCGCCCCGCCCGACGTCCTCCTCGTGCTGCGCGTCGATCCCGACACCGCCGTGCTGCGCAAGCACGGGGTCGACCCGGCGGAGTTCGTCCGGCCGCGGTCGGAGGAGGTCTTCACCGCGGAGTGGGCGGACACCGGCGCGGTGGTGCTCGACGCGGCGCGACCGGCTGCCGACGTGCTCGCGGAGGCGCGAGCCGTGGTGTGGGCGCGGCTGTGACGGTCCCCGCCGGCGACATCGGCCGGCGGGGACCGTACGTGGAGCTGGCCGGGATCCCCGGCTCCGGGAAGAGCCGCCGGGCGCGGCTGCTGGCCGCGCGGCTCGCCGACTGCGGGATCGTGGTGACCCAGCCCCAGGCGCGCTTCGCGCCGTCCGTGCCGACCGCCCGCCGGCTGGTCGGCAAGTCCCTCGCCTCGGCGAGGGCCGTGGTCCGGGCCCCCGCAGCGACCGCCCGACTGGTCGGCGGGGTCCTCCGCTCCCACCAGCCCGCACCGGCCGACCTCGCCGGCCGGGTCGTCCAGGTGCTCGTCGGTCAGGGCGTGGCCGCCAGGGCCGCCGGCCCGGGCGGGGTCAGCCTGGTCGACGAGGGCCTGGTCCAGGCCCTGTGGTCGATCGGCCTGCGCGGCGACGTCGCACCGGTGCTCGCCGCCCTCGACGCGACCCCCCGGCGCCCCACGGCGGACCTGCTCGTCGTCGTCCGGGTGCCCCCGGAGATCGCGCTGGACCGGCTGGCCCACCGATCGTCCCGGCACAGCCGGGTCCAGCTGCTCGACGAGCGGGATCGGCTGGCCGAGCTGGTGCGCGGCGCCCGGCTGCTCGACCGCCTGGTGGACTGGTGGCCCGGGCGGGTGCCCGGCTGCCACGAGGTCCTGACCCTGGACGGCACCGCCGACGACGGGGCCGACCACGAGGCGCTGGTCAGCCGTATCCGTGCCCGCGTCGCCGGGACCCACGGCTCCGGCTGAGCGGGACGGGCGGGCGGCGCGGCCGGGGGCGCCGGCCCGGCGCCCCCGGCGACCTCACCCCGCGTCGTGCTCCCGGCGGAGCGGCGGTGCCCGATGCCTCACAGGGTCCACTCGACGTGCAGGACGGGCGCCTTGGCCGCGCCACGCTCGGAGGCCGAGGCGTTCCGGGTGCCGCTCCCGGTGACCACGAGGACGACGGCGTTGCCGCTGGCCCAGCCCGGCCGACCGACGATCTCCTGGAGCACCGGGACCAGGCTCGGGGTCCGCTGCTCGGCGCCCCGGGCACCGGCGGTGGGCCACGACGGCGGCACCCAGGAGACCTGCGCCGCCGTGCGGGGCCGGGAGGAGACGTTCTTGGACACCGCGGCGAACGTCGGTGCGTTGTCGGCGGCCTGCCCGGCCACCACCAGGCTCGCGGGTGCCGTCGTCGCCTCGTCGACCGAGAACTGGACATGGGCCGCCGTGAGCGTGGCCCCCGGCGGCACGGACAGACCGGCGAACCGGAGCCCGACGGTCTGCGTCGTGGTGCCGTCGACCACCAGTTCCAGGTCGGTACCCGTGAGCGAGACGGTCGACGACCGTTCCTCGGCGTCGTCGGTGCCGGCTGCCACCGGCACGTCCACCACTCCGGATCCCGCCGGGTCCACCACGAGCGTGACGTCGTCGGACGCCTGGAGCTCGCCGTCGCTCGCCGTGAGGCGGAGGACGTAGGTACCCGGCGCGGAGAAGGTGGCGGTGGTCGCCGCCGCGCTCGCGTTCGCGAAGGTGACCGTTCCCGGGCCGGAGACCGCGGACCACGTCACCGACACCGCCGCCGGCGGGCTGGGCAGCCCGTCGTCGTCGGCCGTCCCGGCCAGTGACGCCGGGGTGGCGACGCCGGTCCTCTGATCCGGCCCCGCGGAGACCCGCGGCGCGGCGTTCGTGGGCGCGCCGACCGGCGGCAGGTCCACGGCCATCTCGTAGAAGCGCCCGTCGTTCTCCTGCGGGTTGCTGTCGTTGTCGACCCCGCGGTCCACGATGTACCAGTTGAGCGCGCCGGAGCCGTTGCTCGCGGGCGCGAGCGTGATGCCGGCCGCCTTGCGTGGCTGGGCCGCCCGGATGTCCACGATGTTGAGCAGCTGTCCCTGGCGGTTGAGCTCGTAGACACGCTTGCTGGGACCGTCGAGGGCCAGGATCGTGTTGCGGCCGGCGTGGAAGGCCACCCCCTCCGGGTCGAGGGCGCCGTGACGGCCGACGTCGATCGCCGTCACCGTGTCGTCCCCGCCGTCGGCGGGCTGGCCGTCGAACACCCCGTTCGCGCCGGGACCGAAGTCGTAGATCTTCTTGGTCCCGCCGTCGACGACCAGCAGGTGGTTGTCCGACGTCAGTTCCATGTCGATGGCCACGTCCTCCGGGTCCCCGCTGCCCAGCGAGCGCACGGAGAACGACGTGACGCCGTCGTCGGGGGTGCCGTGCCGGCCGTCGGCCCCCGCCCGGACCTCGAAGATCCGGTCCGCGTCGTCGTCGGAGACGAACAGCCGGCCGTCCGAGGCCCGGTAGCCCACCCCGGTCGGCTCGCGTGACCAGGGCAGCGTGGTGCCACCGGGGTCGTCGGCCGACTGCGCGCCGTCCAGCGTGGAGCGGAACAGGTTGGTCCCCGCGTACAGCGGCGTCTCGTCGACCTCGCAGTCGCTGATGATCAGCCGGCCGCTCGCCGGGTCGTAGGTGATCCCCGCCGGATCCGGACTCGGCCGCGCCCAGCCGTGGGTGGGCCGGGTCGCGACGAGGGTGGCCGAGACCGTGGCCGCCTGGGCCTCCCCGGCGGGCACGGCGACGACCCCGCCCCCCACCAGCAGTGCCGTGGCGACGAGGCCCAGACGGCGCGGCAGCGACATGGCGGTCTCCCTCCGGAGCGCGAACGCCGACAGGGAATACGCGATCCGAGGCGGTGTCAATGGGATCCCGGGCAGATCGATGAGAATTGACGCATTGTGTGCGAAGACGTTCACGGTGTTTCCGCGAATGGTTCGCCGAAGAAATCCGCGGCGGTGGCCGCCCGCCATTCACACGAGGTCGTCCCGTGCACGTGAGGTAGACGTCCGAGACCATTCGGACCGTCACGCAGAACGGTCGGACCACACGCGCCGCGGTGCCGCACACTCCCCTGGTCCCGGCGGCCCGACCGATGCCGACCGGGCCCGGGTCGGGAGGAACGTGTGGACGGGACGGGGCGACAGCGGACGGCACCGGCGGCCGTGCTGCACGTGTGCACGCGCTACCAGCGGGGCGGGTCCGAGCGCCGGCTGCGCGACAGCATCCGGGCCCTGCCGGAGGTGCGGCACCACGTGCTGCTCGGTGCGGACTCCGACGTGGAGCTCGCCCGTGAGCAGACCGGTGCCGACCGGGTGTGGGTGCTGCCCACGCTGGTCCGCCAGGTCGACCCGGTCCGGGACGTCGCCGCCCTGGTCTCGCTGTGGCGGCTGCTCCGCGGTTCCGACTACCCGGTCGTCGTCTCCCACCAGTCCAAGGCGGGGGTGCTGGCCCGGCTGGCTGCCGTTGCCACCGGGGGGCCGGCCACCGTCCACTCGCTGTCCATGGCCAGCTTCGGTCCCGGCTACGGCCGGGTGGAGAACGCGCTCTTCCCGCGGCTGGAGCGGGCACTCGGTCGCCGGACCGCCGCCTACTGCGTGGTCGGGCACGACCTCGCCCGGCGCTACCGGGGCATCGGGGTGCCGCCGGACCGGCTGCAGGTGGTCCGCTCCGGTGTCCCCCTGCCCTCCCGGCTGCGGCCCCGGGAGGAGGCACGGAACCTCCTGGACGCCCGTCACGGCACGCCCCGCGGCCGACGGCTGATCTGCTACGTCGGCAGCCTCGAGCCGCGGAAGAACCCGCTCCTGCTGGCCGACCTCCTCCGGGGCCTGCACGACCGCGCCGCCTCCGAGGGCCCTTGCCTGCTGGTCGTCGGGGACGGCCCGGAGCGGGGCCGGCTCGGCGCCCGGCTCGAGGACCTGGGGATGGCGCGGCACGCGGTCCTCACCGGGCACCTGGCCGACCCCGAGGACGTGTTCGACGCCCTCCGGGGCGCCGACCTCGTCGTGCTGCTCAGCGCGACCGAGGGGCTTCCCCAGGTGCTCGTGCAGGCGGCCGCTGCAGGCACGCCGTTCGTCGCCCACGACGTGGAGGGCGTCCGCGAGGTCCTCGCGCTGGGCGCTCGCGGGTCCGCCGTCCCCCCGGGCCGGCTCGGCGACGTGGTGGCAGCCGCGGAGCGTTGGCTGGTGGCCGCCCCCGCAGGGGACCGCGAGCCGGTGACGGACCTGTCCAGCTGGTCGGAGCGGTCGATCGCCGCCTCCTACCGGTCGGTGTTCGAGCCGCTGCTCGGCACGGCCCCGCCGGCCCGCCGGCCCGCCGGCGCGGTCAGCGCGACGGCGTGACCAGCCCGGCCAGCGCTCGGGCCGGTCGCCGGTCGCGCGCCCGGAGCACCGCGAGGACGAGGACGGACGCGGCGTAGACCGCGGCGCCGGCGGCCACGGACACCAGCAGCGGACGTCCCGCCGTCCCCACGAGCACCGCGGCCATCGGCGCACTGGCCAGCAGCGGCCAGGCGTTCGAGCGCAGGATCTGCGAGGGGCCGGTGGCCCGGCGGAGCAGGACGGCATAGGCGCCCAGCAACAGCACCTCGCAGACCACCGAGGTGACCGCAGCGCCGAGGTAGGACCACCGCGGGATGGCCCAGCAGTTCATCCCGACGTTGAGCACGGCGACCACGGTGACGGCGACCGTGCGCCCGTTCTGCCGGTCCACCGCCGCGAGCGAGAGGCTCAGCGTGTGGCCCAGCATCCGCAGCGGGATGACGAGGACGAGCAGCTGGTAGGTGAGGACGACCGCCGCGAACCCGGGGCCGTAGAGGAAGTCGATGGTGCGCGGCGCCAGGACCAGCGACCCCACGGTCACCGGCACGCCGACGAGTGCGACCAGTCGCAGCGAGAGGTCCCGCAGCCGGCGGAACTCGTCGGGACGGGCCGGCCAGGCGCGCCCCATGCGGGGGAACAGCGCCCGGTTGATGCTGCGCGGGACCACGGTGAAGTACAGGACGAGGTTGGTGGCCGCCTGGTAGAGGCCCACCGCCGCCGGGCCCTTCCAGACCCCGAGGAGCACCGCGTCGATGCGCGCATAGGTCAGCATCCACGTGTCGCTGACGGCGAAGGGCGTACACCGCCGGGCGGTCGACCAGAGGGTCCGCCGACCGGCTCGCGGGAGGGGCAGCCCGGCGAGGTGGCGGCCGACGATCAGCCACGCGCAGCCGGCACCCAGCGCGCGTGATCCGGCGAACACCGCGAGCACCGCGACCGGGCCCCCGCCCTGCCACAGGGCGACCGCGGTGCCGAGGAGGTACACGGCCTCCTGGACAGCGGTGACCCCGGTCTCGAGCCCCAGCCGCTCCCACGCCCAGAAGGCGGCGAACAGCACCCGCGCGATCCCGTCGAAGGTCATCCCGACCGACGCGACGGCCAGGGCCAGCGCCGTCTCGCGGGACGCCCCGACCGCCAGCGCCGCGGCCGGGATCAGCGCGGTGAACGCCACTCCGAGGACGACCGCCAGCAGCAGCCCGGTCTCCACCCAGCGCCGTCCGTCCTCCGGCCGCCGGGCGACCTCCCGGGCCAGGAGCGTGGGGACGCCGTAGTAGAAGGGCAGCAGGCCGCTCAGGACCAGCGCGAACTGCACGACGCCCAGGGCGACGGGTCCGCCCGACCTGGCCAGGAGCACGACGACCCCGACCGACGCGACGGCGCGGGCGGCGAAGGTGAGCAGCTGCGCCGTCGAGTTGGCCACCACCCTCCGGCCCTGCCGGGGACGGTCCGCACCGGCCCCCGCCTCCACCCGGGCGGTCACGGCACCGGCGCCCGCACGACGGCGACCGGGCCCGGCGCGGCGGTCACCGGGCCGACCCCGCGTGCCGTCCCGCCGCGTCCTCCACCGGCCGGGCGAGCAGGTACGTGGCGGCCAGGAGCCCCATCAGCGCCCAGAACCAGCGGTAGTGCAGCACCTCGTGGGTCACCGCGGTGAGGGCGAACGCCGCGCACGCCCCGGCCAGTGCCGCGGGGACGGGGACGGCGGCGGCCAGCTGTGGCGGCAGCCGGCGCCGGGTGATCCTGACGAGCCGCGTACCGACGGCGCCGATGAGCGCCACGAGGGCGAGCACTCCCAGCGGGCCGCGCTCGACCAGCGTCGCGAGGTAGTCGTTGTGGGCCTCCTTGTCCAGGCGGGAGAACCCGGTGCCGAGCTCGTGCTTGGTCGCCGCCGGGCCGACCCCGAGCACGTTGCCGCTCTCGAACAGCTCGTACTGCTGGATGAAGAGGACCTCCCGCTTGTCCGCGCTCTCCGGGCTGCGCCCGACGGTGTACCGCAGCAGCGGGTCGTCGCTCTGCTCGGCCGCGGCGACCAGCGGGGGGACGACGGTGGTCCAGCCGACCCCGAGGACGAGGACCAGCGAGGTGAGTGCCGCGATCGCCGGCATCAGCCCCCTGCGCACCCGCACGTGCAGGAACGCCGCCACCAGGCTCCCGCCGACGAGGGACAGCAGCGCCGCGTTGGACCCGGTGAAGAACATCGCGGTGAGCAGCAGGAGGCACGCGCCGACCCGCATCCAGCGGCGGCGCGGGAACCCGGACGCCACGACGACGAAGATGGCGATCATGAAGTAGTTGCCGGCCATGTTGGGGTGGTCGAAGAACAGCTGGGCCCGACGCCCCCACTGGCTCGCCCCGGACAGGGCGGGGACACCGCCCACGACCCCGGCCACCATCACCCCCGCCCAGGCCGTCGCGCTGACCGCCCAGGCCCGGAGGATCACGGCCAGCGCCCGCGGGGTCCGGCAGATCGTGGCCAGCGCCGCGCACCACAGGAACAGGAAGATCTCCTGCCCCGCGGCGATCCCGCCGCGGAAGGGGACGTCCGACAGCATGGCCGCGACGAGGCCGGCGACCACGTAGGCGGTCATGGGCACGAAGTAGGGGAAGTGGAGCCGGGCCCGGCGCCGGACCGCCCAGAGGATCGCGGTGACGACCCCGATCGCGACGAACAGGTCGATCGGTGCGCCGTTGCCCGGTCCCTTGGGGCTCACCAGCGGGGTGAGCGCGATGCACAGTGCGACCACCGCGAGCGGCACCCGCCCTGGCTCGTGCGGTCCCCTCTGCCAGGGCTGGGCCTCCGCCAGCCCCCAGCGGGCCGGGGCAGGCGGAGGGGCGGTCAGGTTCCCCTGTTCTCGCGCCATCGTCTCGCGTCAGGGCGTCGGGGCCGTGGACCGGTCGGTGTCGGTCTCGGCCGCCGCCTGGCGGCGGGTGACGGATCGGCCGCCGGCTCTCCCCGACCGGCCGCTGTAGGTCAGGACGCCGACGATGGGCTGGCGGGTCAGCTCCGCGTGCCGCTCCAGGCGCTCGAACACCGCCGTCCCCTTCACCAGGTCCGGGACCACCGCGACGATGCCCGTGCCGGGGCGCGAGGGGTGCGACGCGTCCTGCGGGGTTCTGGCGTCGAGGTAGAACGGGACGACGCGCAGCCCGCCGGCGTCGTCGAGCTCGTGGGCCAGCCCCGAGACGTCGATGTCGCGGCGGACCGGCACCATCTGGACCGACCGCACGCCGGCGGCGTCGGCGGCGAGGGTCAGGTAGTTGACCAGCCAGGGGTTCTGCAGCTCGGTGTCGTGCCGAGGCGGACTCGGCAGCCGGTCGAGCAGGGGGGCGCCGAGGTGGTGGGCGATGCCGGGACCGGTGAGCGTCGGCCGCCACGACTCCAGCGTCGCGGCCAGGGCGACGCCGAGGACCAGGCCCAGCAGCGCGCCGATCACCAGCCGGGTGGGCAGGGCCGTGGGGACGGGCAGGCCGCGGGTCGCCGAGGCGTCGATGATGCGCGGCGCCTCGGTGGCCGACAGGATGCTGGCCAGTTCCTGGCGCTGGTTCTCCAGCCGGGTCCGCTGCTCGACCGCCTCGGAGTGTCGCAGGGCGAGGGCCTCGACGCTCGCCAACCTCGCCACGGTCCTGTCCGCCTGGTCCTCGATCCGGACGATCTCCTGCGACAGCGCGGCGATCTGCTCGTCGACCCGGGTGATCGCCTGCCGGGTGTCGCCGAGGATGGCCTCGTCCCGGCTGCGCACGACCTCGGCGGCGAGGGCGTTGGTGATGACCGCGGACGCCGTGGCGTCGGCGTCGGTCGCGGTCAGCTGCAGCACGCCGGAGGTCCCCACCGGGGCGACCTGGACCGCCTCGACGACGGCGACCGGGTCGCGGACGATGCCGACCTGCGCGAGGGAGCGCTCCACCGCCTCGGGGCTGGTGGCCAGCGCCAGGGCCGTGTCGGCCAGGGCGCTCGCTTCCTGGGCGTCCCGGGCGTCCCAGGAGCCGATGGTGAAACGGGCGCTGGCCTCGTATCTCGGTTCCTGCATGCGGTCGAGCGCCACCGGCACGGAGATCCCGACGAGCACGAGCAGCAGGATCACCGCCCAGTGCCGCCGGAGGATGCGCTGGGCAACCAGGTTCAAGTCCACGTTCGTCGTCCTGTTCCTCCGTGCCGGGCCGCGTCCGCGACCCGGGTGCGGGACGCCGTCCGCCGGCGACCGGTGTTCACCGGCCACCCGCCGACAGCACCTGGCCGACGGTGCGGATCATGATCTTGACGTCGCCCCAGATCGACCAGTTCTCGATGTAGAAGTTGTCGAAGCGCGCCCGGTCGGCGATCGACGTGTTGCCGCGCAGCCCGTGGATCTGCGCCCATCCGGTCAGCCCCACGGGCACGCGGTGCCGGGCCATGTACCAGGGGAACTGGCGGGTGAACTCGCCGACGAAGAACGGGCGCTCCGGCCGGGGTCCCACCAGGCTCATGTCCCCCCGCAGGACGTTCCACAGCTGCGGGATCTCGTCCAGGGAGGTACGCCGCAGGAGCTTGCCGACCGGACCGAGCCGCTCGTCGTCGGCGATGTTCCAGCGGGTGCCGGACTCCGTCTCCCCGGCCGGTCGCATCGAGCAGAACTTCAGCAGGGTGAACGGACGGCCGTCGAGCCCGATGCGGATCTGCCGGAACAACACCGTTCCGGTCTCCCAGCGCACGAGCAGCGCGCACAGCACGAGGACGGGCAGGAGGACCACGAGGGCGACGGCGGCGAGGACCACGTCGGTGAGCCGCTTGACCGCCCAGGTCACGCTGCGGAACGGGGCCCGCCGCAGGCGCACCAGCGGCACGCCCCAGAGGACCTCGGTGTCCTTGGTCACGGCGTGCAGCTCGTACAGCCGCGGGACGAAGTAGATCTCGCACGCCAGGTGGTCGCAGGCCCGGAGCATGTCCACCATCAGGGGCTCGCGGACCCGGCCGTAGGACACGATCACGACGTCGACGGACTCCTCGACCAGCACCCGGCTGAGGTCGGCGTACCGGCCGAGCACCGGCACGGGCCGCTCCTCCAGACACAGCAGCGGCTCGTCGTCGAGCAGACCCACGGGGCGCAGCCCGTACTCGGGGTGGTCGAGCAGGTTCTGCGCCAGGGTCCCCGCCACCGCGCCGGCTCCGAGGAGCAGGACCCGCTGCTGCAGCCGGCGACGGCGGCGCGCGAAGCGGATCCCGGCGTAGGCGACCGCACGCCCACCCGTGCACAGGCCGGCGAAGAGGGCCGCCGTCCCCAGCCGGGCTGTGCCCGCCACGCCGTCACCGAGCCCGCCGAGGACCATCGCGCCGGCCCCCGCGGCCAGGGACCGCCCGACCAGCGCGGGCATGTCGTCGAGGACCGACAGCGACAGGCCCGGCCGGTAGAGGTCCGCGGTCGCGAAGAGGAGGACGACCAGCGCCAGGACGGTCAGCGTCTTGAGACCCGTCGTCCCCGTCACGGCCATCGCCACCCCGAAGGCGGCGACGTCGACCGCGAGGAGCACGACCATGGGCAGCCGTGCTCCGGCCCGGCGCCGGCGCGGCCCGCCCGCAGGCTGCGGCACCGACTCCTCCGCGGGCGGCCGCGGTCGCGGCAGGGCCGTCGCCTCCGCCGCGGCCGGGCCCTTCGAGGTCCCCGAGGCCCGCGGCCGCGGGAGGTGCGACCGCGTCCGGAGCCGGGCCGTGCTCACTGCCGGCCACCGGTCGGTGCCAGCAGTCCCGCGGAGGCCGGGGCCGTCGAGCGCTCGGCCGCGACCATGGCCGCGAGCCCCTCGCGCAGCCCCGTCGACGGCACGTAGCCGAACCCCTCGAACGCCACCCGCGTGTCGGCCGCGGTGTCCCGGACGTCGCCCCGCTGGGTCGGCAGCTCGCGGACGACGGGAGGACCGGCCAGCTCCGTGACGAGGTCGAGGACCTCCGCCATCGACGTCCGGCTCCCGCCCCCGACGTTGGCCACGCCGGTGAACTCCGACCGGGCGGCATCGGCCATCGCCCGGACGACGTCGCCGACGAAGGTGAAGTCACGGGTCTGGGTGCCCGCGCCGTAGAGCTCGAAGACGCCCCCGTGCACGGCGGCCGCGACCAGCCGGGAGAAGGCCATGTCCGGTCGCTGCCGCGGCCCGTAGACGGTGAACAGCCGCAGGGACACCGTCGGCACCCCGAAGCCGCCGCGGTAGAGCTCGCACAGGTGTTCGGCGGCCAGCTTCGTCACCCCGTAGGGCGAGACCGGCTGCGGCCGCACCGTCTCGGCGGTCGGGTAGCACTCCGCGTCGCCGTACACGCTGGAGCTCGAGGCGTAGACGAGCTTGGCCAGGCGGACCTGCCGGGCCGCCTCGAGGACCGCCTGCGTGGCCAGCACGTTGCGGGTGACGTAGGTGGCGAACTCCGCGCCCCACGACGGCCGCACACCGGGCTGCCCCGCCAGGTGGTAGACGACCTCGGCGCCGTCGAACAGCCGCTCCAGCGGAGCCTCGAGCAGATCGACCCGGTGCAGCCGGAACCGCTCGTGCTCCAGGGCCCCGAGCAGGTGGGCCTCCTTGAGACGCGGGTCGTAGTACTCGGTGAGGCAGTCGATGCCGGTCACCTCGTCCCCCTGCGCCAGCAGGAGCTCGCACAGATGGGAGCCGACGAACCCCGCTGCTCCCGTGACGACGCACCTCATGGCCGCTCCCCTCTCGCCGACGGCCGCGACGCTAGGGGCGACGACCACCGGTCCGGATCCGTCACGGAGACGAGAGGGACTACGCAGCGCACCGGAGGCGGCATCACCCCCGTCCGGGCCGGTGCGCACGCGGGCACGCCGGCCGGACCCCGGGTCCCGGGGTCCGGCCGGCGGCCGGTCGGAGCAGGTGGGCGCGGGGTCAGCCGACCCCGGCGCGGCGGGCCAGGGTGACGGCCGCCAGCGAGGTGTGGACGCCCAGCTTGGTGAGGATGCTCTGGGTGTGCGTGCGGACGGTGTTGGTGGAGATGGACAGCTGCCGGGCGATCTCGTCGCGGGTGGCGCCGCTGGACATCGCCCGCAGCACCTGCTGCTCGCGGGACGTGAGCGCCGCGAGGGGCTCCTCGGCACGGCGCTTCTCCTCCTGCTCGTGCAGCAGGTGCTCCAGCAGCCGGGTCAGCGATCCGGGCGGGATCCAGGTCTCGCCCCGGCAGACGGCGTGCAGCACGTCCAGCAGTACGCAGATGCCGACGTCCTTGGGGACCCAGGCGCGGAAGCCGGCCCGCACGGCACGCGCCATCGTCAGGGTGTCGTCCACACCGGCGACCCCGACGAGTCTCAGCTCGGGACGGGCCGCGGTCAGGCGTGGGCCGGCGTCGAGGAGACCGCTGCCCTGGTCGACGGCGAGGACGGCGAGGTCCACCGGCTCCGCACGGACGGCGCGGAGGACCTCGTCGGGTCGCGTCACCGCCGCGACGACCCGGATGAACGACTCCTGCTCCAGCCTCATCGCCAGCGCCTCGACGAAGGACCGTTGTTCGTCAGCGAGGACCACGCGGATGTCGTGCACGCGCCGATGCTCCGGCAGCCGGAGCAGACGGTCGACATGCAGATGACGCATGGTCTCGTACGTCCCTTGCAGTAGACGGGGACGACAGTTCGGCGTCGAGCCCCGCCGAGACGGCGAGGGCCACGGCCTGGAGCCGGGTGTGCACCCCGAGCTTGAGGAGCACGTTCTGCACGTGGGTGCGCGCGGTGCTGGGTTCGACCCCGAGCGACCGGGCCATCTCGACGGTGTCCTCCGCCCGGATCAGCGCCTGGAGGACCTCCGACTCCCGGTCGGTGAGACGGTCGACGAGCCGCCGGACCCGCTCGTGGGCGTCCGTGGCGCCTCGCCGGCGGGCCATGGGCGGCGCCGGCACGGCTCGCCCGGCGGCCACCCGGTCGAGCGCGTCGATGATCGCCGCGACGGGTTGGTCCTTGCGGAGGAACGCCGCGGCGCCGGCCGCCGCGGCCGCGGCGAGGTCGCTGGTGTCGACCGATCCCGACAGGATGACGACGGGGCACGCCGGTCGCCGGGCGCGGAGCTCGGTCAGCGTGTCGATGCCGTCGCCGACCGGGAACCGGAGGTCGAGCACCACCAGGTCCGGCCGGTGCTCGGCGACCGCCTCGAGGGCGCGCGGCGGGCTGGTGGCGACCACCACGTCGTGGCCGTTGCGGGCGAGGGCGACGGCGAGCGGCTCGACGAACAGCCTGTGGTCGTCGCAGAGGACCAGACGCATCGCGACGTCACGAGGCCCGGCTGGTCAGCCGGTCGAGGTCGGCCCGTGCCGGCTGCTCGTGGACCGGGACGACCTTCGGCAGGGACAGCGTCACCCGCGCTCCCCCCAGGGCGTGCGACCGGCCGATCTTGAGCCGTCCCCCGTGCAGGCGCAGCGCCCGGCGGGTGGCGGACAGCCCGATGCCGGTGCCGGAGGGCCCCAGCCCGAAGCCCGGCCCGTCGTCCTCGACGACGACCCGGATCGCGTCCTCACGGGGCACGGTGGTGACCACCACCGTGCCCGCCGGTCCCGCAGCCCGCACGGCGTTGTCCAGCACGTTCACCAGGCAACGCCGGACGGTGGCCCGGCAGCCGGCCGTCCACAGCGGCCCCGGAGGACCGGACCGGTCCAGGGTCCCCGCCCAGGTGACCGCGTAGGCGTCCAGGACGGACGCCAGGACCTCCTCCAGTTCCAGCGGCACCCGCTGGCGCGGGTCGTCGTCGGCCTGCTCGACCAGCACGCTGAACGCCGCTGCCGACACCTCCTGCACCTGGTCGACGATCCGGTCGAGGTACTCGTGTGTCTGGTCCGGCGTGCCCGGGAGCCCCCGGGCCGCCTCCGCCAGTGCCAGCACCACCGCGACCGGCTGACGGATCTCGTGCATCAGGACCCTGAGCCGGTCCTCGACCTCCCGTTCGACCCGGTCCCCCAGGTCGCCGGACCCCCGCGCGCACGTCGCACCCACTCGTGGCCCCCTGTTAGACGCACATGTCCCCGGCGTGCGCCCCGCCCACCGTCGCCGGCCCCCGTGCCACGGCCTCGGATGCGACAGAACGTGGCAGGACCGTAGAACACCCCTGGTACACGGAACAGGGGTCCGTGGACCCGGCCGTCAACATTTCGTTCTCCTGGCGTTCACCCACACGACCCGCGCACGGACGACCACCCAGGGTGCTGTGATCGGGGCCCGGCTCCCGGCCGGGGAGCGGTTCAGCCGGCGCGGCGGCCCAGGGCGCGGTAGGTCCAGCCGGCGGCGGTCCACGCCTCGCGGTCCAGGGCGTTGCGCCCGTCGAGCACCCGCCTGCGGGCCACGACCCGGCCGAACGCGACCGGGTCCAGCTCGCGGTACTGCCGCCACTCGGTGAGCACCAGCACCGCGTCGGCGCCGGCGGCGGCCTCCTCCGGGGTGCTCGTGTAGTCCAGCTGCGGCCACTCCCGGCGGCTGTTGTCGATCGCCGCCGGGTCGGTCACGCACACCACCGCGCCCTGCAGCTGCAGCTGCGCGGCGACGTTGAGCGCCGGGGAGTCGCGGATGTCGTCGGAATCGGGCTTGAACGCCGCACCCAGCACCGCCACCCTCTTGCCCAGCAGCGACCCGTCGAGCACCTCGCGGGCCAGCTCCACCATCCGGATCCGCCGGCGCATGTTGATGTTGTCCACCTCGCGCAGGAACGTCAGCGCCTGATCCGCGCCCAGCTCGCCGGCGCGGGCCATGAACGCCCGGATGTCCTTGGGCAGGCAGCCGCCGCCGAAGCCCAGGCCGGCGTTGAGGAACTTCCGCCCGATCCGGTCGTCGTAGCCGATCGCGTCGGCCAGCAGCTTCACGTCGGCGCCGGTGGCCTCGCACAGCTCGGCCATCGCGTTGATGAAGGAGATCTTGGTGGCCAGGAAGCTGTTGGCCGCGGTCTTCACCATCTCCGCGGTGGCGTGGTCGGTGGTCACCTTCGGCGTGCCGCGGGCCACGATCGGCGCGTAGACCTCGTCGAGCAGCCGCTCGGCGGTCGCGCCGTCACCGTCGGCGGGCAGGCCGTAGACCAGCCGGTCCGGATGCAGGGTGTCGGCGACGGCGAAGCCCTCGCGGAGGAACTCCGGATTCCAGGCCAGCAGCACCCCGGGCACCTTCTCGGCGAACATCGCCGCCAGCTCCGCCGCGGTGCCCACCGGCACGGTCGACTTGCCCACCACCAGGTCCCCGGGCTGCACCACCGCCAGCAGCGACTCCGCGGCGGCCTGCACGAACCGCAGGTCCGCGGCGTACTCGCCGTGGCGCTGCGGAGTGCCCACGCAGACGAAGTGGACCCGGGCGCCGGCCGCGTCGGCGACGTCGGCGCTGAAGCTCAGCCGTCCCGACCCCAGCGCCTGCCCCAGCAGCTGCTCGAAGTCCGGCTCGAAGAACGGCGCCCGTCCCGCGCACAGCGCCGCGATCTTCCGCTCGTCGACGTCGATCCCGACCACCTCGTGGCCCAGCTCCACCATCGCCGCCGCGTGCACCGCACCCAGGTAGCCGCAGCCCACCACCGAGATCCTCATGCCGTCACTCCCCTGCAGGTCGACCGGTGATCGAGGACGAGAGCCGTGCCGGGTGACACCGGGGTGGAACGGCACGCCGGGCGGGGCGCCCGGTGCCGGGTCGGCGGGTGACCGCGGGAGCGGGGGCGGGTGCCTTCCACCTGCCCGGCCACTCCGGCATCATCTGCCGCACCCTGCAGACCCGGGCCGAGGGGCGGTAGCGGTGACCGACGAGGACGGGAGCAGCGCCGGGGACGGCCGCCGGCTCCCCACGTTCCTGCTCATCGGTGCGATGAAGGCCGGGACGACCAGCCTCTACCACTACCTCGGCGCCCACCCCCAGGTCGCCGTCCCGCAGTACAAGGCTCCGGAGTTCTTCGTCGAGGAGTCCAACTGGCACCGCGGCGTCGACTGGTACCGCAGGCAGTTCCCGCGCACCGGCCCGGAGGTGCTGGCCGTCGGTGAGGCGTCCAACTCCTACGCGAAGTACCCCCGCTACCGCGGCGTGCCCGCGAGGATCGCCGCGCACCTGCCCGACGTGCGGCTGCTCTACGTCGTCCGGGATCCGGTCGCCCGCATCCGCTCGCACTACGAGACACGTGCGGCCGAGGGCAGCGAGCGCGCTCCGCTCGCCGAGGCGGTGTTCGCCGATCCGATCTACCTGGACTACAGCCGGTACGCGATGCAGATCGAGCAGTACCTCGAGCACTTCCCGCGCGAGCAACTGCTCGTCATCACGTCCGAGGCGCTCCGCCGGTCCCGGGGGACGACGATGCGCCGGGTCTACGAGTTCATCGGCGTCGACCCCGACCACGTCCCCGCCGAGCTGGACCGGGACTTCTACCGCACCCGCGACCGCGCCACCCGCTCCCCCGTCCCGCTGCCGCTGCGGAAGTTCCTCAAGCGCCGTTTCCCGGCGACACGGCGGTTCAAGGAGCTCGAGACCAACACCATCGGCGCCCTGCGCCGGATCACCGGCCGGGCCGCCGATCCGCCCCGGCCGGCCGCGGTCGTCCCCGACGACGTGCGGGCCCGGATCGTCGCCGAGCTGGCCGACGACGTCCGCCGGCTCCGGCAGCACCTCGGCGCGGACTTCGACGGGTGGGGCATCGCCTGAGCTGCCCGGCTGCCCGGAGGCGGCCCGGGGGCCGGCGGGGTACCGGGAGGTCACCCCGACCCCACCAGCGCGGCGCGGCCGGTCGGGACCGGGCGCGCCGCCGGGGCCGCGACCGGTTCCGGGGCCGGGTCCGCGTCCGTCAGCGGGGTCAGGTGCCCCAGCGCGACCAGCCGACGGCACACGAGCTCGGCGACCACGTCGGCCGGCGCCTCCGGCGGCACGGACAGCGAGGCCCGGTCGTCGCCCGGGGACGTCGCACCGTCGCCGACCCCGCGGGCGGCTCCCTCGGCGCGGACGTCCAGCAGGAACGGGCCGGCGGACGCCGCGACGTCGACGGCGTGGTCGGCCAACCACCGGGCCGGCCCGCCGGAGGCCACCACCGCGCCGCCGTTGCGCATGACCTCTCCGACGAGCCGCACCACGAGCCGGGACGCCGCTCCGGCTGCCTCACCGACCGCGCCGTCGAGGACGGTGACCGTGCGGCCGGCCTCGCGCAGTCGGGCGGCCACGGCAGCGGCCACCCGGTCCGGGTGGCCGCTGCCGGGGCCGACCAGGACACCGAGCCCACGAGCCGCCCTGGGCGGGAAGGCCCGACGCAGCTCCGCGGCGACCTCCGGCGGCGTGAACCAGCCGGGGAGCTCCTCACCCGCTGCCAGGCGCCGCCGCTGCTCCGTGCCGGAGATCCGCAGGCAGTGCTGTCCCGGGCGGACCTCGTCCTCGGGCACGTACTGCTGCAACTCCCGGACGTAGACCATCTGCCGGAACGGGACCACGCCGATGCCGAGTTCCCGCTCGTGCCGGCGCACCAGGTCCTGGGCGGCGTAGGGGTCGTAGAAGGGCCGGCCCCGTGCATCCGGCCCGGGGCCGGCGTGGTCCCGCCCGACGATGAAGTGGGTCGCGCCGTGGTTCTTCCGCACGATCGCGTGCCAGAGGGCCTCGCGGGGCCCGGCCATCCGCATGGCCAGGGGCAGGACGGACAGCAGGGCGCTCCCCGGCGGATAGGTGGGCAGCAGGGCGCGGTAACAGCGGACCCGCACGTACGGATCGACGTCCCCCGGCTTGGTGACCCCGACGACGGGGTGCAGGAGCAGGTCGGCGTCGAGGTCCCGCGCCGCCCGCAGGGTGAGCTCCTGGTGTGCCCGGTGCATCGGGTTGCGGGTCTGGAACGCCACGACCCGCTCCCACCCGCGGTCGGCGATCTCGCGGCGGACCTCGGCCGGCGTGTGGCGCAGCGCGCGGAACGCCGAGTGGGCCGGCAGCGCGAGCACCTCCAGCGAGCCGCTCACGCACCACGGGTGGGCCTCGTACAGCAGGGCACGGACGCCCGGGTGCGACGGGTCGGTGCTGCCGAGGACGGCCGAGGACTCGGCGACGCGATCCGGCTGCCACGCCGTCTCCAGCCACAGGACGGCGAGGTCGACGCCCCGGGCCTGCAGCGTCAACCCGCCGGCCGCGGTGGCCACCTCGACGACGTGCTCGGGCACGTCAAGGGTGACCGGGACCGGCCACAGCTCGCCGGAGGCCAGCCGCATGGTGTCGCACACCGACGCGTGGTCGGCCGGCCCCATGAAGGTGCGCAGCGGCGAGAACCCGCCGGTGGCCAGCAGCTCCAGGTCACAGCGCTGCCGGCGGCTGAGCTCCCACGCGGGCAGGGCCCGTGCGGCGGCGGCGACCTCCGCGGCCCGGTCCCCCCTGACGCGCAGATCCACCAGTACGCCACCGTGCGGAGGCGGCCCGGGCACGTCCACCGGTGTCACCGCCGTCCCGGCCGGCCGGCCCTCGGGCGGGATCACTGCGGGGCCGCCGGCACGGGCGAGGACCCGAGCGCCACCCGCCGCGGTTGGACGGGACCCTCGGCCGTCAGCAGCGGCCAGCCCCGGCGGATCACCAGGTCGAGCCAGAAGCCACAGGCCTGGGACGTCAGGACGGCCGTGAGCACCAGCGTCGTGAAGAACGGAGCGCTGATGATCCCCGCGTCGAACGCCACGCTGGCCAGCACGATGCCGGGGCCGCCGCGTGCGTTGTGGGTGAGCGCGAGGTTGACGACGTCGAGCCCGCGGAACCCCGCCAGCCGCGCGGCCAGCCCGATGGCGACGAGGACCACCAGCGTCGAGCCGACGAGGAACCCGAGGAACATGGCGGGCGAGAAGCCCCGGGTCAGGTCGAGCCGGTAGCCCACCACCGCGAAGTAGATCGGCACGAACACCGCCCCCGACACGTGCCCGATCGCCTCGATCGGCACCCGGAGGGGATGCTCCCGGTCGGTGTCGACGCCCCCCACGAGGGCGAACCCGGCCAGGAAGGCCGCGAACGCCAGCGTGACGTCGAGGGCGGCGGCGACGCTGACGTAGCCCAGGAGGACCACCATCACCCACGCGACCGGTGACTGGGCGGCGACGACGTTCCACCGGGCGCGGCCGAGCCGGCGGAGGGTCACCGGGAGCACGGTCATGCCGAGGACGACGAAGGCGGTGTTCACGGCCACGTGCACGGCGACCGTCCCCGCGACCGCGCCACCGCCCGCGGCCACGGTCGCCGACGCGATGGCCGTGGCCAGCGCCAGGAAGCCCCACAGGATGATGTCCTCGAGGACGGCGACGCCCAGCATCAGGCTCGCGAAGCGCGTGTGCAGGATGCCCAGGTCGGCGAAGATCTTGCTGATGACCGGGATGGAGGTCACCGCCGCCGCGATGGCGAGCACGAGGACGAGGGCGGCCTCGCTCTGCGCCGGTCCCACGAACGCGTCCAGCGGCAGGAGCGGCGCGATCCCCAGCGCGGCGCAGAAGGGCAGTGCCGTTCCCACCGCCAGCAACCAGGCGGTGGGCCTGCGGTTCTCGCGGCCGAGGACGTTCCGCACGCCGGTCCCGGACAGGAACATCAGCAGCAGCAGCCCGAGCTGGTAGAGAAACTCCAAGACGACCGACGTCGGGTCACCCTGTCCTCGCCCGAAGACACCGGCGACGACGTCGGGCGCCAGCAGGCCCAGCACGGAGGGCCCGAGCAGCACGCCGGCGAGGATCTCGCCGACCACCCGCGGCTGGCGGAGCCGCACCGCGACCTGCCCCAGGAGGTTCGCGCCGAGGACCAGCAGCAGCAGGGCCAGCGCCAGTCGTCCCAGGCTCTCGGTCGACATGGGGCCCCCACTGGCTGTGATGCGGCGCGGTGCGTCCCGACGGTGCGGGCGGCCGTCAACATAGCGAGGCGAGGGACCTGCGGGCAGAGGGAGTACGACCATTTTCGAGATGGGCCGGGAATGGCGACGGAATTGATCCCGTCAACCGTCATCTGCACGAGACGGCCTCGTCCTCCTGGTGGAGCCGGCCATTACGTCGGTTTCGTCCCGCCCGCTGTCCGCTCACACACAGAAAGGACGTCCACGCGCTCGGTCCCGCCATTCCGACGGTACCGGGAAAGGCCCCGGAACGGCTGGCCGGACACCGCCCGCCACCGCCCGCCGGCTCCTACGGTCGCCGGACCGCCGCCCCGCTCCGTCCGGACCGGGCTGCCGGACCGCTCGGACCCACCAGAGGAGAGCCGTGGACACGCCGCCCGTCACCACGCCCGTCGAGGACCGGCCGGAGACCCTGCCGTCCGACACCTGCCGACTGTTCGTCGTCCGGCACGGCACGACGACGATGAACGTCGAGAACCGCTACCGCGGCCGCTGCGACGTGCCCCTCGACGCGCAGGGGTACCAGGACGCCGTGGATGCCGCCCGCCTGCTCTCCGGGGTGGGCCTCACGGCGGTCTACTGCGGACCCCTGCGGCGCACCATCGCGACGGCGCAGATCATCGCCGACGAGGCGAGGGTGCCCGACCTGCGCATCGTGCACGGCCTCAACAACGTCGACTACGGCGCCTGGGAGGCCATGACCTCGACCGAGGCCGCGATGTACGACCCCGAGGCCTTCGAGCTCTACCGCACGTCACCGAGCCGCGCGGCGTGCCCGCTGGGTGAGCGCCTCAGTGACGCGCAGACCCGCATGCTGCAGGCGCTGCAGCTGATCGGCAGCCGGCATCCCGGGGAGACGGTCGTCGCGGTCACCCACGCGGTCATGATCCGGCTGGCGGTCGCGCGGCTGACCGGCGTGGACGGCGAGGACTGGCGCATCCCGGTCGGTCGTGGGTCGCTGACCCGGTTCCACGTCCGCGACGGGGTCGTCTCGCTGGCCGAACTGCCCGAGGGCGACGACGTCGACTGACGACGGGGCGTCGACGCGGGAGACCACCCGGCCGCACGGCCGCAGGAGCGGTCAGCGGTCGTCCCGGGGCGGTGGGGACGGCGCCCCGGCGCAGGGCCGGAGGGCGTGGGGCACGCCCTCCGGCCCCTGCCCGTCCCGGGGACGGCATCCGGGGAGGGACCGGGCGGGATGCCCTCCGTGGTCCCGGGCACACCGCGGACGGATCGGCGCCCGCCCGGCGTTGCACCTGTCATGAGCAATCCGAGCGCGACCACCGAGCGGGTCCGCGGCGCGGCCGGCCCGCTGACGGAGGCCGTCCTCGCCGACGGCACGCCCGCCCTGATCTGGCCGCTGCTGGACACCGACGGCGAGGCGCTGCGGGCCGGCTACGCCGAGCTCTCGCGCGAGTCGCGCCGCTCCCGCTTCCTCACCGACCTGCCCGAGCTGTCCGACTCCCTGCTGCGGCTGCTGGTCGACGGCGTGGACGGCGTCGACCACGTCGCCGTCGTCCTCACCGCCTTCCCGGCCGAGGGCGGTGCCCGCCCGGTCGGCGTGGCCCGGCTGGTGCGCTGGCCGGGCGAGCCGGGGACGGCGGACGTCGCGGTCACCGTGCTCGACGCCTGGCAGGGCCGCGGCGTGGGCCGGGCGCTGCTGGACGCCGTGCTCGCCCGCCGGCCCCGCGACGTCGTCCGGCTGCGCACCAGCGTGGCCGCGCACAACCGCTCCTCGCTGGGGATGCTGCGCCGGGCCGGGTCGATGACCGTGCGGCACGCGGGCGGCGGCGAGCTCACCGTCGAGGTCACCGACCTGCCCCCGGTCCCCTGACCCTGGGTGCGCCGCCGGCGGGCGCCCGCCGGTCCTCGCCCAGCACCCCCTGGGCCGCGAGCCGCCCGCTGCGCCCTCCCCCGGCGCCGCGCAGCACGACCGCGATCCCCACGGCGACCACCGCGCCGGTGGCGGGCCCGAGCAGGTAGGCCCACCACGCCGTCCAGTCGCCGAGGACGAGGGCCGGCCCCAGCGACCGGGCGGGGTTCATGGAGGCGCCGCTCACCGGCGCGCCCCACAGCCCGGCCAGGGCGATGTAGCTGCCGACGCCGACCGCCGCGATCGGCCCCAGGTTCTGCGCCCCCGAGGACACGCCGAGGACCACGCTGACCAGCCCGACGGTGAGGACGACCTCCCACAGCATCGCCGTGGTGACCGGGATCCCCGGGCCGGGCAGGGTGAGCCCGGCGCTCCCCTGCCGGCCGAGCAGGGCCCACAGCAGCAGGGTCGCGAGGACGGCGCCGAGAGACTGGGCGACGACGTAGGCGGGCACCCGCCGGAACGGGAAGTCGCCGCGCAGCGCGAACGCGATGCTCACCGCCGGGTTCAGGTGCGCCCCCGAGACGGCTCCCATGGACAGGATGACCGCCGTGACCATGAGCGCCGGGGCGACGACCAGCGCGCCGTAGGGCACGGCCGACCCGCCGAAGCGGGCGTCCACCATCCCCCCACCGACGGCCACGAGCACCAGGAGGAAGGTGCCGAGCAGCTCGGCGAATAGGCGCCGTCCCTCCTGGCGGCGGTCCCAGAAGTCGAACTCGTCGAGCATCGAGTCGGGCGTGCCCATGGCGCGCAGCAGGCGCCGCTCCAGGGGTGCCGTCGTGTCGTCGGCCATCGCCCACCTCCGCGCACCGGTCCGCCGACGACCGTGGCCGCGCACGCGCCCGCGGACACCGTCCGCGCGGGACGATCCTGCGGTCGCGACTCATCCGGTCCGGGCGACGCGCGGGGGGGCGCACCGGACGAGGCTGCGCCTGCCGGGACTCCCGTCCCGGCGGCGCGCCGCGGTTCCGTGCGCGGCCGTCGCCGCCCGTCGACCGAACAGGTGGTGGCCATGACGACGACCGACCGTCCCGTCGTCCCCGACGGGCTCCCCCGGCTCCGGGCGGGGTGGCATGCCTCGCCGGAGCAGGGCGCGTGCCTCATGGAGTACGTCTCGGTGCTCGCCGGGGCCTCCTTCGACGACCACCCCCGCTGCACCGACCCCACGCTGGCCGCGCTGGCCCGGCTGGTGAACGACGCCTCCACCGACGACGGGCGGCCGCTGCTCGCCGCCTTCGCCCCCGCCCTGGCCGGCACCGCCCGCTTCCGGGACGCGCGCCGCACGGCCGCCGTCGTCCACGCCGCGGTTCGGGCCGCCGCCGCTGCGGCGGAGCACCCGGCCGTGCTGCGCCGGCACCTCGCCCGCGCCGGGCGCAGGTGCGCCCGGGTCGCGGGCACCGGGCCGTGGGCCGACCTCGCCCGGCGGCTGGACCCGCTGTACCGGCAGGGGCCGGGGCGCCACCTCCTGGAGGCGGCGGTCGCCGCGCTGCGGGACCTGCCCGGACCGCGGCGGGACGCCGCCCTGCATGCCGCGCTCGGTGCGGCGATCGCGGCCGCCCGCGCCCCGGTCGAGGACGGGCGGCCGGCGCCGGTTCAGGTGCCGGGGGCCCGGCCCGACCAGGTCCAGGCGTAGCGGCCGTCGTCGGAGGCGGTGCCGGCCTCGCCCAGCTCGAGCGGGCGGAACGTGTCGACCATGACCGCCAGCTCGTCGAAGCGCTCCGCGCCGAGCGACCGCTCGACGGCGCCCGGCTGCGGGCCGTGGGAGTGCCCGCCCGGGTGCAGGCTGACCGACCCCCTGCCGATCCCGGAGCCCCGGCGCGCCTCGTAGTCGCCGTCGACGTAGAACATGACCTCGTCGCTGTCGACGTTGGAGTGGTAGTAGGGCACCGGCACGGCCAGCGGGTGGTAGTCGACCTTCCGCGGCACGAAGTTGCAGATCACGAAGTTGGCGCCCTCGAACACCTGGTGCACCGGCGGCGGCTGGTGCACGCGGCCGGTGATCGGCTCGAAGTCGGCGACGTTGAAGGCGTAGGGGTAGAGGCAGCCGTCCCAGCCGACGACGTCGAAGGGGTGCTCCGGCGTCACGTGGACGGTGCCGGCCAGTCCGCCAGGCCCGGGGCCGCGGTGCTTGACGTACACCTCGACGTCGCTGCCCTCGGCCAGCAGCGGCCCGTCCGGGCCGCGCAGGTCGCGCTCGCAGTAGGGCGCGTGCTCGAGGAACTGCCCGTACCGCGACAGGTACCGCTTGGGCGGCGCGACGTGGGAGTTGGCCTCGATCGCGTAGGTGCGCAGCGGCTCGTCGCCGGTGGGCACCCAGCGGTGGGTGGTGGCCCGCGGGACGACCACGTAGTCGCCCGGGCCGGCCTGCAGCGCGCCGAACACCGTCTCCACCGTGGCGGTGCCGCGCTCGACGAACACGCACTCGTCGCCGACCGCGTTGCGGTAGCACGGGCTGGGCAGCGACGAGACCGCGTAGGAGATGCGGACGTCGGCGTTGCCCAGCACCAGCCGCCGCCCGGTCACCGGGTCGACCGCCTTGTGCTCCTCGCCGGGGAACAGGTCGTGCAGCCTGAGGTGCCGCGGCACCAGCGGCGCGTTCGGCGTCAGGGTCTGGTCGGGCAGCTCCCAGGGGCGGGCGTCGACCAGCGCCGAGGGCAGGCCCCGGTGGTAGAGCAGCGAGGAGTCGCTGGAGAAGCCCTCCTCCCCCATCAGCTCCTCGGCGTACAGGCCGCCGTCGGGACGCCGGAACTGCGTGTGCCGCTTGGGCGGGACCTCGCCCACCCGCCGGTAGTACGCCATCGGGACCTCCCCTCGTGGTGACGGACCGGAACGGCCCCGCTGCAGGGTCCCGCCGCGAGCGGAGCGAGTGGCGGGGGGCAGCGGGGTCCTCCTAGAAGTTGCCGCGCTTCTCCTGCTCGCGCTCGATGGCCTCGAAGAGTGCCTTGAAGTTGCCCTTGCCGAAGCCGAGCGAGCCGTGCCGCTCGATGAGCTCGAAGAACACCGTCGGCCGGTCGCCGGTGGGCGTGGTGAAGATCTGCAGCAGGTAGCCGTCCTCGTCGCGGTCGACGAGGATCCCGCGGGCCTGCAGCTCCTCGATCGGCACGCGCACCTCGCCGATGCGGGCGCGCAGCTGCGGGTCCTCGTAGTAGGAGTCCGGCGTCGCGAGGAACTCCACCCCCTCGGCGCGCATCGCGTCGACGGTGGCGACGATGTCGTTGGTCGCCAGCGCGACGTGCTGGGCGCCGGGGCCGCGGTAGAACTCGAGGAACTCGTCGATCTGCGACTTCTTCCTCCCCACCGCCGGCTCGTTGAGCGGGAACTTCACCCGGTGGTTGCCGTTGGCGACGACCTTGCTCATCAGGGCGGAGTAGTCGGTGGCGATGTCGTCGCCGATGAACTCCGCCATGTTGGTGAAGCCCATGACCCGGTTGTAGAAGTCGACCCAGCGGTCCATGGCGCCCAGCTCCACGTTGCCGACGACGTGGTCGACGGCCTGGAACAGCCGCTTCGGGCGGTCCGGCCGGGGCCGGTGGGACGACGTCCGGGCGACGTAGCCGGGCAGGTAGGGGCCGGTGTAGCGGGAGCGGTCGACGAGGCTGTGCACGGTGTCGCCGTAGGCGCCGATGGTGGCCAGCCGGACGGTGCCGTGCTCGTCGGTGAGGTCGTGCGGCTCGGCGACGACGGTCGCGCCCTGGGCGCGGGCGTGGGCGACGCACCGGTCGACGTCGGGCACGGCGAGGGCGATGTCGACGATGCCGTCACCGTGCGCGCGGTGGTGGTCGGCGCGGGGGCTGGCCGGGTCGTAGGCGCCGGTGACCACGAAACGGGCGGCGCCGGAGCGCAGCACGTAGGCGCGGTGGTCGCGGTTGCCGGTCTCGGGGCCGGAGTAGGCGACCAGCTCCATGCCGAAGGCGGACTGGAGGAAGTGCGCGGTCTGCACGGCGCTGCCGACGACCCACACCAGCGCGTCCCAGCCCGTGACCGGGAACGGGTCGGCCGACTCGTCGTACTGCACCAGGCCGACCAGCTGCTCCAGCTGCCGCAGGTCGAGGCCGGCCAGGCGCTCCTCGTCGTTGAGGGTCTGCTCGATCGACACGGGAGGCCTCCTCTGCACGGGGACGTGGGGGAAGCCCACTGCGGTCGGCCGTCCTGTGCAACCCTGACCGCTGTTGCTGGTCCGGCTGCACCGCTGGCCCAGCGGACCGGCCCGTCGGCTGGACAGACTGCACAGCTCGCACCCCGGGAGGACGCATGCCGCTCGACGCGCTGGACGTCGCGGTGCTGGAGGCGCTGCGCGCGCACCCGCGCGCCGGCGCGCTGGAGCTGTCCCGGCTGCTCGGGGTGGCCCGGGCGACGGTCACCGCCCGCATCGCGCGCCTGGAGCAGTCGGGCGTGGTCACCGGCTACGGCCCGGACGTCGACGTCGCGGCGGCCGGGTTCGGCGTCCAGGCGTTCGTGACGCTGGAGATCGCGCAGGGCGCGATCGAGGCGGTCCGCGCGGACCTCGAGGCCATCCCCGGCGTGCTGGAGGCGCACGCGACGACGGGCAGCGGCGACGTGCTGTGCCGGGTGGGCGCGGCGTCGCACGAGGCGCTGCAGCAGGTGCTGGTCGACCTCAACCGGTCGCCGTCGGTGGTCCGGTCGACCAGCGTCGTCGCGCTGTCGGAGCTGGTGCCGCGGCGGACCCTGCCGCTGCTGCGGACCGGGGCGGCCCCGGACGCCGGCCGCTCCCGGATGCCCCGCGCCTGACCGCCGCCCCGGCGCCGGCGCGGCGTCAGGCGGTGGCCTCCCCGGGCACCGCGGCCCAGGTGTGCCGGCGTCCGGTGCCGGTGCGGACCACCGTGACCGGGCACGGCGCGTGGTGGACCAGCTGGTCGCTGGTCGACCCCAGCAGCAGCCCGGCGAACCCGCCGCCGCCTCGGGCGCCGACGACGAGCAGGTCCGCGCCGCCGGCCGCCTGCACCAGGGCCGCGGCCACCGGGCCGTGCACCGTGTGCGTGCGCACCCGCACCGCCGGGTCCAGGCCGGCCGCGGCGACGCAGCGCTCCAGGTCGTCGCGGACGGCCCGCTCGGAGTCCTCGAGCGGCGGCACGTAGCCCGGTTCCCAGGTCGCCGGCCGCGGCGCGGTGGTCAGGCTCCACGCCCGCAGCACGTGCAGCGGGAGGCCGGTCCGCCCGGCCAGGCCGGCGGCCCACACCAGCGCCTCCTGGGCGCCGGCGGAGCCGTCGTGCCCGACGAGCACCCCTCCGTCGATGGTCACGGACTCGCACACCTCGGCCACCGGCCCGGTCCTCCTCGCGATCGGCACCCCGCACCCGCCCGCCGGTCGCGGGCGGGCAGCGGCGCCGGGCGGGGCTGTCGCGGCGCCGTCACACGGGCAACTGCCCGCCGGCCCGCGGAGTTCCGCGGACGTCCCGCGGCCCCCCGTCGCGTCGCGGCGGGGCTCAGGCGGCCAGGCCGGTGGAGGTCGGCGTCGCCTCCTCGCCGTCCCGGTCCCCGCGGGAGGAGAAGGCCTCCTCGAGCGCCGCCGGGTACCGGTCGGCCTCGTCCTGGGTGATGAGGCCGTCGGCGAGCAGGGTGCCGACGAGGGTCTGCGGGGCGATGGCGAGGTCCTCGGCGACGGCGGCCAGGTGCCGCACGGGACGAGGTGCCGGTCCCGTCGGTTCCCTGACGTCGTCCCGCTCCCCGTGCGTGGGCGCGCCGCGGCGTGGGTACGCGGGGACCCGCAGGGAGCCGGGACGACACGGGTTCCGGCCGTGTCCGGCGGCGCGGGCGGGCGCCGGACACGGCCCGGCGCCGGGGACGGGACACATGGACGGGACGACGTGGGCGCACCGGCCGCCGCCCGCCCCGAGCGCCCGGGCCGCCACGGTGTGGCGCGGGCAGGTGCGCACTGCCGCCGAGCTGACGCGGATGCGGATGCGGCTGCGCGGTGCGCTGGCCGCCGACGGGCTGCCCGAGGCCACCGGGGAGCGGCTGCTGCTCGCGGTCGAGGAGCTCGTGTCCAACGGCCTGCGGCACGGGCGGCCGCCGGTGACCGCCGCCGTGACCGCCGACGGCGGCTGGCTGCTCGAGGTGTCCGACGCGGCCCGCGACTGCCCGCCGGTCCCGGCGGTCGACCGGGACGCGGCCGCCGGCGGCATGGGCCTGCCGATGGTGGCCCGGCTGTCGGCCGCGCACGGCTGGCACGCCGACGGCGACCGGAAGACCGTCTGGGCGTGGCTCGGCTCCCCGGCGCCGCCGGCGCTCCTGCTGCCCGAGCGGGTGTCGCGGGCCTCCCAGCGGGCCCGCGAGCTCGGCCGGCTCCTGGCCGACACCGACACCCGGCTCGCCGCGACCTTCGACCGGCTGACCGCCGAGGCGACGGAGCGCGGCCGGGCCGACCGCGCCGACACCTACCGCACGGTCGCCCGGCGCTTCCGGCGCGACGCGGCGCAGGGCCGGCGGGCCGCGCGCCGGCCCTGATCCTCCGCCCGCGCCCGGTCAGGCCGGCGACGGGCGGCGCTTCTCCGGCTTCGTCCGGGTCTCCGGGGCGCTCCGCGGCGCGGGAGGAGCCGGCTCCGCCCAGCTCTCCGCGGCGGTCGGCACCTCCTCGTCCGCGCGGTCCTGCTGCGACGCGGAGGCCGCGCCGCGCGAGGTCGGCCACTTCAGCTCGAGCTCCAGCTCGATCTCGTCCCCGTCGACCTCCACCTCCAGCTCGCACCGGAGCCGGTCCCCGACCGACAGCTCGACGGTGCTGGTCCCCAGCCGGACGGCGACCTCGCCGTCGTCGGAGTCCAGCCCCTCCGCCAGCGACCGGAGGAGGCGGGCGACCTCCGGGCGGCTGAGTGTCAGTTGCTGCTCGATCTTCACGTCGGCCACGGCCCTCTCCGTCCTCCCGGGCGCGCCGCACGGTGCACCGCACCTGGGGACCACGGTGGCACGCGGGGCCGGTGGCGTCGACGGTCCCGGCGCCCGGCATCCGGACGATCCGGTCTCCCACCCCTCCGGGATGAGTCCGCCACGGCGATCCGGCGGGACCGTGTCGGCCATGGACGCAGCAGTGCGTGTGACCCCTCGCAGGAGCGACTCCAGGATCACGGGGTGGCACCGGGACGCGGCACGCTTCCTCGCCGGCTGCATCGGTACCGGGGCCGTGCTCGGGGCCGCGGTGGCGGTCGCGCGAGGACCGCACGACTGAGCCGGCGACCCCGGCGGCGCCGGGGCCGTCGACCGGGAGAACCGGCGCCCGGCCGACCGGGCGCGGCGCCCGTGCGGCCGCCCGGCTACCCGGCCAGCAACCGGTCGGCGTACTCGGGGAACCACTGCCCGGCCGGCGGCTCACCCCGGCCGCACTCGCCGTCGGAGTCACCGGGCTGCTTGATCCACAGCAGCGCGTCGACCCGCTCGATCCCGCTGTCGGTCGTGGGCGGCTCCCCCAGCCGCATCCCCGAGGGGTTGCACCAGGCGGAGTGGTCGCCGTCGCCGCCGCCCGGCGGGGGGCCGGCGCCGTTGCGGCTGGTGTCGACGACGAAGTGCGCGCCGCCGACCCGGTCGGAGAGCTCCGTGCCGTACGCCGCCGTCGCCTCGGTCGTCTCGAAGTTGCTGGTGTTCAGCGCGAAGCCGTCGGCCTCCTCGATCCCGGAGGCGAGCAGCGCGTCGGCGAGGGCGTCCTGGTCGTCGATCCAGCTGGCGTTGCCCGCGTCGACGTAGACGGCGGTCTCCGGCTGGCGCCCGAGGATGCGCACGGCCTCGCGCAGCATGCTGTAGCGCTCGTCGGCGGACTGGGAGCCGGCGCAGCCCTCCAGCGCGTGGGGGATGGCGTCGGGCTCGAGGACGACGACGGCCGGGGCGTCGCCGATGCCGGCCGCGAGCGACCCCAGCCAGTCCAGGTACTCGTCGACGTCGGCGGCACCGCCCGAGCTGTACTGGCCGCAGTCCCGCTGGGGGAGGTTGTAGGCCACCAGCAGCGGCACCCGCTCGACCTCCTGGGCCGCGGCGGTGAGCTCCCGCGCCGTGCGGTAGGGGTCCACGCCGCCGGCGAGCCAGGTGCCCGTCGGCCGGTCGGCGATCCGCCGCAGCCGCTCCGCCGTGGCCTCGTCGCCCCGCTCGGAGGCCGCCGCGACCGCCTGCCCGGCGGTGCTGGCCGGGTTGGCGTAGAGGACGTTCCAGGCCAGCGGGTTGCCCTCGCCGCCGGGCTGGTCCAGCCCGGCGGAGCTGTCGGCGGGGGCGCCGGCCGGGGCCGGCGGGTCGCCCGCGCCGCAGCCGGCCAGCACGGCGACGGCGGCCAGCGCGGCCGCGACCCGGCTGCGCGTCGTCCGGTCGCGCCTCATCGGACGTGCACCCAGCGGGCCACCGACGGCACGCCGTCGGCGTCGACCAGGAAGAGCATGTACCAGCCCGCCGGGGTGAGCCCCTCGGCCGGGTCCAGCGACAGCTGCAGGTCGCAGGCCGACCCGTCGCCGGGACAGGCACCGGACACGTCCAGCGCGACCGACCGCTGCTCCACGTCGGTGACGTGCGTGACCGCCGACGGGCGCATCAGCCGGGCGGCGGTCACCGCACCGGTCGCCCGCACCGGGAAGGTCGCGCCCCGGTCGACCTCGGCCGGCGCCTCGGTGACCCGCGGGCGCTCGCCGCCGGTGTGCAGGTACGGCGGGGTGTAGATCTCCACCCGGGTCTCGAACGTCCCCGGGCGCGTGTTCTCCGCGTCGGCGTACAGCGGGTCCGAGCCGAGCGTGACCACCCGGCCGTCGGGCAGCAGGAGCGCCTCGGAGTGGTAGTTCCGGCCGACCTCGTTGGGCGCGGCGGCGGCCATGGTGTTGGTGCCGGCGTCGTAGAGGACCGGGGCGTGCGTGTCGCTGTGCCCGTTGCCGCGGTAGCCGGTGCTCCCGCCGGTGAGCAGCACCCGGTCGTCGGGCAGGACCACCGTGGAGACGTACCGCGCCGGTGCGGGCAGGTCCGGCGCCGGGGTCCAGTGGGCGTCGTGGGTGTCGGTGTCGATGACGTCGACCCGTGCGGTGCTGCCCTCGCCCTCCCCGACCTCGCCGCCGCCCGCGACGAGCACCTGCTGCTCCTGCGCGGGCGGGAGCAGCACCGACGACGACGTCTCGTTCATGTGCGGGTCGCGCAGCCCGGGCACCGGGTCGAAGGAGTTGTCCGTCAGGTCCCAGTAGCCGGGCGTGCGGCCCTCCGTGGCCGGGCCGTAGCCGGCGTTGGACGAGGTGTAGAACAGCCGGTCGTCGGCCAGCCGCAGCAGCGCGGGGTAGGTCGGGAAGTAGCGGAACAGCTCGGGCCGCTCGCGCCACTGCCCGGTGGCCCGGTCGAACACCTCGACCTCGCCGGCCGAGGGGCGGCCGTGCTCGTCGAGCCCGCTGACCGCCATGACGTCGCCGCCGGCCACCGGGACGAGCGTCGGGTACCAGCGGGAGTGGTGGAGGTCGCCGACCCGCTCGTAGCGCTCGGTGGTGACGTCGAAGACGTAGGAGTCGGGGATGCCGCGGTACTCCTGCTTGTCCAGGGTGATCGCGTCGGCGATCCCGTAGACGTCCTGGGCCTGCCGGCCGGCCAGCCCCTCGACGGCGAACTGCGCGCCGCCGCGGACGACGGGGTCCTCCCCCTCCTCCAGCGCCTCGACCCACACCGTCGTCTCCGACGCCATGTGCATCGGCTCGCCGTCCATCACGTGCTGGACGGCGGGGGTGACCAGCGCCTGCGCCGTGGCGCGGTAGCGCTGCCCGTCCTCCCCGACGAAGACGGTGCCCTCCTCGAGGGTCGCCGTCAGGGTCGGGTCCTCGTTCGTGACGGTCATGACCCCGGCGGCGTGCGTGACGTCGTCGGCGAGCACCTCGTACCGACTGGTGCCGCCGGCGATCAGGACGTTGCCGTCGGGCAGCTGCGCGTGGCCGCCGCAGAAGAGGTCCTCCGGCGTCTCGACGTGCTCGTAGGTGTCCGCGGCCGGGTCCCACAGGACCGTCTCGAAGGTCCCGGCGTCGAAGGAGGCCGGGTCGTTGCCGGACCCGGCCACGATGAGGACCTTGCCGGTGCGCAGCAGGACGGCGTGGACGGCCCGCACGCGGAACTCCTCCGGCAGCTCGACGGTCTCCCACGAGCCGTACTGCGCCGTGTAGTCGGGCCGGCCCTGCTGGTAGCCGGTGACCAGGTCGTCCACGGCCGCCCCGGCCACCTGTGCGTTCACGGTGCCGACGGCCAGTGCCGCGGTCGTGACGATCGCGACGTTGCGTGCGCGCCGGCGCCGGGGCGCCCTCCCGCCGAAGCCCTTCATCGCTGCTCTCCCTGGGTGCCTGTGGTGACCAGCTGCTGCTCGGCGGGCAGCGGTGGTGCGGGTGCGACGGTGTTGCCGCTGAAGCGGACGGCCTGCGGTGCGGTGGTCGGACGGGGCGCGGCGGCCGGACGCGGCCGGCGGCGCTGCGCGACCCAGATGAGGACGGGCAGGAGGCAGGTGAGCAGGGCGAGCAGCGCCCAGCCGCGCATCGCCGGGTGGTCGTGGCCCAGAGGCACGGACGCGACCAGCGCCGCGGCCAGCCCCCCGCCCCAGGCGAGGTTCTTGCGGAACGTCGCGAGCCGGTCCGGGTTGCTGTCGTCGCCCTTCGGCGTGACCGCGAAGGGCACGTTCCGCCCGCGGACGGCGTCGGCCAGCGCCGTGACGTACACGGGTGCGGAGAGCACCGACACGAACATGCCCGACAGCCCCGAGGAGCCCTCCTCCTCGTGCGGCGACACGTTGTAGCGCCGGTTCCAGAAGTAGACGCCGACCTGCAGGGCGGCCGCGTTGACGTAGAGGACCGCCCAGAGGTTCGCCGCCACGACCACGCCGCCCACCCCGGTGACGAGGTACAGGCAGAGGTTGGCCGACCCGAGCACCCAGCTGACGGCCGCCGACGGGTAGTAGGACATCAGCAGCCCGTAGTGCAGGGCCCGCGCCGGGGACAGCCGGCGGACCCGCCGCCAGAACTGCCGCAGCAGCACCTCGTCGGTGCCCCGGGCCCACCGGTTCTGCTGGACGAAGTAGTCGCTCCAGCTCGTCGGGCCCTCGCCCACGGCGAGCACGTCGGGGGTGTAGACGCTCTTCCAGCGCCGTCCGGTGTCGGGGTTGCGCGAGGAGTGGAGGACCAGCGACGTCGCGGCGTCCTCGGTGATGCTGTCGGCCAGGCCGCCGACGTCGGCGAGGGCCGAGAGCCGCACCGCGTTGTTGGTGCCCACGAACATCGCCGAGGTGCTGCGGTTGCCCGCCCGCTGCAGGACCGCGTGGAACAGGTACTGCTGCGACTCCGCGGCGCGGGTCGTGAAGTTGTCGTAGTTGCCGTAGACCTGCGGGCCGACGACGAAGGCGACGTCCGGGTCGCGGAAGTAGCCCAGGAGCCGCTCGGCGATGTTCGGCAGCGGCGCGTGGTCGGTGTCGACGCTGATCCAGAAGTCGTACTGCTCGCCGTGCCGGGCGAGCCACGCGTTGTAGTTGCCGTGCTTGGTCCGGCGCTTGTGCGCGCCGGACTCGGTGTTCCACGCGGCCACCCCGCGACGGCTGAAGTGCCGCACGCCCAGGCGGGCGCACATGGCCCGGATCCCGTCGTCGTCGCCCTCGTCGAGCAGCCACACGTCGAGCGGGCCGTCGTGCCGCACGCGCAGCGCGGCCCGCAGGGTGGTCTCCACCATCTCCACCGGCTCCTTGCCGGGGACGATCGTGGTGAGCAGCGCCAGCCGGGTGCCGGTCTCGGGCCGCACCGGGAGGGGGTCGTGCGCGTTCCAGGTGGCCAGCGCCAGCGTCACCACGTTGACCAGCCGCAGGACCTCGATGAGCCCGATGGTGACGACCATCGTGAGGCTCAGGTACCAGGTCCAGCCGCCGGTGTCGGCCGGCCAGTGCGCGGGCCGGAGCAGCCACACCAGGAACAGCAGCTCCAGGACGATGGCGGCCGCGCTGATGACCAGGGCGCGCCCGCGCCGGTGGTCGCGCCGCACCAGCCGCTCGAACTGGACGGTGTAGCCCTCACCGGCCTCCCCGAGGGGCCCGGCCAGCGTGCTGTAGGCGTCGTACGGGTACTGCGGCGGCGCGCTGGCGCCGTCTCGGATTGCCACCGATCACTCCCACCGGCTCACCTGTCACCGGCGGCCTCGCTGTGGTGCGCCCCGGGCCCGGTCGGGCCTCCGGCGCTGCACCACGTGGATCGGGAGGGGTCTCTCCCGCCGGAGCGACGGTACGGACCGATCCGCCCCTCGCGAGCGGCCTCCGCGGCTCCCGGA
Source organism: Geodermatophilus sp. SYSU D01036 (assembly GCF_054050435.1). Lineage (NCBI taxonomy): Bacteria > Bacillati > Actinomycetota > Actinomycetes > Geodermatophilales > Geodermatophilaceae > Geodermatophilus > Geodermatophilus sp. SYSU D01036. Next base: position 90,389 of record NZ_JBJGZJ010000003.1, on the reverse strand, counting down.
CCGGAGCCGGGACGGCGCGGTCTCCCGGTGTGCCCGACCGCTGACGAGGTGTGACGCGGCGCCGCGGGAACGGCTGCCCGGCCCTCCCAAACACCGCTGCCGCATGGGCAGGAACACAGCCCCGGCCGGCCGTCCCGACCGGCGTGTCGGCCCTCGCGACGAGCGACGGCTCCGGGGCGGTCAGCCGCGGCCGCGCCGCCTCCGGACCGTCCGCCACCCCACGTAGCGGACCAGCCAGACGAGGGCCACGGCACCGGTGACCAGCAGGCCGGTGATCACCAGCAGGCGGGCGCTCAGGGGCGGCGTGGGCAGGGCCATGGGAGGAGGCTCCTCCCTCCCGGGCGGATCCGCCGGGGTCGCCGGCGCGACGCCCGCGGCCCGGGTCCCCGGCCGGGGCGGGGCGGACCGCCGTCAGCCCTCGCCGTCCTCCCCGCCGTCGCCGTCCTCCCCGCCGTCGCCGGCGGGCGCGCCCAGGGCGGCGCGCAGGTCCGCGACGGCGGCGGCCAGCGCGGCGGCGCCGTCCCCGGTGAGGCGGTCGCGGCGCCGGAGGTCGTCGAGGCGGCGCTCGAGGTCGTCGACCTCCCGCGCCACCCGGTCGGGGTCCTCCCGGTCCAGCGCGCGCTCGACGTCGGCCACCCGGCGGTCGACGTCGCGCCGGCCCCCGCCGGTCAGCGCGCCCCCCGCCTCGGCCTGCTCGACGGCCGCGCGCAGCGCGGCCAGCGCCGACCGCACCGGGTCCGCGGCGGGCGGCGGGGCCGCGGGCGGGGTGGTCACCGGGGTGGTCGGGACGGCCGCCGGCGGCGGCACGGGCGACGGGCTCGGGGCCGGCGCCGACGACGGGGCGGCCGCCGCGCCGCTGTCCGAGGCCGCCGCGCCGCCCGTGGCCGTCCCGCTCCCCCCGCCGGTCAGCAGGGCGGCGGCCACGGCCAGGGCCCCGGCGCCCGCCCCCACGGCGGCCGGCAGGCGCACCGGGCGCCGTCGCCGCGGGGTGCCGTCCGCTGGGGGGAGGTGCTCGGAGAGCGCGGGCCGCGGGAGCACCCGCGTCGGCGCGGGGCCGGGTGCGTCCGGCGCTCCCGCGAGCGCCGCGGCCGCCTCCGCGGCCGTCGGCCGGGCGGCGGGGTCCTTGGCGAGCATCCGGCCGAGCAGCCGGTCCACCGCGGCCGGGGTGTCCGGCCGCAGGGGCACGGCCGAGGGGACCGGCGCGTGCAGGTGCTGGGCGAGGACCGCGACGCCGGCGGCCTCGAACGGCGGGCGGCCGGTCAGCAGGGTGAACAGCGTCGCGCCCAGGCCGTAGAGGTCGGCCTCCGGGCCGGCCGGCGCCCCGGCGACGACCTCCGGCGCGAGGAACGGCGTGCTGCCCAGCACGAGCCCGGTGCCGGTCAGCGGAGCGGCACCGGGGCCGCCGTCGGCCAGCCGGGCGATGCCCAGGTCCACCAGCACGCAGGAGCCGTCCGCGGCGAGCACGAGGTTGGCCGGCTTGACGTCCCGGTGCACGATGCCCGCGGCGTGCGCGGCGGCCAGGCCCCCCGCGGCCTGCCGGCCGTACCGGGTGACGTCGGCGATGGGGAGGGGCCCTTCGCGGCCGAGGAGGGACTGCAGGTCGGGGCCGGGCAGCAGCGGCATGACCAGCCAGGCGGCCGATGCGTCGACGCCGACGTCGAAGACGCTCACCACGTGCGGGTGCTCGAGCGCGGCCAGCGCCCGGGCCTCGCGGCGGAAGCGGGACGTCCCGGCGCGGTCGGCGACGGCGGGGTCGAGCACCTTGACCGCGACCCGGCGGCCGAGGGCGACGTCGGTGGCCGCGTGGACGGTGCCCATGCCGCCGCGGCCCAGCACGCCGTCCAGCCGGTACCGGCCGCCCAGCGTCGTCCCCTCCACCCGCACCTCCCTCGTCGCCGCGGGCCGGGACCGGCCCGGTCCGAGGATGCCCGGCGGTGGCGGCGGGTGGGCGGTGCAGCGCCGGTCGGTGCCCTCAGCGTCCACGGCCGGCGTTGAGCCGGGCGGCCTGGCGCAGCAGGTGGTCGCGCTCGGCGCGGTCGGTCGCCCTCGCCGCCGCCTCGGCGTACAGCCGCGCCGCCGTCGCGAGGTCGCCGTCGCGCTCGTGCAGGTACGCCGCGACCGCGGTGTGGCGGGGCAGGTCGTCGTCCAGGACCGCGAGCGCGGCCAGGCCGGCGCGTGGCCCGTCGGCCTCGCCGACGGCCACCGCCCGGTTGAGCCGGACGACCGGGCTGCCGGTCAGGCGGACGAGCTCGTCGTACCACTCGACGATCTGCCCCCAGTCGGTCTCCGCGGCGGTGGGTGCGTCCGCGTGCAGGGCCGCGATGGCGGCCTGGGCCTGGTACTCCCCCAGCCGGTCCCGCGCGAGGGCCGCCTGCAGGACCGCGACGCCCTCGGCGACCATCCCGGTGTCCCACCGGCTCCGGTCCTGCTCGGCGAGCGGCACCAGGCTGCCGTCGGGCGCGGTCCGGGCGGGGCGCCGGGCGGAGTGGAGCAGCATGAGGGCCAGCAGCCCCGCCACCTCGGGGTGGTCGACCACGGCCGCGAGCTGCCGGGTGAGCCGGACGGCCTCGGCGGCGAGGTCGACGTCGCCGGAGTAGCCCTCGTTGAAGACCAGGTAGAGGACGCGCAGCACGGTCGCGACGTCGCCGGGCCGGTCGAACCGCACGCCGGAGACGGTGCGCTTGGCCCGGCTGATGCGCTGCGCCATCGTCGCCTCGGGCACCAGGTAGGCCTGCGCGATCTGGCGGGTGGTCAGCCCGCCGACGGCGCGCAGCGTGAGCGCGACCGCCGACGACGGCGTCAGCGACGGGTGGGCGCACAGGAAGTAGAGGTGCAGCGTGTCGTCCGCGCCGGGCACGGGCCCGGGCGCGGGCTGCTCGTCGACGACGTCCTCGCGCCGGCGGCGGGCGGCGTCGGCCCGGGTCGCGTCGAGGAACCGGCGCCAGGCCACGGTGACCAGCCAGCCCTTCGGGTCCCGCGGCGGGTCGGCCGGCCAGGTGCGGACCGCCTCCACCAGCGCGTCCTGCACGGCGTCCTCGGCCGCCGCGAAGTCGGCTCCGCGGCGGACGAGGACGCCGAGCACGCTGGGGGTGAGGCTGCGCAGCAGGACCTCGTCCAGCGGGGCGGTCATCCCTCGATGGTGGGCGGCGCGCCCAGGAAGGGGCGCACCTCGAGCCACTCGTGGATCGGCTCCCCGCCCGCCCCGGGCGCGGCCGACAGCTCCCCGGCCAGCTCGACGGCGCGCTCCTGGCTGTCGACGTCGATCACCATCCAGCCGGCGATGAGGTCCTTGGTCTCGGCGAACGGGCCGTCGGTGACCGGCGGGCGCCCCTCGCCGTCGTACCGGACCCACATCCCCTCCGGGGACAGCGCCTGCCCGTCGACGAACTCACCGGTCCCCGCCAGCCGGGCCGCGAAGTCCTCCATGTACCGCACGTGGGCGGAGATCTCCTCCGGCGTCCACTTCTCCATCGGGACGTCGTTCACCGCCGCCGGGGCGCCGCGGTAGTGCTTGAGCAGCAGGTACTTGGCCATCTGTGGTCTCTCCTCGGTGCTGGTGCGGCCCATCCTGGCCGCTCGCACCCCGGGGACGGAGCCGGTCCCGCGTTCTCGACATCGCCCCCCGGGACCCGGCGCCGGGACGGGGCGATGGTGCGGCGGGTCACGCGCCGACGAACTCCCGGAGCCCGACGCCGTGCTCCCGCGCGATCAGCTCGGCCGCCTTCTCGCCGATCATGATCGCTGCGGCGTTCGTGTTGCCGCTGACCACGTTCGGCATGACGCTCGCGTCCGCGACGCGCAGCCCGCCGACGCCGAGGACGCGCAGCCGCGGGTCGACGACCGACCCGATCCGGCAGGTGCTCGTCAGGTGGTAGACGGTGAACGCGTAGTGGCGCGCCAGGTCGGCGATCAGCTCGTCGCTCGGGACGTCGCCGCGGGTGTACCCGTGCGCCTCGGCCAGCCGCCGCGGCACCAGGAGGTCGCCGATCTCGTGCTCCCGCCGCATCCGGTCCACGACGTCGAGCGCGCGGCGCACCACCGCGGTCATCACGGCGACGTCGTGCGGGTCGGTGAGGTAGTTCATCCGGATGTCGGGGGCGGCCAGCGGATCGGCACCGGCCAGGCGGATCTCGCCCTCGCTGTGCGGCTGCACCGGGTTGGCGAGCACGAAGACGTTCTCGGCGGTCGGCGACAGGTCGGCGGCCGGGTCGTCGAAGTACTCCGCCGCGTCGACGTGCAGGCAGGAGTCCCAGATGCCGACGTCGTAGCCGCACACGAAGATGGCGATCTGCCCGTCGTGGGTGTGCTCGTCCCCGAGGCCCGTCGAGAACCAGGCGCCCGCGTCGTAGAGCGACGAGGACGCCAGCCCGCTGCCGGTCGTGAACCACTCGGTGAGCCGGCGCTCCGCCTCCGCCTTGAGCTCCTGCAGCTCCGGCGGCAGGACCGCGTCGTCGGCCGGGTCGGCCGGCAGCGGACCGGCCGGCGCCCGCAGCGCGTCCGGCCCCAGGGCCACGCGCACGGTGGCCATCGGGACGCCCAGCCCGGGCGCCGGGAACATCAGCCCCACCTGCAGGTGGTCCTTGAGGTGGCGGCCCACCTCGGGGGCGTCGACCAGGCACCGGACGCCGAGGGACTCCAGCTGCTCGCGCGGCCCGACGCCCGAGAGCAGGAGCAGGTGCGGTGACCCGACCGCGCCGGCGCTGAGGACCACCTCGCGGCCGGCCTCGACCACCTCGGTGGTGCCGGCGGCGGTGACGTACTCGACCCCGGTGGCCCGCAGGGCACCCGGCTCGCCCGAGAGGAGCACCCGGGTGGCCCGGGCGTGCGGGATCACCGTCAGGTTCGGCCGCTGCTCGGCCTCGCCCTCGAGGAACGCGTGGTAGGTGCTCGAGCGCATGCCGTGCTTCGTGGTCGTCTGGAACAGCGAGACGACGCCGGCCGGGCCGCCCCGGTCGCGGCCGTTGTAGTCACCGAGCGGGATGCCGGCGGCGACCGCGGCGTCGACGAACGCCTGCGCCCCTGGCAGCACCGGGCTGCGCACCGACACGCCGAGCGGCCCGTCGGTGCCGTGGGCGGGCAGGTCGAGCGGGAGGGCCTCGCTCGGCACCAGCCCCTCGCTCTTCCGGAAGTAGGGCAGGACGTCCGCGAAGCCCCAGCCGTCGGCACCCCCGGCGGCCCAGGCGTCGAAGTCACCCGGGTGGCCGCGCACGTAGGCCATGTAGTTGATGCCCGACGAGCCGCCGAGCATCCGGCCGCGGGGCACCATCATCCGGCCGCCCCGCAGCCCCTTGCCGCAGGCGCCCGCGTCGGCGGTGAGCATCCAGTCGGTCTCGGGGTCCGCCTGCAGGACGGGACAGGCGGCCGGCACCAGCTCGGCCGCCGGCGGCCGTCCCCCGGCCTCGACCAGCGCCACCCGGACGTCCGGGTCCTCCGACAGCCGGGCGGCGACCACCGCCCCGGCCGAGCCACCGCCCACGACGACGAAGTCCACGCTGCCCGCCATCGCGCGACGGTAGTACCGGCACCCGGGCGCCGACAGGGCGTCCGCCGCCGTCCGCGGAGGCCGGAGCCGGGGAGCCGCCGTCGGACGGGCGCCCGGGCCGGGGGGTCAGCGGGCGGGGTCGACCACGGTGATCCCGGCGACCGTCGTCCGGTCGAACACCGGCAGCAGGGCCGCCGCCCCGTCGAGGCCGATGGTCCGCTCGACCAGCCGCTGCGGCTGCAGCGAGCCCTGCTCGACGAGCGCCATCATCGCCGGGTAGTCGGCCGCGGCCATGCCGTGGCTGCCCAGCAGGTCCAGCTCCCAGCCGATCACCCGTGCCATCGGGACCCGCGGGTGGCCGTCGACCGGCGGCAGCAGCCCCACCTGCACGTGGCGCCCCCGCCGGCGCAGGCTCAGGACCGAGTCCGCGCAGGTCTGCTCGCTGCCCACGGCGTCGACGGCGACGTGGCTGCCGCCGGAGGTCAGCTCCGCGACGGCGGCCGGGACGTCACGTCCGTCGGCCCGCACCGTGTGCTCCGCGCCGAGAGCGGCGGCCACGGCGAGGGCCTCGGGGTTGCGGTCCACCGCGACCACCCGGGGCCCCCAGCGCGCGGGCGACCGCCACCGCGCTCAGGCCGACGCCGCCCGCGCCCACCACGGTGACCCACTCCCCCTCGCCGACCCGCGCGCGGGCGGCCAGGGCGCGGTAGGCCGTGGCGAACCGGCACCCCAGGCTCGCCGCGCTCCCGACGTCGACCTCGTCGGGGATGCGCACCAGTGGTGTCCGCGGCGTGCAGGGCGACGTACTCGGCGAAGGACCCCCAGTGGGTGAAGCCCGGCTGCTGCTGGTCCGGGCAGACCTGCGCCTCCCCGGCCCGGCACCACGCGCAGCGCCCGCAGCCGCACACGAACGGGACGGTCACCCGGTCCCCCGCCCGCCAGCGGGTGACCTCCGCCCCGACCTCGGCCACCACCCCGGCGAGCTCGTGCCCGGGCACGTGGGGGAACGCGACCTCGTCGTCGTGTCCGGCCCAGGCGTGCCAGTCGCTGCGGCACATCCCGGTGGCCAGCACGCGCAGCACCACCCCGCCGGGCGGGGCGGTGGGCTCGGGCACCTCCCGCACCTGGGGCCGGGCCCGGACCGAGTCGACGACGACGGCGCGCACCGGCACATGCTGTCAGGCGTCGCACCAGGACCCGCTGAGCCGCCCGGCGCGGGCCCTGCCCTCGTCGTGGCCGACCCGGGCCGCGGGCGGGCGCAGCGACGGGTCCATCGCCTGCGCGCCGGACGGGTGTCCGGCGGCGCCGTCCGGGACGACCGTCTCGGTGCGCCACCGACTTCCCGCTGCGGTGCTGTCGGAGGGGAGGCGCTCGTGCCGCACGGCCGGCGCGCCGGTCACGCGGGGACGTCGTCCCGCCGCCGGCGTGAGGTGCGGACGACGTCGACGCTCAGTCCCGCGCCGGCCGCCGCCACCAGGCCGGCGAGGAGGAACGGGACGAGGAAGCCGCCCGTCGTCTCGGCGAGCCAGCCGCCGAGCGGGGGGCCGGCCAGCTGCGCCAGGCCGAAGGCGAGGGTGCAGCGGCCGAAGGCCCCGGCGAACTCCCGCGGGGTCAGGGAGTCCGACAGGTGGGCCGCGATGACCGCCGGCAGCCCGGACATCGTCAGCCCGAACAGCAGCGCCGACGCCGAGGCCGGCGGCTCGGCACCCAGCGGCACGAGCAGGATCGCCGCGGACATGAGGAGGTAGCCGCCGACGAGCGTGGGGCCGCGGCCCCACCGGTCCGACAGCGGCCCGAGCACGATCCCGCCGGCGACCAGCCCGACGCCGACGAGCGTGTAGGCCGCCGACGCGTGACCGGCCGAGAAGCCCGCGTCGTCCTCGAGGGCGGTCACCAGGTAGCTGGTGTAGACGGAGTAGGCCAGGCCGTACGCGGCGTAGCCGCCGGCCAGGCCGATCCACCCGGGGACCCGGCGCAGGGCGCCCGCGCGCACGGGGACGTCGTCGTCGCGGCGGGGCGCCGGGCGCAGCAGCAGCAGGCACAGTCCGAGGACGGCGACGGCGATCGCGGCCTCCACCAGGTACACCGTGCGCCAGGAGGCGTCCCCGCCCCAGGACCGCAGGGTCCAGGTCAGGGCGCTGGCCAGCACGATGCCGCCGCCGATGCCCGAGCCGGCGACGCCGATCGCCGCGCCCCGGCGGGAGGGGCGGACGACGGAGCCGGCGAGCCCGGGGGCCGGCACCCAGATGAAGGCCCCGCCGACGCCGGTCAGGGTGAGCCCCACCGCGAGGCCGCCGGCGCCCCCGGCGACGGAGAGCAGGCCCAGCCCCGCCGCGCTGCAGGCGAGGCCGGCCTTGATCAGCCCGGCCGGCCGGGCGCGGCGGGACAGCGCGCTGACCGCGACGGTGCCGAGGAGGTAGGCGGTGACGTTGGCCGTGGCGACCAGCCCGGCGACGGCGTAGGACCCGAGCAGGTCGCGGTCGATCGCCGGCAGCAGCAGGGCGTAGGAGAACCGGCCGAAGGCCTGGGCGACGGCGGAGGCCAGCGCCACCAGCAGGACCAGCCCGCGTGGACGCAGCCGCACGCCCCCACCTCCGCACCCGCCGGCCGGCGACGCCGGGGCGCGTCACCGCGCCGAGTCCACCACCCCGCCGGCAGTAGGGCGAGCCGCTCGGGACCGGCTCACCGCCGGCCGGCGCCGTGCGCGCGGCGGTCCCCGTCCGGACGAGGGAGGGACCGGCGGTCCGTGGATGACCGCTCCCGGCGACGGTAGGAACGACGCAGCACCGACGAGGGAGGCGACGTGATCGACCGGGCCGGGCTGGCCGAGTTCCTCCGCCGCCGTCGGGAGGCGCTGCAGCCGGAGGACGTGGGCCTCCCCCGCGGGCCGCGCCGCCGGACGAGCGGGCTGCGGCGCGAGGAGCTCGCCGTCCTCTGCCACATGTCCACCGACTACTACGCGCGGCTGGAGCAGGAACGCGGGCCGCAGCCGTCGGAGCAGATGGTGGCCGCGATCGCGCAGGGCCTGCACCTCTCGCTCGACGAGCGCGACCACCTGTTCCGGCTGGCCGGCCACCACCCACCCGCCCGCGGTGCCGACGGCGAGCACGTCGGCCCTGGGCTGCTGCGGATCCTGGACCGGCTCGGCGACACGCCGGCGGAGATCGTCACCGAGCTCGGCGAGACGCTGCGGCAGACCCCGCTCGCCGTCGCGCTCACCGGCGACGCGACCCTGCGCGCCGGGCCGGCGCGCAGCCTCGGCTACCGGTGGTTCACCGACCCGGCCACGCGGGCGCTGTACGCCCCGGAGGAGCACGCGTTCCTGTCCCGGCTGTACGCCTCGGGCCTGCGTGAGCTGGTCACCCTGCGCGGCCCCGGCTCGCGGGCCGCGCGCCTCGCCGAGCTGGCGCTGGCCCGCAGCGAGGAGCTGCGGCGGCTGTGGGACGCGCACGAGGTCGGCATCCGCCCGCGCGAGGTCAAGCGGTTCGTCCACCCCGTCGTCGGACCGCTGGAGCTGGCCTGCCAGTCACTCGTCGACCCGGACCAGTCGCACCGGCTGCTCGTGTACACCGCCGTCCCGGGCAGCGAGAGCGCCGAGCGGCTGCAGCTGCTGGCCGTCCTCGGCACCTCGGCGTCGCCCGCCGACCGGGCCGTCCCCGGCTGAGCGGGGACGGCCCGGGACGGTCAGCGCGGGAGGGGCCGCACCCCGTCGCGCGCGGCCGCGGGGAAGGCCACCCCCGTCAGCTGCTCGGACAGGCGCCACATCCGCTCGGCGTCCCCGGGACCGCGCACCGGGCGGTAGGGCTCCTGCTCCGCGGGGGCGCCACCGGCGGAGCCGGGACCGTCCGGGCCGTAGAACCGGCCGCCGCCGTCCGGCGCGGTCGCGGCGAGCAGGGCCGGCAGCGCCGCGCTCTCCACGGTGCCGGTGAGGCCCAGCCGCGACAGCACGCGGATGAGCCGCACGGCGGTGGTGTCCCGGGCGCGGCCGACCTCGGGCCGGGCCGCGAGCAGGCTGGTCGGCGCGATCCCGGGGTGCGCCAGGTCGCTGGTGATCCCCCAGCCCGCGGCGGCGCTGCGCCGCTGCAGCTCCAGGGCGAACAGGCCGACGGCGACCTTCGACTGGGCGTAGGCGCGCTGCCCGTCGTAGGACCGCTCCCAGTTCGGGTCGTCCCAGTTCACCGCCCCCCGGCGCGCCGCGACGCTGGTCTGCGAGGTCACCCGCGCCCGGCCGGCCCGCAGCAGCGGCAGCAGGGCGGCGACGAGCGCGACGTGCCCCAGGTGGTTGGTGCCGAACTGCAGCTCGAAGCCGTCGGCCGTCGTCTGCCGGTCCGGCGGCCGCATGACGCCGGCGTTCGCGACGAGCAGGTGCACCGGCCGCCCCTCGGCGCGCAGCGTCTCGCCCAGCGCCGCGACGGAGGCGAGGGAGGACAGGTCGAGGTCGCGCAGGGAGACGCCGGCGTCCGGGACCTGGGCGCGGATCCGGGCGACCGCGGCCTCGCCCTTGCGCGGGTTGCGGACCGGCAGGACCACCTCGGCGCCGGCCGCGGCGAGCCGGCGGGCCAGCACGAGGCCGACCCCGTCGCTGCCTCCCGTGACGACGGCGCGGCGGCCGGTGAGGTCGGGGACGGGGACGTCGGGTCGGGTGCGCGGCATCGGGTGCTCCTCGGGTCGTGGGGACCCCAGCCTCACCGCGCGTGGCGCCCGTGTTCAGGGACGGCCGATCCGCGGATCGGCGGTCCCCGGCTGCGGCGGCGCCGGCCGGGACGCACGGCACCTCGGCGTGCCGGCGCGGCCGCCGTGCGGGCGTCGGGGCGGGAGCCGCCGCTGCGGCCCGGACGCTACGGCTGCTCCTCCACGGGACCGAAGACGGTCAGCAGGAGCCGTTCCGGGCCGTGGAGCCGGGAGTTGAGCGTGTCCCACGGGGTGACGGTCGGCTCGGCGACCAGTTCCGCGCCGGCCTCGACCAGGTCCGCGGTCGCGGCGCGGGTGTCGGGCACCTCGAACGCGACGCGGATCCGGCCCGGGACGCGGTGTCCCACCTCGACCTCGTCGATGTACTCGGCGTAGGGCGGGTCGTTGATCTCCAGCGTCGCCCGGCCGGCGTCGAGGATGACGACGTGGCCACCGCGGGCCTCGTGGGCCTCCTGCTCCGGCAGCCCCAGCACGTCGCGGAAGAAGCGGACCGCGGCCTCGTGGTCCGTCGCGGTGACCACGAGGCGGAGTTCGGTGACCCGCTGCCGTCGCTGCGTCATGGGGGACTCCTCGGCCGCGGTGGGGGGCGTGCCGCGAGAGGTCATCGTGTCGCACGCGCGCGGGTCGGACCGGACGCCGGCTCCCGTCGGACGACCGGGACCATCGGACACCCTCGTCGGCCCGCGCACCGGCGACCAGCTGCGGACCGCCCCGGTGCAGGCCGCCGGCGCGCATCCGGCGGGGGCGGTCACCCCTCCCCACCCGGCGGTCCGGCCGGCAGCTCCCCCGTCCGCACCAGGACGTGGGCGACGTCGCGGACCCGGCAGGCCGCGCCCGCCGACGCCCGGACCAGCGCGCGGATCGCCTGGTCGGCGGTCAGCCCGAACCGCTGCATCAGCACGCCCGTGGCCTGGTCGATCACCGCGCGGGCCTCGAGGGCGATCCGCAGGTCGTCGGCCATCGCACGGGCGCTCCGCATCGCGTGCAGATCGCCGGCCGCCGCGGCGGCGTGCGGGCCCAGGCGGGTGGCGGCGGCCCGGGCGTCCTCGTCGAAGGCGTGGGCCTGGCGGGCGTAGATGTTCAGCGCGCCGGCGACGCCGCGGTCGGCGTCGATCACCAGTGGGACGGACAGCGAGCTCAGGGCGCCGTGGGCGACCGCCCGCGGCACGTAGTCCGGCCACCGGCTGTCGGTGCGGGTGTCGGCGACCTCGACCAGCTCACCGGTGCGCGCGGCGTGCAGGCAGGGCCCGTGGTCACGCTCGTACTGCGCCTCGTCGACGTCGACGGCCAGCCGGCCGGTGGCGGCCACCGTGGTGGGCACGTCGTCGACGAGCAGCGACACCGACGTCTCGGTGTCGCCGGGCACCACCGTCCTGGCCAGCGCGGCCACGGTGTGCAGCTCGTCCTCCATCGACAGCTCCGGAGCAGGCAGGCGCCCCCGCCGCCGGGGTGCCCCGGCAGCGTCGTCGAGGCGGGGATCCTGGCTGCTGTCCACGGCACGGCTCCGGTCTGCTGCACCGGGGCGGGCACCTCGGTTGCGGACTCCGCCTCGGAGCCCGCGCTGACGTGGCACGCCGGGGTTGGACGCACGGTCGGCGCAGGCTGGCTCCCACGACCGGACCCGAGCGTACGCAGCTCTCCGTCGGGGCGGGCGCATCGCCGCGTCCAGGACGTCACCGCCTGCGGTCACCGCCCGCCGTCCCGGCCGCCGCAGGGACACGGACGGCGACGGCGGGGCTAGAGGTCTCCGCCGCGGTCGAGCAGGCCGCTCAGGGGGACCTCTCCCTCGACGATGCGCCGGGCGAGCTCGTCGAGGTCCCCGCCGCGGGTGTAGGCATGCGCCCGGAGCAGCGCCAGCGCGTCGGTGCTGCTGACCTCGAGGCCGGCGTTGACGAAGCCCATGGCCCGCCACACGACCGAGCGCCGTCCGGCGGCCGGCGCGTCCAGCCACACCGGCCCGTCGCTCTCACCGCGCGTCGCCTCGCTGTTCTGCTGGAACGTCGAGCTCACCTCGGCACTGATCGCCAGCGCGTGCGCCAGGCTCAACGCGGTCACGTCGTTCGGCGGGACCGTGTACAGGTCCAGCGCCCCGATGCCGCGCAGCCCCCCGTGCAGCGGCAGCGAGATGACCCCACGGATCGGGGTGCTGGTGACCAGCCCGTCGTGGAACGCCGGCCACCGGGACCGGATCGTCACCTCGTCGGCCACCACGGGGCCGCCCTCGGCGTGCGCCGTCAGGCACGGCCCGGCCCCGATCGTGAACTGCAGCCGCTCCGCCGTCGCCGCCGCCGCGTCACTCGAGCCCAGCGGCAGCCGTTGGCCGTCGACGAAGAAGAGCCCGATGCCCGCACCGTCGACCGGCAGCACCCGGGCGCACGCACGGGCCAGCCGCTCGGGCAGCAGCTCGGGCCCGGCCAGCTCCCCCGCCGACTCGGCGAGCACGGACCGGAACTCCGCGACGACCGTCACGATCCTCCCGTCCCGACCCGTCGGTGGCGCCGGCCCCGTCCGCCGGGGCCGGGCGGCGAACCGCCCCGGGCGTCGGGCGTCGGCACGGTGGGACCGCCTGCGGTCACTTCCTCCCGCAAACGACCGGTGCCCAAACTCCGGACGCCGGGTGGCCCCCGTTCGTGCGAGTGCCAGCCGGGACGGCGGGAGGGGCCGGGACGGCGTCCGCGTGGGTGCCGGCCCGGCCGGCGCGTGGGTCCTCGGACTCCCGCACCGTCTCCTCGCGGGTTTGCGACGTGGTGGCGCGGGCACGGATGGACATCGGCTGCGCATCCGCTCGTGCCCGCGGCTCCCCACCTGCAGGACCGTGAAGGGCCAGCCGTGGACATCGCGACGCGCACCACCGGGACGACGCCCGCCGAAGGGCACGCCGGCCGCGGGCTGGGTCCGCCCACCGCCCGGGCCGCGGCTCCCCGGGTGACCCGCCTCCCCCGCGCGTCCGGACGGGAGGCCACCGCCGGGCCGGCGACCGTGCGTGACCGAGGGCCGGACGGCGGAGGACCGGCAGCCCCGTGCGTCGTCCGGACCGGCTCTCGGCCGCTGCCGCCACGGGCGGGTGGCCCGCCCACGCCACCGATCCCTCGTCGACGCCCGACCGGTGCCCGCAGGACCACGTGGGGCACGCTCCGGCTGCGCGCCGGGCAGGTGGCATGACCGTCAGCCGGCCGGGCCACGGGGACCGCCCTGCCAGGACCGGTCCGACGGTGCACTACGACGCGCGGCGCGCGGTGTCCTACGCCAAGCCCCTCCTGCGCGGCTGGCTGCACCTGGTGTGGTTCGCCGCGTCGCTCGTCGCCGGCCCGCTGCTGTGGGCCGCCGTCCACGGCCGGGGGCCGGTGATCGGCGTCGGGATCTACACCGGCTGCCTCAGCGGGCTGTTCGGCGTCAGTGCCCTGTACCACCGGGGCAGCTGGGGGCCGGTCGCCCGCCGGGTCCTGCAGCGGGCCGACCACGTGATGATCTTCCTGTTGATCGCCGGGACGGCGACTCCGGTGTTCCTCCACGCCGTGCCCGGCACCTACGGGCGGCTGTGCCTGGTCCTGCTGTGGGCCCTCACCGCCCTGGGGATCCGGGCCCGTCTGGCCCGCATGGACGCGCCGGAGTGGCTGGTCGGAGGAGCGTTCATCGCGCTGGGGGCCGTCAACGCGCTCGCGGTGCCGGCGCTGTGGGCCGCGGCCGGCGGCCTCGCCGCGGCCCTCGTCGTCGCGGGCGGGCTGCTCTACATCACCGGCGCCGTCGCCTACCACTTCCGCCGCCCCGACCCGCTCCCGTCGGTCTTCGGGTATCACGAGGTCTTCCACGCGTTCGTGTGTGCCGCCGCCACCTGCCACTACGCCGCCATCGCGCTGCTGGTCAGGTGAGCCCGCGGGGTGGGCCGGCGCACCCGCACCGGGACACCGGCCGGCCGAGCCGGCCACGGTCGGCGGTGGGGGGGTTCAGCGGGAGCGGGCGGGGCGCGGCAGAACCGAGGGGTGCTCGGCGGCGCGCGCCACGGCCCGGGCGACTGCTCGCTCGGCTTCCTCCCGTTGGGCGGCGGCCTCCAGGTCACGCTCGACGGCGCGGCGGGCGTTGGCCAGGGCACCGCGGGTCGGTACCCCCGCGACGACGGTCCGCACGCGCTGCCGGATCTGCCACCACCGGGACAGCAGGCTCATGACGATGATCATCGGTTCAGGGGGGGTCCGTCGTCGGCCCCGTGGGTGAGGGCCAGGCAGGCCCAGCACAGCGGGTGGACGCGATCGGCGGAGTCGGGCCAGGTCCAGGTCCGGGGATCCAGGGGAACGACCGGGGTCGAGCAGATCGCCCGCCCGGCCTGTCCGATCACGTGCAACCGGCCGACCGCCGTCGCTCCGGGGATCGGGGACCCGTCGGCCGGGCGGGGGCTGGGGAGCACACCGTCGGCACCGACCGCCCAGCCGGCCGAGCGGGAGCAGGCGGCGCCTCGCTGACAGCCGGCGCGCCGGCCGTGCGGAGCTCGCGCGCAGCTCATCGGGCGCCGTCGGCGGGAGCGGGCCCGGCCAGGGCGAGCACGGCGGGGCAGGCGTCCCCCGACGTCGGGAGGTGTCCGGCAGGGGCGACCGTGGTCTCAGCCATGCCGCCACCGTGGCCGAGCGGTCCTGTCGGATACAGGGACCTACGCCTCTGTATCGGAACGAGGCGATCCGTATCGGCCCACCGGTCCCTACGAATCGCGTGGGGGATGGAGGTCGTCGGCGCCGCCTTCGGCGAGTGAGGGTGGCCCGGTCGAACAGCACCTCACGGACCTCGCCGGGACCTCCGCCCGGTGTCGAGTGGGTGCTCGACGCGGCACCGACTGCGCTGCTGGGCGAGGGGCTTCGCACATCGGGTACCGGCGGCTACCGTCGGTGGGGCCGGCGCTGCCGGTGGCGGCCCAGCCACGGCCCCGGGAAACGCGCACCCCGGAGGCGCGTCATGCCGGTCGAGGTCGTCGAGTTGTCCATCCGGGAGCCGGACGTCGCCGAGGCCGTGCTCACCGATCTCTACCGGCCGGAGCGCCCGCTCGTGTTCTCCGGCGTCCGCGGGTCGTTCACCTGCGAGCTCCGGTCGGCAACGGCCGGTCACCTGACCGCGGACCGGCTGCGGTTCACCGCGGGCATGCGCTGCGCGGTCGCTCCGCTGAGCCACCTGGTGGTGGCCAGTCCGGTGAGCGGTGGGTGCCGGTACGTGGCGGGCCGGGACCAGGTCACCACGCGACCGGGCGTGGTGTTGCGGTGCCCGACCGGCGTGCCGTTCTGGAACGTGTGGGACGACGTGGACGTGAGCATCGTGCGGCTGCCGCTGGCGGTGATCGAGCGGGTGGCCGAGGAGCGGCTGGGCGTGCCCGGTACCGACGTGCGGTTCGACGGGATGAGTCCGGTGTCCGAGCCGATGCGCCGCACGTGGCTGGGGCTGATGCGGTTCGTGCACCAGCAGATGGCCGACCCCGGCAGCGGGCTGGCCGAGCCGCTGGTCGCCGCGCACCTGGCCGAGCTGTTGGCGGCGACCGCGCTGGCGGCGTTCCCGAACACCACGATGACGTCCGGCTACCTGCCCGAGCCGGGTGCGGTGGCGCCGGCGGTGGTGCGCCGGGCGGTGGCGTTCATCGACGCGCACGCCTCGCTGCCGATCACCGTCACCGACGTCGCCCGCGCCGCCGGGGTCGGGCCGCGGGCGCTGCAGCTGGCCTTCGCCCGCCACCTCGGGCTGAGTCCGATGGGCTACGCGCGGCGGGTGCGGCTGGAAGGCGCGCACCGGGAGCTGCAGGCCGCCGACCCCACCGCCGGGGACACGGTCGCGGCGATCGCGGGCCGCTGGGGCTTCGCCAAGCCCGACCGGTTCGCCGCCGCCTACCGCGCCGCCTACGGGGTGACCCCCGCCCACACCCTGCGCACCTGAACCACCGCGGCCGCACACGCCCCGAGGAGAGGGTAATGACCGCCGAGACCGCCCCGACCACCACAGCGCCCCGACGCACCGAGTTCCGCACCCGCGACCCGGCCGAGGCACGCGAGCTCCTCGACACCCTCTACAGCGGTCGCCTCCAGGTGGACGCCCCGCGCGACGCCACTTGGCTGCTGGACCTGCGGACGGTCGACCCCGGCCCGTTCACCTTCTGCGACCTCACGCTGCCGGCCGACATCACCTTCGACGTCCACGGCCGAGACGACGTCGTCATCAGCACGGTCATCCGGGGCACCATCGGGCTCGAGCGCGGACAGAGCACCGACCGCTACGCGCCGGGGGACGTCTACGTCGCCGTCCATCCACAGTCCACCGACGTCAGTCGCACCCACAAGGCCCAGGCTCGCACCGTCACCCTGCCGCAGGCGCTGCTCACCGACGTGGCCCGCGGCGCCGCCGCGCCCGGCGGGTGGTGGCAGTTCACGGCCATGCATCCGGCCCCCGGTGACGCCGCACGCTGGCGGCAGGTCACCCGCTTCGTCGACGACCTGCTCGCCGACCCCGAGGCCGCAGACTCACCGCTGCTGCTCGGGCCGGCCGCGCGGCTGCTGGCCGCCACCGCACTCGCGGTCTTCCCGAACACCGCCGTCGCACCGCCGGTCCCCGCGGACCGCGTCGACGCCCACCCCGCCACGCTGCGCCGCGCGATCGCGTTCATCGACGCCAACTACGACCGCGACATCGGGCTCGCCGACATCGCCCGCGCCGCCTACGTCACCCCCCGCGCGGTGCAGCTGGCCTTCCGCCGGCACCTGGACACCACCCCGACCGCCTACCTCCGCCAGGTGCGGCTGGCCGAGGCGCACCGGCAGCTGCGCGACGCCACCCCCGGCGACGGAGTCACCGTGACCGCCGTCGCCGCCCGCTGGGGCTTCACGCCCAGCCGGTTCACCGAGCGCTACCGCGCCGCCTACGGCGTGCTGCCCAGCGCCACCCTGCGCACCTGACCCGCCGCCCGCGGCGGCCCGCAGCCGCCGGGCCTCCAGTCCCCGGCGCAGCTCCTCCGCCCGCTGCCGGCAGGCGCCGGCCTCGGCGACGAGCTCCACCGCGGAGCGCCGGGCCCGCTCGGCCGCGGCGCGACGCGCCGCCACCCCGGACCGGCTCGTCGGCCCCGCGCGCTGCGCGTGCCCCCGGCTGTCGGCCATCGCGCCCCACCCGTGCCCCGGCTGCCTGCTCGTGGGGCGCCGCGCGCGGAGGCACCCCGCCTGGGCTCAGCGGCGTCCTGCTCGTCCGAGAAGCCGATCGCGCGCGGCCACCCGCGGTCAGCAGACGCGCCGGCCGCGGGCCCCGCCGGACGAGCGGGCACGCGGCTGCGCACCGTGGGGGTGTCGGTTCGCGTGTCCGGGAACCACCGGTCAGTGCGCGGCGAACTCGAGCGCGTCGGCCAACGCCCACATCCGCACCGCCTCGCGCCGCTCCTCCCCTGCACGCCGGCGCATGCGGGCTGCCCGGTCGCGGTGCGGCCCGGACGGGTCGGCGCTGCAGGCGGCCTCCGCGGCGCACGCGACGTCGTCGTAGGTCAGCGCCGCCTCCGCGGCGGCCGCGGCAGCCGCACGGATCGCTGCGACAGTGCTGCGCGATGCCTCGGCCCACCGGTGATCCAGCGGCCGCTGCGCCAATGACGCGGTCACGACGCGAGCGTGACCGGCGGATCCCCCGTCGGCTACGACCGCAGGCGAACGGTCGTCCTGCGGATTCGCCCGCAGGCGAAGCCGCGGCCGGCGACGGGGCCGAGGAGCTGTCCGGCTCGGATCGGGCGCGCCTGCCGGCGCCCCCCCCGAGAGGCCTGTCCATAGGCATCCGGGATGGGCATGCTCTCCGGACATGAGCATCGACACGGGTCGTCGGTCTCCGCCCTGCGCGCTGGTGATCTTCGGCGCCTCGGGTGACCTCACCGCCCGCAAGCTCCTGCCCGCCCTCGCCCGGCTGGCCGGCTACGGGGCGCTCCCTCCGGAGGTGACGCTCGTCGGCGTCGCCCGCACGCCGATGACCGACGCCGAGTTCGCGGACGCCTGCCGCCGCGACGCCCCCACCGCGGGGAACCCGCGGTGGCAGGACATGACGGCGACGGCCCGCTACGTGAGCGGCCACTACGACGACCCGGCCACCTACCAGCGCCTGGCCGAGGTCCTCGCGACGTGCGACGGCCGGCACGGGACCGCCGGGAACCGGGTGTACTACCTCGCCACGCCCCCGCGCCTGTTCGGGCCGATCGCGGTCAACCTCGGCAAGGCGGGGCTGTCCGTGCCGGCCGGCGACAGCTCCATCCGCGTGGTCGTCGAGAAGCCGTTCGGCTGGGACGAGGCCAGCGCCCGGGAGCTGTACGCCGACCTCTCGTCGGCGTTCGTCGAGGAACAGATCTTCCGGATCGACCACTACCTGGCCAAGGAGACGGTGCAGAACCTGCTGGCGCTGCGGTTCGCCAACTCGATCTTCGAGCCGATCTGGAACCGGACGTGGGTCGACAACGTGCAGATCACCGTCGCCGAGACCCTGGGCGTCGGCGAGCGGGGCGGTTTCTACGAGACCACCGGCGCGATGCGCGACATCGTGCAGAACCACGTCCTCCAGGTGCTCTCGCTGTTCCTCATGGAGCCGCCCACGTCGTTCCACCCGGAGGCGATCCGCGACGAGAAGGTGAAGCTGCTGCGCGCGATCCGGACGCTGGACGGCGACGCGGAGATCGCCGAGAACGCGGTGCGGGGGCAGTACACCCGCGGCGGCACCCGGGAGGAGCTGATGCCGGGGTACCGGGAGGAGCCCGGGGTCGATCCGCTGAGCGCGACCGAGACCTTCGTCGCGATGCGACTGGAGGTCCGGAACTGGCGCTGGACCGGCGTCCCGGTCTACGTGCGCACCGGCAAGCGGCTCCCCGCCCGGATCACCGACGTCGCCATGGAGTTCCGCCGCCCACCGCAGCTCCCGCTGTTCCCCGGGACGGCGGCGGGCCTCGAGCCCGACGCCCTCATCGTGCGCGTGCAGCCCGACGAGGGTCTGAGCCTGCGCTTCGGCGCCAAGGTGCCCGGCCACGCCTTCCGCGTGCAGAAGGCCTCGATGGACTTCTCCTACGAGAGCTTCGAGGAGCAGTCGCCCGACGCCTACGAGCGGGTCATCCTCGATGCCCTGATCGGCGACCCCACCCTGTTCATCCGCGCCGACGAGGTCGGCCGGTCCTGGCGCATCGTCGACCCGGTGATGCAGTTCTGGGCCCGTGACGAGCGCCCCATCCCGCTGTACCAGGCAGCCACGTGGGGTCCGCCCGAGGCGAGTGCCCTGATCGCCCGGGACGGCCGGAGCTGGCGCCACTCGTCCTGACCGGCGCCGACGCGGCGGGTGCGACCACGAGCAGTCGCGCAGGCTCTTCGCGGCCCGGCGCAGGTCCGCGTCGTCGGAAACCCACATCGGGGCCGAGCCGGCCGTGCGCACGGGATCGGCCGTGCGACTCCGCAGTTCCTCTCCAGTCGATCCCCTCGCGCTGGAGCGGAACCGCAGGGGAGGAGGTGCACGACGACGCCGGCGACTCCGGTCGAGCCACAGCGACGCACGAGCCGATGGCCGGTCAGACGATGCGCAGATCGATGCGCACGTCCCCGCGGGCGGCGTGGGTCACGGCGACGACCAGCTCGAGTGCCATCTCCTCGATGTCCTCGAACCTGTCGGCCCCGGTCGTACCGACACCCGGCACGTCGATCACCCAGTGGTCGCCCTCGCTGACGGCGGTCGCGGTGAAGTCGGCCATCCGTCCTCCCGATCGCTGCCGGCGGCCGGTGCGACCGGGGTGTCGCGTCAGCCGACTGTCCACTGCCCACGTCGTCCGGGCAGCCGGAGCCTCGTCGGGCCGAGCCCGTGTCGAGGCGGACCTGGCCGCCGACCCCGCCTGCCCAGTGGACAGCATGACGACCCGCGGCCGAAACCCGGCCGGCCCCGGGACGGCGGTGATCCCTGGCGCCAGGGTTTCACCGCCCGCCCCACGGACACCGGAGAACCTGCAGGAGCGGATCCTTCGGCGAGGGAGCGGGCGATGATGACCGTGCTCACCACCAGCACGCTGCGGCCTGGAGGTCAGCAGGAGTGGGACGCAGTGATGCGGGACCGGTTCGAGGCAGCACGGCGCATGCCGGGGTGGATCTCCGGCCAGGTGCTGACCCCCGAGGACGACCCGCTGTCGCGGGTGATCATCGGCACCTGGAACAGCCGCGAGGACTGGATGGCCTGGCACGACGATCCGGCGTTCCTCGACAAGCGCACGGTGCTCGAGGGCCTGGAGTCAGCGCCCAACGTGACCCGGTGGTTCTCCGTCGTGGCCGATGCCGGGGTGGGCGGCTGACCGACCTGCCCTGAGCTCGGGATCGGTCCGCCTCCCGCTGGGTCGAGCTGCCCGTCTCGGCGGCAGCTGCGCCCCCGCCCGTCACCGCCGACGACGACCGCCCCGCCCCTCAGCGCGAGGCCGGGCCGGCCAGACGAGGAGCGCCTCGCCTCCCCAGGCGACGACCACCGCAGGACCGGCAGGCTCCTCATGGGCCCTCATCGCGGCCACCACGTCGGGGCCGCTGGAGCGCTCGGGATGGCGCGGCCGCCACACGGCGTCGCGGTTCAGCAGCTGCGGGGAGGGACCGGTGCGGTTCGGCGGGCGGTGAGCCTGTCGAACAGCGAGCCGGCGTTGAGGGTCTCGACGTACTCGAGCATGTACTCCTGGCCGACGTCGACCGGGCCGAGCTCCGGGAACTTGACCCGTTCCTGGGTCTCCTCCCTGGTCCAGCCGGCGGCCACGGCCTCGGCGACGGCCGCCTTCCAGCTGAGCAGCACCGCCCGCTGCTTGTCGACGTAGGACAGGTCCGTGACCGGCCCGTGGCCGGGCACGACGACGTCGACGTCGAGCGAGCGGATGATCTCCAGCGACGCCAGCCACTGGTCGACGTCGCTGGTCATCAGCCACGTCTGGCACTCGCAGAAGACGCTGTCCCCGGTGAAGACCATCCGCTCCTGCGGCACGTACACGGCCAGCTGGCCGGGTGTGTGCCCGGGGGTGTGCAGGAGGTGGAAGTCGTGGTCGCCGACGCGTAGTGACAGGTCGCCGGTGAAGACGACCTGCCCCTTGTTCGGGTCCTCGTAGTACTCGTCCCGGTCCGGGAACAGCTCGATGCCGTCGGGGTCGTCGGTGGCGAGGGCTTCCCGGGCGTACTCGAACGGGTCGAGCTCCGGGTAGACGGTCATGAAGTTGTCGTAGAGCCCCTTGTGGTTGACCACCGTGCCGGCGCCGCGGAAGTAGTAGTTGCCGAAGATGTGGTCGACGTGGTGCTCCGTGTTGATCAGGTACTGGACCCGACCGAAGGACTCGACGAAGCGGCGCATCTCCACCGCCCGGGTCGGCAGCTGGGGCGTGTCGATGACGACCGGGCCGGCCGAGGTGACGACGCAGCTGGGATTGCACCCCCGCACCTTCGTCTCGGTGAAGACACGGTCGTTGAGCTGCTGCATCGAAGCCTCCGTCGGCTCGGGTCGGTGCTCGGAGAGGGAGGACGGGTCGGTCAGTCGTCCTGCGACGCGGTGATGCGCTTCACCACGGAGGCGCCGAAGAACTCGATGTGAGCGCGCATCTCCTTGCCCGCCAGGTCCGGGTCGCGGAACTGCACGGCCATGAGGACCGGGCGGTGGAGCTCGGCGATCGCGTGCAGGTCTGAGTGGCCGCGCAGGACGCTCACCACGGTCCGGGCTTCCACCCGCAGGGAACGCCAGACCTCGAGCAGCACCTGGTTGCCCGACGCCTCCACGATGAGCTCGTGGAACCGCGTGTCGTGGACCAGGAGCGCGTGGAGGTCGTCGTCGGCGGCGGCCTGCCGCATCCCGGCGAGCTGTTCCTCCAGTGCCTGCAGTTGCGCCTCGGTCATGCGCGTCGCGGCCTCGCGGCCGGCGACCTCCTCGAGGGCCGCCCGCACGGGGTAGATCTGACCGAGCTCCTCGACGGTCACCTCCCGGACCCGGGCACCCTTGTGCGGCTGTGACTCGATGAACCGCATGGCCTCGAGGTCGCGCAGCGCCTCCCGGACCGGAGCCTGACTCACGCCGAACTCGGCGGCCAGGACGCTCTCCTTGACCCGGTCCCCCGGGCCGTAGGTGCCGTCGAGGATGCGCTCGACGATGAGGTCCTTGATCTGTTCACGCAGGGCACCGTTGCGGTGCAGTGGCCGGTCCACTCGTTCTCCCTGGGGTGCGGACCGCCCCCGGCGGCCTGTCTGCTCATCGATAGTACGGGCGCGGATCGTGCTGTCAATCACGGTCATCGAGAGCCATGCCGGCACTGCCTGCGGTCTGGGTCACGAAAAGTCGCGCCAAGGGGTTGACGCGCATCACACTCGTCCGCCAGATTATCGATAGTTCGGCCGACCGTGGCGAGGTCGCCGACGTACCGCCCCTCACCGATCCCGACACCCCTACACCGGAGTGGGCATGAGCGACGACAACGTCCTGGCGACCTTCTTCGGGGACGACGAGTTCCCCGTGCAGTGGGAGGCGGGCCAGAAGGAACTGTTCTGGGTGCACGACGACCTGCACATCCCGAACCCGGTCTCCCCCATGTACGCCGACATCGGCGGGTGGTGGCTGAAGTGCGACTACATGTTCCGGCGCTTCGGTACCCCGTTCGCCTCCGACTGGATCTCCAAGATCGTCAACGGCTACGTCTACACCGCGGCGATCCCGGCGACGCCGGGTCTGTCGGCCGAGGCCTCCGAGTACGGCGCCCGCTACACCCCGCGCGTCCCGCTGGACCCGCAGGACCCCGCCGAGCTCGGCGGCTACATGGGCTGGACGCTCCCGTACTACGCGGAGAACTTCCTCGTCTGGTGGCGCACGCGCCTGCGGCCGGAGATGGAGCGCAACTTCGTCCGCTTCGACGAGTACGACTACGCCGGCGCCAGCCTGGTGGAGCTCGCGATCCTGCTCGAGGACGCGATCGACGTGCACGACCGGCACTGGCAGATCCACTGGGTGCTGAACTTCGCCCAGTTCTCCTCCACCCTGGCCCTCAACGCCGCGATCGCCGCGGCCAAGGGCGAGGGCGACCACTCGGCACTGATGGGCCGGCTGCAGAGCTCCACGGAGAACCGCAACTGGGACTCCATCGAGGAGCTCTGGAACATCAAGGAGTGGGTCAAGAAGGAGCAGGGCGAGGTCGCCAAGGCCTTCACCCGCGCCACCGCCGGTGACGTGATCCGCGCCCTGGAGGCCACCGACGCCGGCCGCGCGTTCCTCGCCGAGCACATCGAGCCGTACCAGAAGGTCTTCGGCTACAAGTCGATGTACGCCCACGAGTTCTCCTTCAAGACCTGGCGGGAGAACCCGGCGCCGATCGTCGAGGCCGTCCGCGGCTACCTCGAGTCCGACTACGACTACCCGGCCGAGCTCAAGGCCGTCGCCGAGGACCTGGAGAGGGCGAAGGCCGAGGTGTTCGAGGGCGTGGAGCCCGGCCCGGCGCGGGACGAGCTGGAGCGCGCGCTCGACCTCAGCCTGCGGATGAACCCGCTCACCCCGGACCACCACTTCTACATCGACCAGGGCACCAACGCCCGGGTGCGGCTGGTGCTCATCGCGATCGGCGAGAAGCTGGTCGGCGACGGCAGGCTCGCCGACCCCGAGGACGTCATGTACCTCAAGTACAACGAGCTGCGCCGCCTCATGGCCGGCACCAACTCCTTCGACGCCCAGGAGCTGGTCGGCGACCGCCGCGACGCCCGCGAGGACGCCTACGAGCTGCGGCCCCGCGACTGGGTCGGCACCGCCACCCGGGAGGCCGTCGCCTTCCCCTACCTGTCGCTGTGGGCCTTCCCCGAGAAGCTCGAGCGGCCTGCCCCGTCGCACGCCGGCGAGATCCCGGGCCTGCCCGCGTCGGCCGGCGTCGTGGAGGGGACCGCGCGGGTCGTGCTCTCCCCCGAGCAGTTCAGCGAGGTCGAGCGCGACGAGATCGTCGTCTGCCGGATGACCAGCCCCGCCTGGGTCGTGCTGTTCACCAAGATCTCCGGCCTCGTCACCGACGCCGGCGGGATGGCCTCGCACCCGGCCGTCGTCTCCCGCGAGTTCGGCATCCCGGCCGTCGTCGGCACCTCCGACGCCACCCGGCGCATCTCGACCGGGGACCGGGTCCGGGTCAACGGCTCCACCGGCCGCGTCGAGATCGTCGGCGCCGTCCCGGCCGCGCCCGCCCCGGCCCTCTGAGGAGAACCCGATGACCGCGATCCTCCCGCCCCCGACCACGGAGCAGCACGCCGCCGTGTCGACGCACGACCAGCCGCTCGTCCTGCCCTTCAGCGACCCTCGCTGCCGCGTGGCGGAGCTGACCGGCGGCAAGGGCGCCAGCCTCGCGACCATGACCGCCGAGGAGCTCCCGGTGCCCCCGGGCTTCGTCATCACCTCGGCGGCGTTCTCCGCCGCGGTGGACGAGGAGGCACTCCGTGAGGCCATGCGCCGCAAGGACGTCGACGCCGCCCGTGCCCTCGTCGCCGCGGCGAGGCCCCCGCGCGAGCTCATCGAGCGCGAGTACGCGAGGCTGCAGGGCCCGGTCGCCGTGCGCTCCTCGGCCTGCGCCGAGGACTCCGAGGGCGCCAGCTACGCCGGCCAGCAGGAGACGTTCCTCAACACCGACGGCCTCGAGGCGGTGCTGCACAACGTCGTCGAGTGCTGGCTGTCCTTCTTCACCGACCGCGCCGTCTTCTACCGGCAGGAGAAGGGGTCGCTGGAGGACGTCGCGATGGCCGTCGTCGTCCAGCAGATGATCGACAGCCAGAAGTCCGGCGTCATGTTCACCGTCGACCCGGTGCACGGCCGCAAGGACCGGATGGTCGTCGAGGCCGCCCGCGGCCTCGGCGAGGCCGTCGTCTCCGGCGAGGTCACGCCCGACAACTACACGCTGTCCCGCCAGGGCGTCGTGAAGAAGTCGAAGGTGGTCGACGCCGAACGGATCCTCTCCGACGACGAGTGCGTCGCCCTGGCACAGATGGGTCAGAAGCTGGCCGACCTGCACGGGGTCCCCCAGGACATCGAGTGGGCCTTCGACGCCGCCGGGGACCTCTACCTGCTGCAGTCCCGGCCGATCACCACCGTCTGAGCGGCGGCTCCGCCCGGAGGCGCGGCGACCCGACCGCCGCCCCTCGGGCGGAGCCCTGCCCGCCGACGTCCCCGAACCACGATCAGGAGCACACGACGTGACCTGGATGGCGCCCCGCACCGTCGCCGAGGCGGTGGAGCTCAAGGCCGCCCACCCCGACGCCACCGTGGTGGCCGGCGGGACCTTCGTCGGCATCCTCACCCGGCAGGGCCTGCTCGCCAGTGAGGACTGGATCTCGCTGCAGAACGTCCGCGAGCTGCGGCTGGTCTCGACCAGCGCGGAGCTGGCCCTGGGCGCGATGGTCACCCACCGGCAGATCGAGCTCCACCCCGAGATCGCCGCCGGGTGGCCGGGCATCCAGCGGGTCTTCGCCGTCGTCGCCAACCCCCGGGTCCGCAACGCCGCCACCATCGGCGGCGTCCTCGGCGACGCCGACTACGCGTCCGATCCGCCGGCCATGCTCGTCGCCTGCGACGCCTGGGTGGAGGCGCTGAGCGTCCGCGGCCTGCGCCGGATCCCCGTCGCCGACCTCATCGTCGACCACTACGAGACCAGCCTCGAGGAGGACGAGCTCATCACCCGGGTCCTCGTCCCCCGCGGCCGCCACCACACCACCTATCGCAAGCTGCTCACCCGCAGCCGGGAGGACCGGCCGAGCGTCTCGGTCGCCGCCGCCCTGCACGAGGGAACGGTCACGGTGGCCGTCGGTGCGGTCACCGGGCGCCCGCAGGTGTTCCCCGACCTGTGCGCGACCTGGGTGCCCGGCAGCGAGGACAGCGTCCGCGACATCGCTCGGGGCTACGCCGAGCGCATCGACCCGATCAGCGACAACCGCGGATCGGCCGCCTACCGCACCCGCGCCATCGCCGTCGAGGTCCGCCGCGCGCTGGAGGACCTCACACCGGCCGCCCTGAGCTCGCGCAAGGCCACCATCCAGGAGCACGTGGCATGACCGATCCCCGCATCCGCGCCCAGATCCGCTACCCCAACGACCTCACCGTCCCCGGCATGTGGCACGCCCGGCTGGTCCGCTCCCCGCACGCCGCCGCCCGCGTCACCGGCGTGGACACGTCCTCCGTCCCGGACGGCGTCGTCGTCCTCACCCCGGCCGACGTCGAGCACCTCGGCCGCTACGGCGCGCAAATCGCCGACCAGCACGTGCTGGCCGGGATCGCCCGGCACGTCGGCGACCCGGTCGCCGTGGTCGCCGCCCCGGACGAGGCCACCGCCCGCGAGGCGGCCGCGCTCGTCGACGTCAGCTACGAGGAACTGCCCGCGGTCTTCGACGAGCGCGACGCCCTGCGCCCCGGGGCCCCGCTGGTGCACGAGACCATCCCGGTCAGCCGCAGCGACTCCGCCTACTTCGGCCTGCGCCCGCTGAACGGGACCAACACCTGCCACCGGTTCCGGATCCGCACCGCGGGCATCCCGCAGGGTGAGCCCTACACCGCCGACCCCGTCCCCGACGACGTCGCCGAGGGCTTCGGAGCCGCGGACGTGATCGTCGACGAGACCTTCGCCATGCCGGCGGTGCAGCACGTGGCCATGGAGCCGCACGCCTGCATCGCCACCTGGACCGACGGGCGCCTGGAGCTGGTCACCGGCACCCAGACGCCGTTCAACATGCGGCAGGACCTCGCCGGCCTGTTCGACCTGCCCGAGACCGACGTCCGCATCGTCGTCCCGCCCATGGGCGGGTCGTTCGGCGCCAAGACCTTCGTCCGCACCGAGGCCATCGCCGCCGCCGTCGCCCAGCGGCTGGACCGGCCGGTACGGCTGGCCCTCGACCGGGACGAGGAGTTCGTCACCCTGACCCGCCACGCGGCGACCGTGCGGATCAGGCTCGGCGCCACCCGCGACGGGCGGTTCGTGGCCAAGCGGGTGTGGTGCTGGGTCAACACCGGCGCCTACGCCGACTGCGGGCCCGGCGTCGCGATGAAGATGGGCTACGCCGGCGTCGGCCCCTACCGGTTCGACGCCGTCGCCGTCGACTCCTACTGCATCTACACCAACCTGCCCCCGGCTGGCGCCTACCGCGGCTACGGAGCCACCCAGTCGGTGTGGGCCTCCGAGCGGGTCACCGACCTCATGGCCGAGCGGCTCGGGATGGACCCGGTCGAGCTGCGCCGCCGCAACCTGCTGGTCGACGGGGACGTCTACTGCACCGGCGAGACCATGCACGACGTCCACTTCGAGGAGCTGCTCGACGACGCGGCCCGTGCCGTCGACTGGCAGCCCGGCGGGCCGAACCCCGGCAAGGGCATCGCCGTGATGCTCAAGGGGATGCAGACCCCGAGCCGGGCCGAGGTCGGCATCCGGCGCACCGGCCCCGACCGCTACGAGGTGCTCAGCGCCACCACCGAGATGGGACAGGGCTCGGCCAGGGCGATCGCCCAGCTCGCCGCCGACCTGCTCGGCGTGGACGCCGACCGGGTCGACGTGCCGCCCCCGGACACCGACCGCGTCCCCTACGACACCCGCACGACCTCCAGCCGGTCGACGCACATGATGAGCCGCGCGCTCGAGGTCGCCGTCGCCGACATGAAGGACAACGGCACCGACGCCGGGCACGGGCGCATCGCCAACGACGGCGGCCTCGACGTCGACACCGGCCAGGGCGTGGCCTCCTCGCACTGGCACCAGGGCGCCGCCGCCGCCCAGGTGGACGTCGACGAGGAGACCGGCGTCCTGACCCTCCGGCGGCTGCACGCCGCCTCCTACGCCGGGCGGGTGGTGAACAGGGCCGCCGCCGAGCTCCAGCAGGAGGGGTCGATGGTCATGGCGATCGGCACCACCCTGTTCGAGGAGATCGTCTTCGACGAGGGCCAGGTGGTCGGCCCCAACCTGTCGGACTACAACATCCCGTCCGCGCTGGACTGCGCCGCGATCAGCCAGACCATCCTCGAGGTCGAGGGCGCCGAGGTGCACGGACTCGGCGAGACGGCCCTGCCCCCGGTGCCGCCGGCGATCGGCAACGCCCTGGCCAGCCTGGGCTACCGCCCCACCCAGCTGCCGCTGACCCCGGAACGGGTGCTCGCGGCGGCTCACGAGACGGTGAAGGAGAAGCAGCCCGCGTGAACGTCACCCTGCAGATCAACGGTGCCCCGGTCGACCTCGACGTCGACGAGGGCGTGATGCTGCTCGAGGTCCTGCGCGACCAGCTCGGCCTGCTGGGCGCCCGCGGCACCTGCGGCGTGGGCCTGTGCGGCGCCTGCACGGTGCTGCTGGACGGTCAGCCGATCTCCTCCTGCATCCTGCTGGCCCCGCTGGCCCAGGGCCGGGCCATCACCACCGTGGAGGGCCTCCCCGACGACGACCCGGTGGTGCAGGCCTTCGACCGGCACCACGCCTTCCAGTGCGGCTACTGCATCCCCGGGATGGTGCTCACCTCGAAGGCCTTCCTCGGCGAGTGCTCGGCCGCCCGCACCTGCCCGTCCCGCGAGCAGATCGCCGAGGCCCTCGGCGGCAACCTCTGCCGCTGCGGCTGCTACGTCAAGATCATCGACGCGGTGCAGGAGGTCGGGTCGTGAAGTTCGTGACCTACACGTCCCCGGACGGCGCGGCGAGGGTCGGCCGCCTCGACGGCGGGACCGTCCTCGACGTCGGCTTCGACGGCGACATGATCGCCTTCATCGAGGCCGGCGCCCCGATCGGGACCGAACGCCCGGTGCCGGACGCGCGCCTGCTCGCCCCGCTGCAGCCCCGCTCGTTCCGGGACTTCCTCGCCTTCGAGGGACACCTGAGGAACGCGTTCAAGAACCTCGGCCGGGACATCCCCGCCGAGTGGTACGAGGTGCCGGCCTTCTACCGCAGCGTGGGCACCACCGTCACCGGCCCGGACACCGAGCTGACCTGGCCCTCCTACACCCGCCAGCTCGACCACGAGCTCGAGCTCGCCGCCGTCATCGGCCGGCCGTGCAAGGACGTCAGCGCCGCCGAGGCGCTGGAGTACGTCTTCGGCTTCACCATCTGGAACGACGTGTCCGCCCGCGACGTCCAGCGCCGCGAGCTGCCGGTCGGGATGGGCCCGGCCAAGGCCAAGGAGTGGGACGGCTCCAACGTCCTCGGCCCGTGCATCGTCACCCCCGACGAGATCGACCTCAGCACGCTCGCGCTCGAGGTCCGCGTCAACGGGGAGCGCTGGGGCGGCGACAGCACCGCCGCCATGCACCACAGCTTCGGTGACCTCATCGCCTACGCCGCCCAGGACCAGACCCTGCTCCCCGGTGAGGTGCTCGGCTCGGGCACCGCCACCGGCGGCTCGGGGCTGGAGCTGGACCGGTGGCTGCAGCCCGGGGACCTCATCGAGATGGAGGCCGGCCCGATCGGCGTCCTGCGCAACACCGTCGGAACACCCCACAGGAAGGACCACTGACATGGCGTTCGTCGTCGCGGCGATCTGGAAGGCCAAGCCCGGAGAGGCCGATCGGGTCCGCGAGGTCATCGAGAAGATGACGCCGCTGTCCCGAGCGGAGCCGGGCAACCTCTACTACCAGGCGCAGGTCAGCCCCGAGGACCCCGGGACGTTCTTCCTCTACGAGCAGTACACCGACGCGCAGGCCTACGAGGACCACAAGAACACGCAGCACTTCCAGGAGAACGTGTTCGGCTACGTCCTCGAGTACCTGGCCGAGCGCAACGTGAAGACCTACGAAACGATCGATGCCTGAGCGCAGCGACGTCGCGGTGGCGCACCGGCTCCTGCTGGTGCGCCACAGCGCGATCGCCTCCCACCGCGGCGACGTCCCCCTCACCGACGAGGGGGTGCAGATCGCCCTGCGCACCGGCCGCGAGCTGGGCAAGGAGAACCCCGCCTTCCGGGTGCTCACCGGCGGCACCCTGCGCACCCGGCAGACCGCCGACGCCGTGGCCGAGGGTGCCCGCAGCGAGGGCGCGCAGGTCGACGGGCCGCGGGTGGCGTTCGCCCTGCGCAACCCCGACGTCTACGTCGCCGGCGAGCGGGTCGACATGGTCAGCAGCGCCGCCGCCCTCGCCGAGCAGGTGCCCGGCATGAGCGAGGACGAGGCAGCCGCCCATCCGTTCTTCGCCGATTTCTTCGACCACCCCGACCGGATCGGCTGGTGGTTGCGGCTGTGCGCCGTCCCCGGCGACGACGCGGCCACCCTCGCCCGCCGCATCGACGCGTTCGCCGGCAGCCTCGCCGACCCCGGCGGGCCCGCCGGCGGGCTGACCGTCGCGGTCACCCACTCCCCCGTCCTGCGGGCCTGCGCGCTGGCCCACCTCGGCGACGACCCCGGCGAGCCGCCGTGGGTGGGCGGCCTGGAGTACGCCGTCCTCCCCGACCGCACGCTGCGGGTCAGCTCCTTCGCCGTCGACCCCACCTGACGTCGCCGGTCCCCCGGCGCGACGCCCCGGAAGCAGACATGGAACTCCAGCAGACCTTCACCGTCCCCGTCCCCCTCGACATCGCCTGGAAGGCGCTCAACGACCCCGAGCGCATCGCACCCTGCATGCCCGGCGCCACCCTCGAGGCGGTCGAGGGCGACGCCTTCACCGGCAGCGTCAAGGTCAAGCTCGGCCCCATCGGGCTCACCTACCGGGGCAGGGCCCGGTTCGTCGAGGCCGACCCCGCGACCAGCACGGTCGTCATCGAGGGCACGGGCAAGGACGCCAAGGGCAACGGGACCGCCAGCGCCACCGTCACCGCCGTCCTCACCGAGGACGCCGGGAGCACCACCGTCACCACCACGACCGACCTGGCCATCACCGGCAAGCCGGCCCAGTTCGGCCGCGGGGTCATGAACGACGTCGCCAACAAGATCGTCGGCCAGTTCGCGGCCAACCTCGCCGCCCTGCTGACCTCGGACACCGGCGCCGCCACTGGCTCGGCCGAGCGGGCCCCGGCGCCGGCTCCCTCGACCGCGGGCTCGGCCGCACCGGCCACCGGACCGACCCCGGCACCGGCTCCCCGGACCGTCGCGGCCGTGCCCGCGGCCGCCGAGCTCGACGCCTTCGCCCTGCTCGGCATCACCCCCGCGGTCCGCCGGCGGCTGACCGCCGCACTCGTCCTCGCCGACGTCTTCGTCCTGGGCTGGGCCATCGGCCGGCTCGGCAACCGTCGCTGACCCGCCGACCCCGGGAGCTCCCGTGCCCTCCACCGTCACCACCGTCGACCCGGCCACCGGCCAGACGCTGCGCACCTACCCCGGTGCCGACGCCGACACGGTGTTGTCGGTCCTGGCCTCCGTCGCCGCGGCCCAGCCCGCCTGGGCCGCCACATCCCTCACCGAGCGAGCCGAGACCGTCCGGGCGATCGGCGCCCGGCTGCGCAAGCAGGCCGACGAGCTCGCCGCCCTGATGACCGCCGAGATGGGCAAGCCCATCGGAGAGGCCCGCGCGGAGGTGGAGAAGTCCGCCACCGCCTGCGACCACTACGCCGACCACGGGCCCGCGGCGCTCGCGCCCATCGAGGTGGACACCGGCGACCAGCGCAGCTGGGTGGCCCACGAGCCCCTCGGCGTCGTGCTCGCCGTGATGCCGTGGAACTTCCCGTTCTGGCAGGTGCTGCGCTTCGCCGCGCCGACGCTGCTCGCCGGGAACACCGCCGTCCTCAAGCACTCCCCCAACGTCACCGGCTGCGCGCTGGCCATCGAGCAGCTCTTCCGGGAGGCGGGCCTGCCGGAGGACGTCTTCCGCAGCATCGTGGTCGCGGAGGAGGACGTCCCGGCGGTCACGCAGACCCTCGTCGAGGACGACCGGATCGCCGCGGTCAGCCTCACCGGCAGCGAGCGGGCCGGCGCCGCGGTGGCCGCCGCGGCGGGGCGGGCGGTCAAGAAGAGCCTCCTGGAGCTCGGCGGCTCAGATCCGTTCGTCGTCCTCGACGACGCCGACCTCGATGCCGCGGTCGCCGGAGCCGTGAAGAGCCGCTTCATCAACTCCGGGCAGAGCTGCCTGGCGGCCAAGCGGTTCGTCGTGCACCGGGCCGTCGCCGAGCAGTTCACCCGCCGCTTCGCCGAGGCCGTCGCCGGCCTGCGCGTCGGGGACCCCGCGGACGAGGCCACCGCCATCGGCCCGATGGCCCGCGCCGACCTCGTCGACGGCCTCGAGCGGCAGGTCCGCGAGTCGGTCGACGCCGGCGCCACGGTCCTCGTCGGCGGCCGGCGCCTGGACCGTCCCGGCGCCTGGTTCCCGCCGACGGTCCTGACCGACGTCACCCTCGACATGCCCGTGATGGCCGAGGAGACCTTCGGCCCGGTCGCCGCCGTCGTCACCGTCACCGACGACGACGAGGCCGCCCGCGTCGCCGACGCCACCCGCTACGGGCTGGCCGCCAGCGTGTGGAGTGCGGACCCCGAGCGGGCCCTGGCAGTCGGCCGGCGCATCACCTCCGGGGCACTGTTCGTCAACGCCGTGGTGGCCTCCGACCCCCGCCTGCCCTTCGGAGGCACCAAGCGCAGCGGCTACGGCCGCGAACTGGGCGAGGCCGGCGCGGTCGAGTTCACCAACACCCGCACGTACGTCGTCGGCACCGGCGCCGTGCCCACCGGCCCGGTCACGGAGTGAGGTCCTGCTGCGCGTCATCCTGCTGGCACACCGTTCGGTAGCGCGACCGGCGCAGGAGTGCTGGCGATGCGGCGGGTGCTGTCGTCACACCCCACCGCCGTTCAGCTCTCGACCCTGTACTCCTCGTCCGGCCGTCAGCGATGCTCACCGCCGGCGTCCCACTGACGTCTCGCGCCGCTTCGAGCAACTCGTCCGGTGCGCGGGCCTGGAGGGCGTGCCCCTGCAGACGTTGCGCCACTCGGCGGCCAGCTTCCTCCGCCCCTCCGGCCGCGTTGCCGTACTCACGCGAGAGGCGGGCCACCCTCGTCGGGTGACCCGCCTCTGACCTGCGGTTCCGCTGTCGGGCTGACAGGATTTGAACCTGCGACCCCTTGACCCCCAGTCAAGTGCGCTACCAAGCTGCGCTACAGCCCGAGCGCCGGGCGGCTCGCGCCGCCCGATCGCTGCGTGGAGCAGGTTACCGCACCCGCCCCTTCACGTTCCGGGGTGGTCGGCGCGCGCCGCACGGGAATGCCCGGCGCCGGCCCGCGTTGGTGGTTGTCCGTGACAACCGTGACCCGGGCCTCGGTCGGGCTCCGTTCCGAGCGCGGCCCCGTGCTCGGGGCGGTCATGCTCAGCACCGCGCTGATCGCCCTCGACAGCACGATCATCGCCACCGCCGTCCCCGCCGTCGTCGACGACCTCGGCGGGTTCAGCCAGTTCCCCTGGCTGTTCAGCGTCTACCTGCTCACCCAGGCGGTGACCGTGCCGGTCTACGGCAAGCTCGCCGACGTCCTCGGGCGCAAGCCGGTGCTGCTGTTCGGCATCGCGGTGTTCGTCGCCGCCTCGCTGTTCTGCGGGCTGGCCTGGTCGATGCCGGCGCTGATCGTCGGGCGGGCGCTGCAGGGCATCGGCGCCGGCGCCATCCAGCCGATCGGCATGACCGTCATCGGCGACATCTACACCGTCGAGGAGCGCGCCCGGGTGCAGGGCTACCTCGCCTCGGTGTGGGGCGTCTCCTCGGTGCTCGGGCCCACCCTCGGCGGCGTCTTCAGCGACTACCTGTCCTGGCGCTGGATCTTCCTGGTGAACCTGCCGCTGGGCGCGCTGGCGTTCGTCGCGCTGCTGCGCCGGTGGAACGAGCGGGTCGAGCGCCGCACCCACCGCTTCGACGTCGCCGGCGCCGTCCTGCTGTCGGCCGGCTTCGCGCTCCTCATCCTCGGGCTGCTGCAGGGCGGCAGCGCGTGGGCGTGGACGTCGGGGACGTCGATCGCGGTCCTCGTGACGGCGGTCGTGCTGCTCGTGGCCTTCGCGCTGGTCGAGCGGCGGGCCGCGGAGCCGGTGCTGCCGCCGTGGGTGCTGCGCCGCCGCATCCTGCTGTCCGGCAACGTGGCCGCGCTCGGCCTGGGCGCGCTGCTGATCGGGCTGAGCTCCTACCTGCCGACCTGGGCGCAGGGCGTCCTCGGCGCCGGCGCGCTCGAGGCGGGCTTCGCGCTCGCCGCGCTGACCCTCGGCTGGCCGGTCGCGGCGAGCCTCGCCGGCCGGCTGTACCTGCGGATCGGCTTCCGCAGCACCGCGCTGCTCGGTGTCGCACTCGCCGTCGCCGGGACCGTCGGGACGGCGTTGCTCGGCGCCGACGCGCGGCTGTGGCAGGTCGGCGCGTGGATGTTCGTCACCGGCGCGGGCCTCGGGCTGTCGTCGTCGCCGCTGATCGTCGCGGTGCAGTCGGTGGTCGGCTGGGACCGGCGCGGCGTCGTCACCGCCACCAACATGTTCGCCCGGTCCATGGGGTCCGCGGTCGGCGCGGCGGTGTTCGGCGCGATCGCGAACACCACGCTGGCCGCCCGGTTCGCCGCGCCGCCGCCGGGCCTCGACGGCGAGGTCCCCACCGACGTCGACAGCACCACCGCGGCGCTGTCGCAGGGCGGCGCCGTCGCGGAGTTCGCGCGGGAGAGCCTGCACGCGGCCTCGCACGGCGTGTTCGTCGCGACCGCCGTGACCGCCGTCGTCATCGCGCTGGCCGTGCTGGCGATGCCCCGCCGGACCGAGCCCCTGCGCTTCGACGACGACCCGGCCCCGGCGCACTGAACGGCACGGGACCGCCCGCGGGCGCGGTGCCCGCGGGCGGCCCCTCCCGGGACGCCGCTCAGGCGGCCGGGACCTCCGCCGGCTCGGGCAGCCCGGCCGGGCGGCCGGGAGTGAACAGCCAGGCGGTGAACAGGTCGTCGAGCTGCTGCCCCGACACCTGCTCGGCGTGCGCGATGAACTCGTCCGTGGTCACCGTCTGGCCCGCCTGCGTGGTGGCCCACGTCCGCAGGATGGTGAAGAAGGCGTCGTCACCGACCTGGTTGCGCAGGGCCTGCAGCGTCATCGCCCCGCGGTAGTACACCGCCGAGTGGAACAACTGCTCGGTGGCGGGTCCGGGGTCGCCGATCACGACGTCCCAGAAGTCCGCGCCCAACTGCTCCTCCGACAGGGTGGCGATCGTGTCGAACTCCTGCTGCGGCGTGCTCAGGCCCTCGCGCTCCAGCCACAGCCACTCGGCGTAGATGGCGAAGCCCTCGTTCAGCCAGATGTGCTGCCACGCGTCGAGCCGAACCGAGTCGCCGTACCACTGGTGGGCGAGCTCGTGGACGACGACGCCCTCGGCGGCCACCGGGTCGAAGAAGAACCACGGCGAGTACACCGGCCGGGTCTGGGTCTCCAGCGCGAAGGTCAGCTCCTCGGCGTCGTCGACGATGCCGCCGGAGGTGCTGAACGGGTACGGCCCGAACCAGCCCTCCGCGGCCGCGATGACCTCCGGCTGGCGGGCGAGCGCGGCGTCGACCAACTCACCGGCCAGCGGCCCCTCGGCCTCCGGGTCGGCGTCGAAGGTGGCGAGGTCGGGGTCGACGGCGTCCCAGTAGGCGATGCCGTCGGCCTGGTACTCGCGCACGTCGAACTCGCCGACGGCCAGCGTGACCAGGTAGGTGGCCATGGGCTCCTCCGCCGACCACGACCAGGTGGTCCAGCCGTCCCGGGTCCGCGTCCCGCGGAGCTCTCCGTTCGAGATGCCCTCCAGGCCCTCGGGGACGGTGATCGACACAGCGACCGAGGCGGCGTCGCGCGGGTGGTCGTTGGCCGGGAACCAGGTGGCCGCGCCGTGCGGCTGCCCGGCGACGACGGCGCCGTCGTCGGTGTGGAGGAAGCCCGACGCCCCGAATGCGTCCTGGATGGTCTCGGGGATCCCGTCGTAGACGACCTCGACGACGAACCGGCGCCCCTCGTGGAGCGGGTGCTTCGGCGTGACCACCAGTTCCTGGCCGTCCCGCGTCCACGTCGCCGCGTGGCCGCCGACGCGCACCGATCGGACCTCCAGGCCCTGCAGGTCGAGGTCGAAGCTCGACAGGGACTGGGTCGCCCGCGCCGTGATGGTGGCGGTGCCGGCGAGGACGTCGGTGGCCGGGTCGTAGCGCAGGTCCAGCCCGTAGTGCCGGACGTCGTAGCCGCCGTTGCCGTCGAGCGGGAAGTACGGGTCGCCGAGGCCCGGCGCCCCGGGCTGGGGATCGCCTCGCCCCCCGCCGTC
This sequence comes from Geodermatophilus sp. SYSU D01036, assembly GCF_054050435.1. Classification (NCBI taxonomy): domain Bacteria; kingdom Bacillati; phylum Actinomycetota; class Actinomycetes; order Geodermatophilales; family Geodermatophilaceae; genus Geodermatophilus; species Geodermatophilus sp. SYSU D01036. Next base: position 54,077 of record NZ_JBJGZJ010000003.1, on the reverse strand, counting down.
CGCCACGGCGGTGCCGGTGCCCATCGCCACCAGCACCCCCGCCGTCACCAACACTGCCGATCTGCGGTGCATCGCTGCCCCCGTCCGTGGGTCGGAGCGGTTCCGGATCGGGGCAGTGAAGCGCAGCTGGGAAGCCGCTGGGAGGTCGCTGGGAGCGGACGGACGGGCCAGAGGACGCCGCCCCCGGCCTGTCGCGGCGGGCGGTCCGTGGACGACTACCGCCAGGGAGCGTCCACCCGGCGGTCAGCCGCGCTTGTCGTTCCCCCGGCCCTCGCGGACCTTCACCGAGATGTCCAGCGGCGTGCCGCCGAAGCCGAACCGCTCGCGCAGCTTGCGCTCGAGGAACCGGCGGTAGCCGGCCTCGAGGAACCCGGTCGAGAAGACGACGAACCGCGGCGGCCGGATGTCCGCCTGCGTCACGTACTTGATCTTCGGAGCGCGCCCGCCGCGGGCCGGCGGCGGCGTCTCCTGCACCAGCTGCCGGACGTAGGCGTTGAGCTCCGCCGTCGGCACCCGGGTCTCCCAGGAGGCGAGCGCGGCGTGCAGGTGGTCGGGCAGCTTGCCGATCCCGCGGCCGGTGGCCGCGGAGATGTTGACCCGGCTGGCCCACTTCACGCGGGCGAGGTCGCGCTCGATCTCGCGCTCCAGCTGGGCGTGCCGGTCCTCGTCGAGGGTGTCCCACTTGTTGAACGCGATGACCAGGGCGCGGCCGGCCTCGATGACCTGGGTGATCACCCGCTGGTCCTGCTCGCTGATCACCTCGTCGGCGGCCAGCAGGACGACGGCGACCTCGGCGGCCTGGATGGCGGCCTCGGTGCGCAGGCTGGCGTAGTACTCGGTGCCGCTGGCCGTGTTCACCTTGCGGCGCAGCCCCGCGGTGTCGACGAACCGCCACTCCTCGCCGCCGAGGGTGATGATCGAGTCGACCGGGTCCACGGTGGTGCCGGCGACCGAGTCGACGACCGACCGCTCCTCCTTGGCCAACCGGTTGAGCAGGCTGGACTTGCCCACGTTGGGCCGCCCGACGAGCGCCACCCGCCGCGGGCCGCCCTCCTCGGGCTGCTCCCGCGGCGCCTCGGGCAGCGCGTCGAGCACCAGGTCGAGCAGGTCCCCGCTCCCCCGGCCGTGCAGCGCGCTGACCGGCTGCGGCTCGCCCAGGCCCAGCGACCACAGCTCCGCGGCGTTGGCCTCGCTGCGCTCGTCGTCGACCTTGTTGGCGACGACGATCACCGGCCGGTCGCTGCGGCGCAGGATGCGCGCGGCGGCCAGGTCGGTGTCGGTGGCGCCCACCCGGCTGTCGACGACGAACACGATGACGTCGGCGGTGCGCATCGCGAACTCCGCCTGCCGGCTGATCGACGCGCCCAGCCCCTCGGCCTTCGGGTCCCAGCCGCCGGTGTCGGTGACGGTGAACCGCCGGCCGTTCCACAGCGCCTCGTAGGAGATGCGGTCCCGGGTCACCCCCGGGACGTCCTGCACCACCGCGGCGCGGCGGCCCAGCACGCGGTTGACCAGCGTCGACTTGCCCACGTTGGGCCGGCCGACGATCGCCACCACCGGCAGCGGACCGCCGGTGCCCTCCTCGCTCATGCTCTCTCCCCCGCACCGACCGCCGAGAGCGCCAGCTCGACGATGCGGTCGACGACACCCTCCCGGTCCAGGTCGGTGCTGTCGACGACCACCGCGTCGGCGGCCGGCCGCAGCGGGCTGTCCGCGCGGCTGCTGTCGTACTCGTCCCGGCGGCGCAGGTCGGCGGCCAGGTCGGCGATCTCGTCCGGGGTGGTCAGCCCCAGCTGGGCGGCCCGCCGCTGCGCGCGCGCCTCCGGTGCGGCGGTCAGGTAGACCTTCACGGTCGCGTCGGGCAGCACCACGGTGCCGATGTCCCGGCCCTCGACGACGACGGCGTCGGCCGCGGCCACCAGCGCGCGCTGCTGGTCGACCAGCTGCCGGCGCACCGCGGGCACCGCCGAGACCGCCGAGACGTTGCGGGTCACCTCGGCGCCGCGGATGCGCACCGCGACGTCGGCGCCGTCGACCTCGACCCGCTCGGTGTCCGCCGCCGTCCCCACCTCGATGCGCGCGCCGGCGACCACGCGGGCCACCGCCTCGGCGTCCTCGGGGTCGACGCCGGCGTCGAGGACGGCCACGGTCGCGGCCCGGTACATCGCGCCGGTGTCGAGGTAGGCCGCGCCCAGCCGGGCCGCCGCCGCGCGCGCGACGCTGGACTTGCCCGTGCCCGACGGCCCGTCGAGGGTCACCTGCCCCCGGAACCCCTGCTCGCTCACCGGGCTGTCGATCCGCGCAGTGGTCTCCGCTCGCCGGCGCTCGCTCACTGCGCGATGTCCCGTCGCAGCGCCACCGCTCCCCGCAGGTACACGTGCTGGATGTCCCCGCGCGGCCGCTCGGTCTCCACGTGCGCCATGAGCCGCAGCACCCGCGGCAGCGCGTGCTGCACGCCGATCTCGGTGGCGCACATCAGCGGCACGTCGCCCATCCCGAGCTCGCGGGCGGCCAGCGCCGGGAACTCCGAGACCAGGTCCGGGGTCGCGGTGAACAGGATGCTGATGATGTCGTCGTGGTGGAGGCCGTTGCGCTCGACCACGGTGCTCACCAGCTCCCGGGTGGCCTCGAGGACCTGCTCGCGTTCGTCGGCGTCCACCTGTGTCGCGCCCCGGATGGCCCGTACGGCCACGTGCACCCTCCTCGGTCGGTCCCGGCTCCCGGATCAGGGGTGCCCGGTCGAGTCTAGGTACCCCGCGCCACCTCCCGGTCGCCGGTGACCGGACCTCCCGTCCCCCGGTGGGTGGCCACCTCTCCAGTCCGCACGGGAGTTCGGGATAACGGCAAGGCGAGGACGGACCGCGGGTGGCCGCACCGCGACGGGCAGGGAGGGCGCGCCGCCCCGGTCGGCTTCCCTCCCGGGCCGCTCGCACGGGTCCCCGGACGAGGGTGCCCCGGACTAGCGTCGCCGCCGCGACCTGCGCGTGCTCAGCCCGCGGCGCGTGCGACTCGAGCACCTCGAGGAGCAGCCATGACCCAGGCACTGACGACACTGGCCGACCGGGTGACCGGGCAGGTGATCCGGCCCGGGGACGCGGACTACGACGAGGCCCGGCGGGTCTGGAACGGGGCGATCGACGCCCACCCCGCCGCGGTCGTCCGCTGCGCGACCGCCGACGACGTCGCCGCCGTCGTCCGTCTCGCGCAGGACCAGCGGATGGAGCTCGCCGTCCGCGGCGGCGGCCACGGCGTGGCCGGTTTCGGGACCGGGGACGGCGTCGTCGTGGCGGACCTGTCCCCGATGCGGCAGGTCGACGTCGACGACGCGGCGGCCACGGCGCGGGCCGGGGGCGGCACGACCTGGGGGCGGCTGAACGACGTCGCCGCCGCGCACGGCCTGGCCACCACCGGCGGCATCATCTCGACCACGGGGATCGGCGGGCTCACGCTCGGCGGCGGGATCGGCTACCTCAGCCGCGCGCACGGGCTCACCTGCGACAACCTGCTGGCCGCGCGCGTGGTCACGGCCGCCGGCGAGCAGCTCGGCGCGAGCGAGGAGGAGAACCCGGAGCTGTTCTGGGCGCTGCGCGGCGGCGGCGGCAACTTCGGCGTCGTCACGGAGTTCACCTACCGGGTGCACCCCGTCCCGGACACCGTCCTGGCCGCCCTGCAGTTCTTCGAGCTCTCCGACGGCCCGGCGGTCTTCGCCCACTTCCGCGACACGATCTCCGCCGCGCCCCGGGAGTACGGCGGCTACCCCGCGATGCACCTGGCGCCCCCGCTGCCGTTCGTCCCCGAGAACCGCGTGGGCGAGGCCTTCGCCGTCGTCGTGTCCTGCTGGACGGGGGACCCGGCGGACGGCGAGCGGTTCCTCACGGGCTTCCGGGAGGTCGCGCGGCCGGCTGCCGAGATGGTGGCCCCGATGCCCTACCCGGCCGTCAACGAGCTGTTCGACCCGCTGCTCCCGCCGGGCACGCGGTGCTACTGGAAGAGCGTGTACGTGGACGAGGTGCCCGACGAGGCGATCGCCGTGCACGTGGAGCACGGCGCCCGGCTGCCGATGGTCACCTCGGCGATGCACATGTACACGCTCGACGGCGCACCGAGGGAGGTCCCCGGGGACGCCACGGCGTTCGGACACCGGGACGCCACCTACGTCGTCAACATCGCCGGGATGTGGGCCGACCCCGCGGACGACGAGCGGGTCACCCGCTGGGTCCGCGACTACCACGCTGCCCTCGCGCCGCACGCCCAGCCCGGCGGCTACACCAACTTCGCCTCGGCCGACGACGCGGCGCGGACGCCGGAGGACGTGGGGGCGTCCTACGGTCGGCTGACCGAGATCAAGCGCCGCTACGACCCGGACAACCTGTTCCACCTCAACCAGAACGTCCCGCCGAGCCCCGTGCCGCCACCCCGCCCGCACACCACCTGACCCGGCCTCCACCGCGGACCGTGAGGGGACGCACCCCTTGCGTGTCGGCCCGCGGCGCACCCTCCTGCCGCAGGGACCTAGGGCCCTGGGGTGTTTCGGACGGATTCGTCACGGTCGAGGGGTGAGTCGAGAAGAGGCCCACCGCCGCACCCCTGCCCGCCGACGGCGGACCCCCGCGGGACCGCCCGCCCCCCCGCGGGCGTCCGGGGAGGACGCCCGCCCGCTGCCCCCGCTGTCCACCGCGCGCACCGACCGGAGCACCGGCGTCATCACCGTCCGCGGCCGCCTCGACCGGATCGGCGCCGAGGCGCTGTGCCGGACCGTGACCGGGCTGCGACGGCTGGGCCACCGGCAGGTCGTCGTGCGGCTCGCCGCGGCGACCGTGGCCGACGACGCCCGGGCACTGCTCGCCGACCTCGCCCGCCGGATGCCCGCCGGCGAGCGCCTCGTGCTCCGGTGAGCGCGGACACCAGGCGCCGCGAGCACTGGACGATGGGCGCGGACGCGGTGCGCCCCCTCGAGTGCGGCGGGGAGTCGCTGGACCTGCCCGTGGGCCGCCTGCACGCGGTCAGCGGCGACGGCCTGCTGGTCGGCCGGTCGGTGTGCCTGGCGCCGGTGACGCTGCTCGACCCGGCGGTGTGGTCCTGGCCCGAGGACCGGGACGAGGCCGGCGACCCGCTGTGCTGGATCTGCCTCGCGCTGACCGCCTGACCCGCGGGCCGGCCGTCAGAGCGGGCGGATGCCCCAGGCGCCGGTCGTGGACTCCCCCGGCGCCAGCCGGCGCACCGCCTCGCCGGAGCGGAACGCGTCCGGCGGGCAGGTCATCGGCTCGACGGCGAGGCCGTGCCGGCGCCGCGACGGCGGCTCGACGACGTCGCCGGTGAACACCTGCAGGTGCCCGTAGGAGGCGTCCATCCAGACCGCGGCGCCGCTGCCGTCCGGGCGGACCAGCCGCACCTCGGCCACGCCGTCGTCGTCCCGGATCAGGTCGGTGAAGCAGTCGTCGACGACCAGGTCGCCCACCCGCCGGCCGGCGCGCAGGTCGAACGGCGTCCCCTCCACCGGCTCGCGGCCCACCGGCAGCAGCCGGTCGTCGGTCAGCAGCCGGGTGGCGGCGGGCAGGGTGAGGGTGCAGTCGTCGACCCGCAGCCCCGGGCCGGCGGCGAGGTAGGGGTGGTGGCCCTCGCCGTAGGGCAGGTCGGTGCCGCCCTCGTTGGTGGCGGTGGTGGTCACCCGCAGGCCGTCGTCGGTGAGCTCCCACGCCACCTGCAGCCGCAGGGTGAACGGGTAGCCCGGCTGCGGGTGCAGCACGTACCCGAGGACGACGCGGTCCTCCGCCCGGTCGAGCACCCGCCAGGGCACGTGCCGCACCAGCCCGTGGATCGCCGTCCCGCGCTCGGGCTCGGTCACCGGGGTGACGTGCCGGACGCCGTCCCAGGACCAGACGCCGTCGCGCAGCCGGTTGGGCCAGGGCGCGAGCACGTGCCCGCGGACGTCGGCGGCCATCTCGCCCGCGTCGTAGCCGTCGACGACGTCGCGGCCGCCGGCGCGGTAGGTGCGCAGGCCGCCGCCGACCTCGACGACGACGGCCTCGGCGTCCCCGCGGCGCAGGACGTGCTGCTCGCCGGTGGGCGGGAGGCTCACCCGAGCCGCTCGCCGTCGACGGTGGAGAACAGGTGCACGTGGCCGGCGCGCGGGGTGACGTGCACCCGGTCGCCCTTGAGCGGCGGGCGGCGGCCGTCGACCCGGACGGTGACGGTGTGCCGGGTGCCGTCGAGGTCGGCGTGGCCGTAGACGTAGGCGTCCGCGCCGAGCTCCTCGACGACGTCGACCTCCACCGGGATGCCGTGCTCCCCGACCTCGAGGTCCTCGGGCCGGACGCCGAGCACCACCCGGTCGGCGTCCGCGCGGCCGAGCACCTCGCGCTCGACCGGGTGCACGGTGTCGCCGAAGCGGACGCCGCCGTCGGCCACCGGCAGCTCGACGAGGTTCATCGCCGGGGAGCCGATGAAGCCCGCGACGAAGACGTTGCGCGGCCGGTCGTAGAGCTCGCGCGGCCGGCCGGCCTGCATGAGCAGGCCGTCCTTGAGCACCGCCACGCGGTCGCCCATGGTCATGGCCTCGGTCTGGTCGTGGGTGACGTAGACCGTCGTGATCCCCAGGCGGCGCTGCAGCTGGGCGATCTGGGTGCGGGTCTGCACGCGCAGCTTCGCGTCGAGGTTGGACAGCGGCTCGTCCATGAGGAAGACCTGCGGCTTGCGGACGATCGCCCGGCCCATCGCCACCCGCTGGCGCTGGCCGCCGGACAGCGCGCGCGGCTTGCGGTCCAGGTACTGCTCGAGGTCGAGCAGCTTCGCGGCCTCGCGCACCCGCTCGCCGATCTCGGCCTTGCCGACCTTGGCCATCCTGAGCGCGAAGCCCATGTTGTCGGCCACGGTCATGTGCGGGTACAGCGCGTAGTTCTGGAAGACCATCGCGATGTCGCGCGCCTTGGCCGGCAGGTCGGTGACGTCCCGCTCGCCGATGAGGATGCGGCCGGCGTCGACGTCCTCCAGACCGGCGAGCATCCGCAGCGACGTGGACTTGCCGCAGCCGGACGGGCCGACCAGGACGAGGAACTCGCCGTCCTCGACCTGCAGGTCCAGCGCGTCGACGGCGGGCCGGTCCGCGCCGGAGTAGATCCGGGTCGCGGAGTCGTAGGTGACGGTGGCCATGGGGGTGCTCCTCGGGGGTACGGCGACGGTGCCGGCGGTGCGGGGCGGATCAGGTGCGGTTCGCGGTGAGGTCGCGGACCTCGGCGTAGCGCTCGCGGACGGCGGGGGTCGGGTCGGCCTCGTGCACCTCGGTGCCCGGCCGGGGCCACTCGGGCGCGGTGTCCGCGCCGGACAGCACCCAGGCGGCCTGGCGGGCGGCGCCGTCGGCCACGTACTCCCCCGGCGGCGGCACGAGCACCGGCACGCCGAGGACGGCGGGGGCGATCCGGCGGACCGCCTCCGAGCGGGCGCCGCCGCCGACCAGGAACACCCGCCGCACCTCCGCGCCGGTGGCGCGGACGGCGTCCAGGCCGTCGGCGAGGCCGCACAGCAGCCCCTCGACGGCGGCGCGGGCGAGCGAGGCGGGGGTGGAGGTGGCGAGCGTCAGGCCGTGCAGCGCGCCGGTCGAGTCGGGGCGGTCCGGCGTCCGCTCGCCCTCCAGGTAGGGCACGAGGACCAGGCCGCCGGCGCCCGCCGGCGCCGACAGGGCCAGCCGGGACAGCTCGTCGTGGCCGACGCCGAGCAGCCGCGCCGTGGCGTCGAGGACGCGGGCGGCGTTCAGCGTGGCCACCAGCGGCAGGTAGTTGCCGGTGGCGTCGGCGAACCCGGCCACGGCGCCGCTGGCGTCGGCGGCCGGCGTGGTGGAGACGATCGAGACGACGCCGGAGGTGCCGATCGAGCAGACGACGTCGCCGGGCTCGGCCGCCAGGCCCAGCGCCGCGGCGGCGTTGTCGCCGGTGCCGGGGCCGAGGACGGCGCCGGTGGTGCCCGCCCACGCCAGCGTCCCGGCGGACTCGGCCGGGCCGAGCACCCGCGGCAGCACCGGGGTGCTGCCGAAGGCGCGCTCCAGCAGGTCGGGGCGGTACTCCCCCGTCGCCGCCGACCAGTAGCCGGTGCCGCTCGCGTCGCCGCGGTCGGTGACCAGCGCGCCCAGGCCCGGCTGCCCGGCGAGCACCCAGGTCAGCCAGTCGTGCGGCAGGCAGACCGCGGCGGTGCGCTCGGCGTTGGCCGGCTCGTGCTCGGCCAGCCAGCGCAGCTTGGTGACGGTGAACGACGCCACCGGCACCAGGCCGACGGCGTCGGCCCACGCCTGCGGGCCGCCGAGCTCACGGGTGAGGTCGGCGGCCGCGCCGGCGGAGCGGGTGTCGTTCCAGAGCAGGGCGTCGCGCACGACCCGGCCGTCCCCGTCGAGGCAGACCATGCCGTGCTGCTGACCGCCGACGGCGACGGCGGCGACGTCGTCGAGCCCGCCGGCCTGCGCCACCGCCTGCTCCAGCGCGGCCGCCCAGGCCGCGGGGGCCACCTCGGTGCCCTCGGGGTGCGGCGCCCGGCCCTCGCGCACGAGGGCACCGGACGCCGCGTCCCGGACGACGACCTTGCAGGCCTGGGTCGAGGTGTCGACCCCCGCGACCAGGGACATCAGCGGGCGCCGAGCAGGTGCTCGAGGGCCAGCTGGGACAGGCGGACCTGACCGCCGCGGCGGGCGCCGGCGGCCTCGGCGTCGAAGTCCTCGAACGCCGAGCGGTCGGCCAGCAGCTGCTCGTAGGTCTCGCCGTCGCCGAGGGTCGGCTGGGCGAGCTCCGGCACGGCGGCGTCGGCGAGGGCCTCCTGCACCTCCGGGTCGGCGCGGAACGCGGCGGCCCGCTCCTTGAGCAGCAGGTAGGTGCGCATGTTGGCCTCGGCCGACTCCCAGACGCCCTTGACGTCCTCGGTGCGCAGCGGCTTGTAGTCGAAGTGGCGGGGGCCCTCGTAGCGGGCGCCGCCGGACGGGAAGCCGTTCTCCAGCAGGTCGACGGTGGCGAAGGCGGAGAGCAGGTCGCCGTGACCGAAGACGAAGTCCTGGTCGTAGCGCGGGCCCTTCTGCCCGTTGAGGTCGATGTGGAAGAGCTTGCCCTGCCACAGCGCCTGGGCGATGCCGTGCGTGTAGTTGAGGCCGGCCATCTGCTCGTGCCCGACCTCGGGGTTCACGCCCACCAGGTCGGCGTGCTCGAGGGTGTTGATGAAGGCGATGGCGTGGCCGATGGTCGGCAGGAAGATGTCGCCGCGCGGCTCGTTGGGCTTGGGCTCCAGGGCGAAGCGCAGGCCGTAGCCGCGGTCCTCGGAGTACTGGGCCAGGGTGTCGATGCCCTCGCGGTAGCGGTCGAGCGCGGCCTTGAGGTCCTTGGCGCTGTCGACCTCGGCGCCCTCGCGGCCGCCCCACAGCACGTAGGTCTGCGCGCCGAGCTCGGCGGCGAGATCCATGTTGCGCATGATCTTGCGCATCGCGAACCGGCGGACGCCGCGGTCGTTGGCGGTGAGCCCGCCCTCCTTGAACACCGGGTGGGTGAACAGGTTGGTGGTCACCATCGGCACGACCAGGCCGGTGTCGGCCAGCGCCTTCTTGAACGCGTCGATCCGCTGGGTGCGGGCGGCGTCGTCGCTGCCGAACGGGATGAGGTCGTCGTCGTGGAAGGTGACGCCGTAGGCGCCGAGCTCGGCGAGCCTGTGGACGCTCTCGACCGGGTCCAGCTCGGGGCGCGTGGCCTCGCCGAACGGGTCGCGCGCCGTCCAGCCGACCGTCCAGAGGCCGAACGAGAACCTGTCGTCGCGGGTGGGGTGCGTCATGGGGTAACTCCCGGGAACTGAGCGGGGAGGCCGTGCGGGGATGCGCACAGACCGGTGGCCGGCGGAGCGGCGCTGATTTTGTTTCGGACTAGAACATAATGCACGTCACAGCTAACCTCAACCCCGTGTCCGAGCCCGGTGCGAGCCCCGAGACGGGTCGCACGCGGCCGTCGACCCCGCGGCCGGCGAACCTCGCGCTGGTGCTGCGGACGGTGTGCTCCGCCACCACCCCACCCTCGCGCGCCGACGTCGCGGCGGCCACCGGGATGACCCGGGCGACCGCCGCCCGGCTGGCCGACGACCTGGTCGCCGGCGGGCTGCTCGACGAGGTCGAGTCCACGCCGTCGGGCCGCCGCGGCCGCCCGGCCACGCCGCTGGCCCCCGGCGCGCGGGTCGTGGCCCTGGGCCTGCAGGCCGACGCCGGCCTGCTCGCCGGCCGGCTGCTGGACCTGCGCGGCCGGGTGGTGGGCGAGCGGGTCGAGCCCGGCGACTTCCGCGGCAGCGACCCCGCACCCACGCTCGGCCGGCTCGGCCGGCTGGCGGCCGGCCTGCTCGACGGGCTGCCCGACGGCGCCCGGGTCGCCGGCGCCGGCCTCGCGCTGCCCGGCATCGTCGACGTCGACGCCGGCGTCCTGCTGCGCGCGCCCAACCTCGGCTGGTCCGACCTGCGCCCGGCCGACCTGCTCGGCCCGCCGCTGCCCGCGGAGCTGGTCCTGGGCAACGAAGCCGACCTGGCCGCGCGCACGGTCGCCGAGACCGCGCCCGGCCGGCCGGGGCCGCACCGGGACTTCGTCTACCTGTCCGGGCAGATCGGCGTCGGCGGCGCGACCGTCATGGACGGCCGGGTGGTGAGCGGCAGCTCCGGCTGGGCCGGCGAGATGGGCCACGTGTGCGTCGACCCCGCGGGGCCGGCCTGCCGCTGCGGCTCCACCGGCTGCCTGGAGCAGTACGCCGGCCGCGACGCGCTGCTGGCCGCCGCCGGGCTCCCCCGCGACACCGGCTCCGGCGAGCTGGCCCGCCGCGCCGCCGACGGCGACCCCGCGGCCCGCGCGGCGGTCGACGGCGCCGCCCGGGCGCTGGGCGTGGCGCTGGCCGGGGTGCTCAACGTCCTGGACGTGCCGACCGTCGTGCTCGGCGGCCACCTCGGCGAGCTGGCCGCGCTGCTGTGCCCGGCGCTCGAGGAGACGCTGGGCCGGCGGGTGCTGTCGGCCCGCTGGCGCCGGCCCCGCGTGGAGGCCGCGCTCGCCGCCCCGGCCGCCGGGGCGACCGGGGCGGCGCTGCGCGCGCTGGCCGGCGTGGTCGCCGACCCCGCGCGCTGGCTGCGACCGCACTGAGCTACTTGCCGAAGCCGGCGGTGAGGCCGCTGAGCAGGTACCGGCGGCCGACCAGGTAGAGCACGAAGATCGGCACCACCGACAGGGTCACGGCGGCGAGCAGGCCGGGCACGTTGGTGCCGAACTGGCCCTGGAAGTCCCACAGGCCGAGGGTGAGCACCCGGTTGTCCTCGGACTGGGTGAGCACCAGCGGGAACAGGAAGCCGTTCCAGGCGGTGAGCGAGGTGAATACCGACACCGTGGTGATCGCGGGCTTGGCCAGCGGCAGCACCAGGTGGCGCAGCACCGCGAACGGGCCGGCGCCGTCGAGGGTCTGCGCCTCGTAGAGCTCGCCGGGGATGTCGCGCAGGCTGTTGACCATCACCAGCAGCGCCACCGGCATGGCGAACGCCGCCGTCGGCAGGATGACCGCCAGCAGGGTGTCGTACAGCCGCATCTGCGTGATCATCAGGTAGACGGGGATGATCGCCGCCTGCGCCGGGATGGCCAGCCCCACGAGCATCAGCGAGAAGCCGCGCTGCACGAACCGGCCGGCGTTGCGGGCCACCGCGTAGGCCGCCGGCAGGGTGAGCCCGACGACGATCGCCACCGTCGCGACGGTCACGACGACCGTGTTGAGCAGGTAGGTCGTGAACCCGCCCTCGAAGACGGTCCGGTAGTTGTCCAGCGTCGGGTCCGACGGCGGGACCAGCGGGTTGTCCGACAGGTAGTCCTGCCGGGTCCGCAGGCTCCCCGAGACCAGGTAGTACAGCGGGACGGCGACCAGCACCAGCCAGACCAGTGACAGGACGCCGGCCAGGACGTTGGGGCGCTCGCGGCGGCGCCGGCGGCGGGGGCGGGGCGGCGCGGGGGCCGCGCCCGCGCCGGTGGTGGGCAGCGCGGTGGCGGTCACAGGCCCTCCTGCTGGCTCTGCATGGCCCGGAAGCCGGTGACGCGGGTGACGAAGAGGGACAGGCCGGCGCCGAGCACCAGCAGCAGCACGGCGATCGCGCTGGCGTAGCCGAACTCGAAACCGCTGAAGCCGGTGATGTACATGTACAGCGGCGCGATGCGGGTCGTCGTCCCGGGACCGCCCCCGGTGAGGATGAGGATCGTGTCGAAGGTGGTGAACGAGCCGACCAGCATGAGCACGCTGGAGGTGATCACCGTGTACTTCAGCAGCGGCAGCGTGATCGTGAAGAACCGGCGGAAGCGGCCGGCGCCGTCGATGGTGGCCGCCTCGTAGAGGCTGTGCGGGATCTGCCGCGCCGCGCCTTGGTAGAGCAGCGTGTGGAACGGGACGTACTGCCAGGAGACGACCCAGACCACGGTGTAGATGACGATCTCGGTGTCGCCGAGGAAGTTGAACCGGTCGAGGAACGGCAGCGCCTGGGTGACCCCGAAGTTCGGGTCGAGCACCGAGGCCCACAGCAGCGCGATGGCCGCCGTCGACAGGAGCAGGGGCAGGAAGAACAGCGAGCTGAGCACGGCGCGGTTGCGCTGCCGCCCGGCCGCCCAGACCCCGATCAGGAGTGCGATCGGGGTCTGGACGGCCCAGGAGGCCACCATGAACAGCAGGGTGAGCAGCAGGGCGTCGCGCGCCTCGCCGTCGGCGACCAGCCGCTCCCAGTTCGCCGCCCCGGACGGCTGCGGGAACCCGAAGCCGTCCCAGTCGGTGAAGCTGAGGTAGACGACCAGGAGCATCGGCAGCACCGCGAAGAACCCGAAGAAGGCCAGCGCGGGTGCCAGGTACCAGCCCGAGGGACGCTCCCGCGCCCCCTTCGGCCTCCCCGGCGGCGCGGACGCCGCCGGGGTCGCCTCGGGTGTCACGAGGGTGCTGCCTGCCATGCCGGTTCCCCTGCCGTGTGGTGGTGCGGTGGTGCGGTGGTGTCGTCGGGTCGCGTCAGGCCGCGGACATCGCCGAGACGAAGCCCTCGGGGGTCTGCTCACCGAGGAACAGGCGCTGCAGCTCGGTCAGCATCTCCGTGGCCTGGTCGGCGGGCAGGTCCTGGTCCCAGGACAGCTGGAAGTTCGGGGCGCCCTCGACCAGGTCGTAGATCCAGGTCGTGTAGTCGGCGTTCTCCCCCGCCTCGAGCTGCTCGCGGACGCCGGTCACCGCCGGCACGTCACCGGCCGCCACCAGGTCCTCGACGTACTGCTCGTCGTTGAGCGCGGTCGACACGTACTCCAGCGCGGCGTCCTTGTGGTCGGAGTCCGCGGCCACCGAGTAGAAGTTGGTCGGGTTGCCGACGACGTTGGCCGGGTCACCGGCGCCGCCCTCGACGGCCGGGAACGGCGCCCAGCCCAGGTTGCCCGCCTCGACGAACTCGGGGCTCTGGCCGAGCTGGTTCACGTACTCCCACGATCCCATGAGGTGGAAGCCGGCGTCGCCCTGGGCGAGGATCGTCGACGCGCCGCCGACGTCGTAGCCGACGGAGGCGAAGTCGTCGCCGAAGGCGCCGCGGTCGACCAGGTCGGTGATCATCTGCAGGGACTGCAGGACGGCGGGGTTCTCCCAGGCGCCGTCCTCGCCGTCGCGGATGGCCTGGAAGACCTCCGGGCCGCCGACGCGGTCGAGCAGGTACTCGATCCACATCAGCTCGGTCCACGACTGCGAGCCGGCCAGCGCGATCGGGGTGACCCCGTTGGCCTTGAGGGCGTCGACGGCGGCCAGCAGCTGGTCCCAGGTCTGCGGGACCTGGACGCCGGCGGCGTCGAGGACCTGCTTGTTGTAGAAGAGCGCGACCGGCTGCACGCCGCGCATCGGGATCCCGTAGTACTTGCCGTCGAGCTGGGCGGCCTCGAGGACGCTCGGGATGAACGAGTCGCGGAGCTCGGTGTCCTCCTCGAGCAGCGGGGTGAGGTCCTCCACCGCGCCGGCGTCGACGTACTCCTTGAGGTTGCCGCCGCCCCAGTTGAAGAAGACGTCGGGGGCCTCGGGCGACCCCAGGGCCACGCGCAGCCGCTGCTTGTACGGGTCGTTGCCGAACGTCGTCAGCTCGGCGTCACCCGCCTCGCTGACCTCGTTGAAGCGGGAGACCGAGGACTCCTCGATCGGGTTGAGGACGGTGTCCTGCAGGGCCCACACCTGGGCGGCGTCGCCGCCGCCACCGCCTCCGCCGGGGCCGGAGGAGCCGCAGGCGGCCAGGCTCGCTGCGAGGAGGAGCGCGCCGGCAGACGCGGCTCCGCGGGTCAGACGCCGGGATGACATCCCATCGCCGCCTTTCTGTTTCGACGTTGAAAACCGAAAGTTTCGGAGTGGTGCGAGAACGTAAGCCACGTCACCGGCCGTGTCAACGCGCCCGCCGTGGGCGCGCCGCAGCCGATCTTCCCGGCCTGCGGGGTGTCCTGGGCGCACGCGCGGACTGACCAGCACGGATGAGCGGGGCTGGCGGTTTCGGAGATGTTTCGATAGCGTTCCCGCTCACATTCGTCCGGCACCGCCGCCGGGGCCCTCCTCCGGCCCACCCCGGGACGCCAGGCTGGACGACACCCGGCGGGCACCCCGGCCGCCGGCGACCGGCGACCCAGGAGGACCCCTCGTGTCCGAGCAGACGGCAGGCCGCCCGACCCTGGCGAGCATCGCCGCGGCGGCAGGCGTCTCGCTGCCCACCGTGAGCAAGGTCGTCAACGGCAAGACCGACGTCGCCCCCGCCACCCGCGAGCGCGTGCTGGCCCTGCTCGACCAGTACGACTACGTCCCGGTGTCCCGGCGCGCCGTCCCCGAGCCGGAGAGCCCGCTGGTCGACGTCGTGTTCACCGCGCTGGACAGCCCCTGGGCGGTCGAGCTGCTGCGCGGCATCACCGAGAGCGGCCTGGAGATCGTCCTCGACTCGCTCGCCGCGCGGCCGCAGGGCGGGGACTGGGTCCGCTCGCTGATCGCCGGGGGCCGCCGCGGCGCCATCGTCGTCACCTCCCGCATCACCGCCGCCGACCAGCGCCGGCTCGGCCGCTCCCACCTGCCGGTCGTCGTCATCGACCCGGTCGACATGCCCGGGCCCGACGTGCCCAGCGTCGGCGCCACCAACTGGTCCGGCGGCATGGCCGCCACCGAGCACCTGGTCGAGCTGGGGCACCGGCGGATCGCGGTCATCGGCGGTCCCGAGGACTACCTGTGCAGCCGGGCCCGGATCGACGGCTACCGCGCCGCGCTCGACCGCGCCGGCATCCCGGCCGACCCGGCGCTGGTGCGGCACGGCAACTTCCACCACGACGGCGGCTACGAGCGGGCCCGCGAGCTGCTGGCGCTGCCCGACCCGCCGACGGCGGTGTTCGCCGGCAGCGACGAGCAGGCCTTCGGCGTGCTGGAGGCCGCCCGCCAGGCGGGTCTCTCGGTCCCGGGCGACCTGTCCGTCGTCGGTTTCGACGACCTGCCGATGGCCCGCTGGTCCTCCCCTCCCCTGACCACCGTGCGCCAGCCGCTGGCCGACATGGGCCGGATGGCCGGGCGCATGCTGCTCGACCTCATCAGCGGCCGGGAGCTGGCCAGCCAGCGGGTGGAGCTGGCCACCTCGCTGGTCCCGCGCGCCTCGACGGCGCGCCGTCCCTGACCCCATCCCCGTACCCCCCGGCCGGGCGGCGCACGCGTCGTCCGGCTCCTCCCCGCACGTCTGGAGCCGCCCCGTGACCGACCGATCCCTCCTCGACGCACCCGCCGCCGGCGACTGGCGGGACCCGTCCCGGCCGCTGGGCGAGCGGGTGCGCGAGCTGATGGCCGAGATGACCCTCGAGGAGAAGGTCGCCCAGCTCTACGGCGTGTGGACGACGATCGGCGACAGCGAGGACGTCGCCCCCAACCAGCACGAGTTCTCCGAGCCGCTGCCGCCGTGGGAGGAGCTCACCCGGCCCGGGCTCGGGCAGCTGACCCGCGTGTTCGGCACCGTGCCGGTCGAGCCGCTCACCGGCGCCCGCGTGCTGGCCAGCACCCAGCGCGGCATCGTCGAGGGCTCGCGGCTGGGCATCCCGGCGATCGCGCACGAGGAGTGCCTGACCGGGCTCGCCGCCTGGCAGGCCACCGTATTCCCGACGCCGCTGGCGTGGGGCGCCTCCTTCGACCCCGCGACCGTGCACGCCATGGCCGCGGGCATCGGCGGGCTGATGCGCCGCATCGGCGTGCACCAGGGCCTGGCGCCGGTCCTCGACGTCACCGTGGACGCCCGCTGGGGCCGCACCGAGGAGACGATCGGCGAGGACCCGTACCTGGTCGCCGCGCTGGGCACCGCCTACGTGCGCGGCCTGGAGGGCACCGGCGTCGTCGCCACCCTCAAGCACTTCGCCGGCTACTCCGCCTCCGGCGCCGGGCGCAACCACGCCCCGGTGCGGCTGGGCCCGCGCGAGTTCGCCGACCTGCTGCTGCCGCCGTTCGAGACGGCGCTGCGCGAGGGTGGCGCCCGCTCGGTCATGCACTCCTACGCCGCCGTCGACGGCGTCCCGCCCGCCGCCGACCCGGCGCTGCTCACCGACCTGCTGCGCGGGACGCTGGGCTTCGAGGGCGTCGTGGTCGCCGACTACTTCGGCGTCTCGTTCCTCGAGACCACCCAGCACGTCGCCGGCTCGCCCGGCGAGGCCGCGGCGCAGGCGCTGGCCGCCGGCGTCGACGTCGAGCTGCCCACCGTCCGCTGCTACGGCGCGCCGCTGCTGGAGCGGGTGCGCTCGGGCGAGGTGCCCGAGGCGCTGGTCGACCGCGCGGTGGAGCGGGTGCTGCGGCAGAAGGGCGAGCTCGGCCTCCTCGACGCCGGCTGGGACCCCGAGCCGGAGGCGCTGCGCAGCGGCGAGCCGCTGGACTTCGACCCGCCGCACCTGCGTGAGATCGCCCGCGTGCTCGCCGAGCGCTCGGTGGTGCTGCTGGACAACCCCGGCGGCGCGCTGCCGCTGGCGGCGCCGCGGCGGATCGCCGTCGTCGGCCCGTGCGCGGACTCGGTGCTGTCGCTCATGGGCTGCTACGCCTTCCCCAACCACGTCGGCCCGCAGCACCCCGACGTGCCGGTGGGCCTGGACGTGCCCACGCTGCTCGACGCCGTCCGCGCCGAGTTCGCCGGCGCCGAGGTGACCACCGCCCCGGGCTGCCCGGTGCAGGAGCCCGACCGCAGCGGCTTCGACGCCGCCGTGGCCGCCGCCCGCGACGCCGACGTGTGCGTGGCCGTCGTCGGCGACACCTCAGGCCTGTTCGGCCGCGGCACCTCCGGCGAGGGCTGCGACGCCGCCGACCTGCGGCTGCCCGGGGTGCAGGGCGAGCTGCTCGACGCGCTGCTGGGGTCGGGCACCCCGGTCGTCGTCGTGCTGCTCACCGGCCGGCCCTACGCCCTCGGCGACGTCGCCGGCCGGGCCGCGGCGGTCGTGCAGGCGTTCTTCCCCGGCGAGGAGGGCGCCGGCGCGGTCGCGGGCGTGCTCAGTGGCCGCGTGAACCCCTCGGGCCGGCTGCCGGTGTCGGTGCCGCGCGGGCCCGGCGGGTCGCCGGCCACCTACCTGGCGCCCACCCTCGGCCGCGCCGGCGGGATCAGCTCGGCCGACCCGACGCCGCTGTTCCCGTTCGGCCACGGCCTCGGCTACACGACCGCCGACTGGTCCGACCTCGCGGTGTCCGGCGAGGAGTGGGCCACCGACGGCGAGCTGACCGTCTCCTGCACGGTCCGCAACACCGGCGGCCGCGCGGGCGCCGAGGTGGTGCAGCTGTACCTGTCCGACCCGGTGGCCAGCGCCGTGCAGCCGCTGCGCCGGCTGGTCGGCTTCGCCCGGGTGGAGCTCGACGCCGGCGCCGCGGCGCGGGTGAGCTTCCGCCTGCACGCCGACCGGGCGTCGTTCACCGGGCGGGACCTGCGCCGCGTGGTCGAGGCCGGGGAGGTGCAGCTCGCCGTCGGCGCCTCCAGCGAGGACCTGCGGCTGCGCGCGACCGTGCGGCTCACGGGTCCGGACCGGGTCGTCGGCCCGGACCGGGTGCTCACCACCCCGGCCGAGGTCACCGCGCTCTGACCGCCCCGGCCTCCTCGGCCGTGATCATCGGCGGGTGGCGGCCCGGCACGCCGCCCGGGGCCGCCGGATGCCGATGATCACGCCGAGGGGGTCACGCCGGGACGCCGGCCGCGGCTGATCAGCGCCCGGCGCGTGCGCTCGACGACCACGGTCGGCGACTCCGCGTGGCCCGCCGCGAACCGCAGCACCAGCCAGCCGTCGGCGGCCATCAGCGAGTAGCGGTCGACGTCCCTGCCGAACTGCCCGGGCTCGGCGTGCCGGCGCCCCTCGTACTCGATCAGCAGACGCCACCGCTCGTAGCCGAGGTCGCCGTGCGCGACCACGCGTCCCCGGCCGTCCCGGACCGCGAGCTGCGGCTGGGGGTCGGGCAGCTCGCTGGCCACCAGCCAGTACCGCAGCAGGCTCTCCGGCCGGGACATCGAGGCCGGCGTCAGCAGGGGTGCGCTCCGCCGGGCACGGACGACGCCACGGACCCGGCGGGCGCGGTCCAGGCGCCGGGCGAGCGCTCCCGGGGTCAGGTGGCCCGCGCGTGCCAGCGCGTCGCCCACCGCGACCAGCTCGTGGGGCGGCAGGTGCTCGGCGAGGTCCAGCCAGGTCTGCGGCCCCGACGTCGTCCGCAGTCCACGGTGCACGACGACGTCCTCCGCGGCGAGCCGCCGGGTGTGGACGACGAACTCGGCGCGCTGCGGGAGCACCCGGCGCGGGGTCAGGGCGACGTGGGCCCGCGCCGGCAGGTCGACGTGCGCGCCGAGGAGCGCCGCGGCGGTGCGGTGGCTGAAGGCGGCGTCGTCGGGGAGCAGGCCGGCGAGCAGCGCGAGACGTTCCCGTCCGTCGATGGCGTCGTCCAGGCGGACGACGAGGTCGTGGGCCAGCCGCACGAACCCGGGACCGCGCAGGCGGGCGCGGGTCAGTCCGGCGGCACGGGCGGAGGCGGCGGTGTACGCCGGTGGCAGGGACACGCCGCCACGCTGCCGGTGGACGGCCCCGGGCCGGGTGCCCGGCGGGCGAGCGTGGACGGGCGCCGCCCTGTGGACACCGGCCTCCCGCCGTGATCATCGGCGGGTGGCTGCCTGACACGCCGCCCGGGGCCGCCGGATGCCGATGATCACGGGCGGAAGATCACGGGCGGAGGCGGCTACAGGCCGACGGACTCCTCCAGCGCGCCGACCTCCTGGCGGGTGAGCCGGCGGATCGAGCCGCTGCGCATCCGCTGCAGCGACACCGGGCCGATCGCGGTGCGGGTCAGCCGGGACACCGGCAGGTCCACCGCGGCCAGCAGCCGCCGGACGATGTGCTTGCGGCCCTCGTGCAGCACGACCTCGACGACCGACTGGCCGGCGTGGGTGTCCACGACCCGGAAGGAGTCGACCTTCACCGGGCCGTCCTCGAGCTCGATCCCGGCGCGCAGCCGGCGGTGCAGGTCGCGCGGGATCGAGCCGGACACCTGCGCCAGGTAGGTCTTCTTCACCTCGTAGGAGGGGTGCGCCAGCCGGTGCGCCAGCTCGCCGTCGTTGGTGACCAGCAGCAGGCCCTCGGTGTCCTGGTCGAGCCGGCCGACGTGCACCAGCCCGGGCGCGAGGTCGCCGACCATGTCGCCGACGGTGGGCCGGTCGCGGTCGTCGCTCATCGCGGTGATGACGCCCGGCGGCTTGTTCAGCGCGTAGGTGACCCGGTCGTCGCGCAGCTCGATCCGCCGCCCGTCGACGGCGATCTTGTCGGTGCGGGGGTCGACCCGCATGCCCTGCACGGTGACGACGCGGCCGTTCACGCTGATCCGGCCCCGGTCGATCATCTCCTCGCAGACGCGGCGGGAGCCGACGCCGGCGCGGGCGAGCACCTTCTGCAGCCGCTCCCCCTCGCGCTCCTCCGGCGCGCCGGTGGCCCCGCGGTCGCCGGGGTGGGCCGGGGCGAGCGCCATGTCCTCCGACCAGCCCTCCCCGCCGGGGGTGCCGGGGGTCTCGTCCGGGTCGGTGTACTCGTCGCTGTGCGGTGCGGTGTCCATGTCGCCGCCCAGTCTCCCACCCCCGCGGCGGGCGCCGGGCGGCGCGGGCGGAGGGTCAGCAGGCCTCCCGGCCGTAGGCGTCCACGGCCTCGCCGGAGGAGGTGAGGTCCTGCTGGAGCTGCTGCAGCCGCGGCGCCAGGTCGGCGTTCGCCGAGGGGTCGGTGAGGTCGGCCTCGCCGAGCAGGTCCGACAGCGCCCGCCAGGAGGTGACCAGATCGCCCCAGTCCGCGGCCACCGCCTCCGGCGGCTCGACGGCCTCCAGCCGGCCGACGGCCTCCTCCACCACCCGCGGCGCCGACCGGGGGTCGGCGGCGACGGCGTCGACGTCGGCGGTGATCTCCTCCAGCAGGGCGGGGACCTCCGCGCAGAAGGCCTCCTGCCACTGCGCCTCCTCCGACGAGCAGCCGGCCGCGGCCAGCGCGACGAGGGCGAGCGCGGCGGCAGCGCGCGGGGTGCTGTGGCCGGTCACCGGTCCGGGTCCTCCTCGCGGGCCAGCGCGGTGGGGTCGGGCAGCAGCGGCGCCAGCGGCGGGAGCTCGTCGAGGCCGGTGAGCCCGAGCCGCTCGAGGAACAGCGGCGTCGTGCCGTAGAGGCCGCCGCCGCTGTCGGGGTCGGTGCCGACCTCGGCGACCAGGCCGCGGGCGAGCAGGGTGCGCATGACGCCGTCGACGCCGACCCCGCGGATCGCCGACACCCGCGCGCGGGTCACCGGCTGCCGGTAGGCGATGACGGCGAGGGTCTCCAGCGCCGCCTGGGTCAGCCGGGTCCGCTGCCCCTCCGCGAGGTGCCGCTCGACGACGGGCGCGAACTCCTCGCGGGTGTAGAACCGCCAGCCCTCCCCCACCCGGTGCAGCGTGATGCCGGACCGGCGCGCGTCGTGCTCGGCGGCGAGGTCGGCCAGCGCGGTCTGCACCCGGGCGACCGGGCAGCGCAGCGCGCCGGCCAGCGTCGCCTCGTCGACCGGCCCGTCGGCGACGAACAGCAGCGCCTCCAGCCCGCCGCGCAGCTCCGCCGGGTCGAGCTCCACCTCCGGCTCGGGCTCGGGTGCCGGCGCGGGCGCGGGCTCGGGCATCCCCGGGAGGACGAGCGGCTCCTCGGGGACCGGCGGGACGTCGTCGTGCCCCGGTGCCGGGCGCTCGGCGACGCGGGCGGCGAGCTCCGCCGCGACGGCGTCCCACACCGCGGGGTCGGCCGCGTCGGGACGGCCGGTCTCCTGCTCGCGGGTGGCCTCGAGCTCGGCGGCGAGGGTCTCCCAGGAGATCGGGCCGCGCCCGGCCTCCTGCTCCTCCGGCCGGTCGCTCACGGCAGGTCCTCGGTCGCGACGTCCTCGGTCGCGTCGTCGTCGGCGGGGTCCTCCCCGGCGGGACCGGACGGGACCGGGCCGGTCCACCGCACGTGCAGCTCCCCCAGCGGCGTCAGCTGGGTGAAGGTGACCCGCTGCTGCCGGTACAGCTCGAGCAGCGCGAGGAAGCGGGCCACGACCTCCAGGGTCGAGGAGCACTCGGCGGTCAGCGCGCGGAAGGTGAGCGTCCCGGCGCCGATGAGCGCGGTGCGGACGGCGAGCAGCTGCTCGGCCACGCTCACCGGCGGCGCGTGCAGGTGGGAGACGCCGACGGTGGGCGGCTCCTTGGGCGTCAGCGCCCTCGCCGCCAGCGCGGCGAACCGCTCGGGGGTGACGCCGAGCAGCACCTCGGGCAGCAGCTCGGCGAACCGCGGCTCCAGCGGCGCCTCGCGGGGGTACCGGCCGGCGGCGACGGTCTCGCGCTCGCGCAGGAACGCGGCGGCCTGCTTGTAGGCGCGGTACTGCAGCAGCCGGGCGAACAGCAGGTCACGGGCCTCGAGCAGCTCGAGGTCCTCCTCGTCCTCGATCTCGGCGGCGGGCAGCAGCCGCGCGGCCTTGAGGTCGAGCAGGGTGGAGGCCACGACGAGGAACTCGCTGGCCTGGTCGAGGTCGAGCTCGTCGCCGAGCGCCCGCAGGTGGGCGATGAACTCGTCGGTGACCACCGACAGGGCGATCTCGGTGACGTCGAGCTGGTGCTTGCCGATCAGCTGCAGCAGCAGGTCGAACGGGCCCTCGAAGTTGGTGAGCCGGACGGTGAAGCGGGCCGGCTCCGCCGGACGCTCCGCCACCGCCTGCACCTCACCGCTCACGGGGAGCAAGCGTATGCGCCCCGGACGACGTTCAGCCCCGGAGCCGGCGCACCAGCACCGAGTCCTCGCCCTGCTCCTCGAGGTCGGCGAGCAGCACCGCGATCGCCTCGCGCACGATCCGGCCGCGGTCCGCGGCCACGCCGTGCTGGGCGCGCAGCGTGAGCCGGGCGCTCTCCAGGCCCAGCAGCTCCTCGGCGGAGAGGTACACGGTGATCTTCTCGTCGTGCTTGGTCCGGCCGTTGCCCGAGGCCCGGGCGGGCTTGCCGCGGGTGCGGGCGCCGGGGGCCGGGGCGGGGGCCGGCGCGCGGAAGGCGGCCAGCGCGTCGGCCGGCGCGCCGCCGGGGACCAGCGTGAGCGGGGCGGGCGCCTCCTCGGCGGGGGCCGGCTCCGCCGCGCGGCGGGCACCCCGCAGCGCCGGGGAGCTGACCGCCGAGCTCACGCTCGGCAGCTCGGTGACCTCCGCCTGCGGCACGTCGGTGCGGCGGAACAGCTCGGCCGCGCCGGGGAGGACGGGGCGACGCGTCACAGGGCGATGACCTCCTTGGCCAGGTCGCGGTAGGCGGCCGCACCCGAGGAGGTCGGCGCCCAGGTGGTGATCGGCTGGCCGGCGACGGTCGTCTCCGGGAAGCGCACGGTGCGCTGGATGACCGTCTGGAACACGGTGTCGCCGAAGGCCTCGACCACCCGGCTGAACACCTCCCGGCAGTGCACGGTCCGGGTGTCGTACATCGTGGCGAGGATCCCGGAGATCTCCAGCGCGGGGTTGAGCCGCTCGCGCACCTTGTCGATCGTGTCGACCAGCAGCGCCACGCCGCGCAGCGAGAAGAACTCGCACTCCAGCGGGATGACCACGCCGTGCGCCGCGGTCAGGGCGTTGACCGTGAGCAGGCCCAGCGAGGGCTGGCAGTCGATGAGGACGTAGTCGTACTCGTCGCGGACGTCGGCCAGCTTGCGCAGCAGCGTCTGCTCGCGGGCGACCTCGCTGACCAGCTGCACCTCGGCGGCGGACAGGTCGATGTTGCTGGGCACCAGGTCCAGGCCGGGCACGTCGGTGGGCACGCGGACGTCGGCCAGCGTGGTCCGCGGCTCCATGAGCGCGTTGTAGATCGTGCGGTCCAGCTGCTGGGAGGGCACGCCCAGGCCGACCGACAGCGCGCCCTGCGGGTCCAGGTCGACCAGCAGCACCTTGCGGCCGTACTCGACCAGCGCGGCACCCAGGTTGATCGTCGACGTCGTCTTGCCGACGCCGCCCTTCTGGTTGCACATCGCGATGACCTGCGCCGGGCCGTGCTGCGTCAGCGGCGGCGGCTCGGGCAGCTTGCGCTGCCGCGCGCGGGCGGGGTCCAGCTTCGAGGCGGCCGCACCCATCTCCCCGCCGTCGGCCGGGAGTGCGAGAGCCTGCCCGGCCACGTCCCCTCGGATCGCCATGAGTCGCCACTCCTCCGTGCTCCCCGGCGGAGCCGGCCGCGGTCTCGGCCGGCCCGGTCCGCTCGGGTCCTCTGCGACGGTAGGGAGATCAACTCAAACGATCCACGCAACACGCCGGTTGCTGGCGGAAGTCGCCCAGGTTCCGGCGTACCGGCGGGTAGCCGTGGGCAGGACCTGCCAGACGGGCCACCCCGCCCTCGTCAGGACAGGGCCCTCGGGTGGCTGCTGGCGTACACCTCGCGCAGCTTGTCGACGGTGACCAGCGTGTAGACCTGGGTCGTCGTCACCGACGCGTGGCCGAGCAGCTCCTGCACCACGCGGACGTCGGCGCCGCCGTCGAGCAGGTGGGTGGCGAACGAGTGCCGCAGCGTGTGTGGCGAGACGTGGTCGAGGTCCAGTCCGCCCCGCTCGGCCGCCGACCGCAGGATCGCCCAGGCGCTCTGCCGCGACAGCGGCCCGCCGCGGGCGTTGAGGAACAGCCGCCCGCCCCGGACGCCGTCCCGCCCGGCCCTCGCCCCCGCCATGGCCAGCGCCGGGCGGGCCCGCACCAGGTACTCCTCGACCGCGCGCAGCGCGTAGCTGCCCACCGGGACGATCCGCTCCTTGCCACCCTTGCCGGCCAGCCGCACCACGGCCTGGCCGCGGTCGAGGTCGTCGACGGCGAGACCGACCGCCTCGGAGATGCGCGCACCGGTGCCGTAGAGCACCTCGAGCAGCGCCCGGTCGCGCAGCCCGCGCGGGCCCTCCACCGACCCCGCGGCCTCGATCAGCGCCACCACCGCCTCGACCGGGATCGCCTTGGGCAGCCGCCGCGCCGGCGCGGGCGGACGGACCGCCGCGGCGACGTCGCCGGGCACCAGCCCGTCCAGCAGCGCGAAGCGGTGCAGCCCGCGGACGGCGACGACGGCGCGCGCGGCCGAGGTGGCCGACAGCGGCGGGTGCTCGTCGTCGCCGGCCCGCAGCGCCGCGAGGAAGCCGGAGACGTCGCTCTCGGCGACCTCCCCCAGGCCCCGCACCCCGGCGTCGGCGAGGAACCGCGCGTACCGGCGCAGGTCCCGCCGGTAGGAGGCGATGGTGTTGGCGGCCAGCCCGCGCTCGACGGCGAGGTGGTCGAGGTAGCCGCCGACCACCCGCTCGACGTCGGGACCGGCACCCAGCGTCGTCGTCAGGACAGGACCTCCTCCCAGGGCACGGCGGTCATCCCGTGCGCCTCGGCGACCTCGGACAGCGTCACCTGCCCGGCGACGACGTTGACGCCGTGCGCGAGCGCCGGGTCCGCGGCGACGGCCGCCCGCGTCCCCTGCTCGGCCAGGGCCATGACGTAGGGCAGCGTCACGTTGGTGAGCGCGTGCGTGGAGGTGTTCGGGACGGCGCCGGGCATGTTCGCCACGCAGTAGAACACCGACTCGTGCACCCGGAAGGTCGGGTCGTCGTGTGTCGTGGGACGGGAGTCCTCGAAGCACCCGCCCTGGTCGACGGCGATGTCGACGAGCACCGACCCCGGCTTCATCCGGCTCACCAGCTCGTTGCTCACCAGCGTGGGCGCCTTCGCGCCGGGGACCAGCACCGCGCCGATCACCAGGTCGGCGTCGAGGACCGCCCGCTCGACCTCGTAGGCGTTGGAGGTCACCGTCTGCAGGTGGCCGCGGTAGACGCGGTCGGCCGCGCGCAGCTTGTCGACGTCGCGGTCGAGGACGACGACCTCGGCCTGCATGCCCAGGGCGATGGTCGCGGCGTTCATGCCCGACACCCCGGCGCCGATGACGACGACCTTCGCCGCGTAGACGCCCGACACCCCGCCGAGCAGGACGCCGCGGCCGCCGTGCGCGCGCTCGAGGCTGTGCGCGCCGACCTGCGGCGCCATCCGCCCGGCGACCTCGCTCATCGGCGCGAGCAGCGGCAGCGCGCCGCCGGCCGTCTGCACGGTCTCGTAGGCGATCGCGGTGGTGCCGGAGGCGACCAGCGCCTCGGTGCACGCCCGCGAGGCGGCCAGGTGGAGGTAGGTGAACAGCGTCTGCCCCGCGCGCAGCCGCCCGTACTCCTCCTCGACCGGCTCCTTGACCTTGAGCAGCAGGTCGGCGTCGGCCCAGACGTCGTCGGCGCTCGCGACGATCCGCGCACCGGCGGCCGTGTAGTCGGCGTCGGGGATGGAGCTGCCCTCCCCCGCGCCCTGCTCGACGAGCACCGTGTGCCCGGCCCGGGTCAGCTCCGTGACCCCGGCCGGGGTCAACGCCACCCGGTACTCCCTGTTCTTGACCTCGCGGGGCACCCCGACGCGCATGACCACTCCTGGATGTCGACCGGGCCGAGGTCGTCGGCCCGCGCCTGTCGTCCGCTCCCGGGTGAGGGAGCTCACTCCGGACCCTAGAGCCTGGCCGCTCCCGCGCTGCCGGGACCGCGCGCAGCGCCGACGATGGCGGGGGCCGGACCGCGCCGCCTGACCCCCGGGAGGACCCGCTGATGCGCCTGTACGCCGCCCGACCCGACCACCGCCTGCGCCAGGTGGGGGCCGACGCCGGACTGCTGGCCTGGGCCGTGCTGTGGGTGCTGGTGGCGCGCGCGGTGCACGGGGCGGTGCTGGCGCTGGCCGGACCCGGCCGGGCGGTGGAGGACCTCGGCACGTCGGTCGCCGACAGCATGGGCTCGGCCGCGGACGCCGCGCAGGACGTGCCGGTCGTCGGCGACGAGCTGTCCTCGCCCTTCGACGCGCTCGGCGACGCCGCGGGCTCCGTGCGGGGCGCCGGGCAGGCGGCGCAGGACGCCGTCGGCACGCTCGCGCTGGTCCTCGCCGTCGTCCTGGTGGCGCTGCCGGTGGGCTGGCTGCTGCTGCGCTGGCTGCCGTGGCGGCTGCGCTGGGTGCAGGAGGCGACGGCGGTGCAGCGGCTGGCCGCCGGCCCCGACCCGGACCTGCACCTGCTCGCCGCCCGCGCCGTCGCCACCGCCCCGCTCCCCCGGCTGGCCGCGCTGCCGCCGGGGACCGGCGCGGCCTGGCGGGCCGGTGACCCTGCCGCGGTGCGGGCGCTGGCCGCGTTGGAGGCCGGGCGGCTGGGGCTGCGGCTGCCCGCGCCGGACGCCGTCGGCTCCGGCGCCACGTCGTCCGCGCCCGGGCCCGGCGCCCCGTCGTCCGCGCCCGGGCCCGGCGCCCCGTCGTCCGCGCCGCCGCTCTCGGGTTGAGTCCGCGACCGGCGGTGCCGATGTCCCCTCCCGAGCCGGGAGGTGTCCGTGGGACGAGCGAGACGGCGGCGGAGCCCGTCGGCCGGCGGGATCGCCGGGCGGGTGGCCGCCGTGGCGGCGGTGGGGCTGGTCGCGCTGTCGGCGCCGGCCACGGACCTCGCCGCGCAGGTGACCGCGTCCTGGGCGCCGTTCCGCAACGCGGGCACCGCCGACGGTCCGGAGCCGGCGCGCGTCGCGGACGCGCCCCGGACCGTGGCGGACGCGCCGGAGCCGGTGGCCGACGCCCCCGTGCTCGCGCTGCCGGTCCCGCGCCGGCTGCACGTCGAGGTGCCGAGCCCGCTGGTCCCGCACGGCGAGCCGCTGCGGACCACGCCGCCGCCCGCGCAGTGCGGCGGTTACGGCAGCCTGCGCCAGCTGTCGCCGGGCGTCGTCCCCGGGGTGGGGTCGGCGACGGTGAGCTGGCAGGCCGACGGCCGGGGGTCCGTGCAGGGCTACCGGGTGACGGCGGTCAGCCAGCAACTGGTGACCGGTCCCCAGCCGGCGCCGCCGCAGGTGACCGTCGGGCAGCGCGGCGACTGCGGCGAGGTGACCGCGAGCATCGGCGGGCTGACCAGCGGCGTCCCCTACGTCTTCTGGCTCGAGGAGCTCGTCCTCGACGCCGGCACGCAGGTCACCGAGTACCAGCAGGTCGGCTGGTCCGGCCCCGTCGTCATCGGCTGACGCCGCTCGTCGAGATCGCGTGATCTCGTCGGCGACACGCCGGCCAACCCGCCGAGATCACGTGATCTCGACGGAAGCCGGCGCCGCTACGTGGCGTCGACGGGGCGCAGCCGCGGGCGCGCGGCGCGGTGCTGGGCGGCGGCGAGGAGGCCGATGACGGCGGCGGCGTTGCGGATCCGCCCGTCGAACACCCGCTGCACCGCCTCGTCCAGCGGCACCCGCTCGACGGTCATGTCCAGCTCCTCGTGCTCCACGGTGAAGCCCTCGGGCTGGTCGACGTCGGACAGGCCCTCGGCGAGGTAGACCAGCACCAGCTCGTCGCAGAAGCCCGGGGTGCTGAAGCTGGTGGTGAGCAGCGACCACCGCTCGGCGGCCATCCGCACCTCCTCGGCCAGCTCCCGCTTCGCCGTCTCCAGCGGCGGCTCGCCGTCGGCGTCGCGCAGGCCGGCGGGCAGCTCCCACAGGTAGCCGCCGACCGGGTGCCGGTACTGCCGGAGCAGCACGACCTGCCCGTCGTCGCCCAGTGCGACGACCGCGACCGCGCCCGGGTGGCGGACCACCTCGCGCACGCCGTCGCCGCCGCCG
The DNA here is from genome assembly GCF_054050435.1 of Geodermatophilus sp. SYSU D01036. Classification (NCBI taxonomy): domain Bacteria; kingdom Bacillati; phylum Actinomycetota; class Actinomycetes; order Geodermatophilales; family Geodermatophilaceae; genus Geodermatophilus; species Geodermatophilus sp. SYSU D01036. The sequence goes on along the minus strand of NZ_JBJGZJ010000003.1, from coordinate 25,944 downwards.
GGCATGGCGACGGTGTCCTTGACCAGCGTGATGACCCGGCCCTCGTAGACCGTCTCGCTGCCGAGGACTCGGTAGTCGCCGTCGGCGGCCGGCTCGGTCACCTCAGATCCCGACCTTCTCCGCCTCGGCCTCCACGGGCACCGGCAGCCGGGCCGACTCGGCGCGGTCGATGGCCGCGTCGACGAAGGCCGCGAACAGCGGGTGCGGGCGGGTGGGCCGGCTCTTGAGCTCCGGGTGCGCCTGGGTGCCGACGAAGAACGGGTGCACCTCGCGCGGCAGCTCGGCGAACTCGACCAGCAGGCCGTCGGGCGAGGTGCCGCTGAACACCAGGCCGGCGTCGGAGAGCCGGTCGCGGTAGGCGTTGGCCACCTCGTAGCGGTGCCGGTGCCGCTCGGTGATCTCGGTCGAGCCGTAGGCCGCCGCGGCCTGCGAGCCCTTGAGCAGGTGCGCCGGGTAGCTGCCCAGCCGCATGGTGCCGCCCAGCCCGCGCTCACCGGCGATGACGTCGACCTGGCTGGCCATGGTGGCGATGACGGCGTCGGGGGTGTCGGGGTCGAACTCGGCGGAGTTGGCCCGCTCGAGCCCGGCCACGTTGCGGGCGTACTCGATGACCATGCACTGCAGGCCCAGGCACAGCCCCAGGGTCGGGATGCCGTTGGTCCGGGTGTAGCGGATCGCGCCGAGCTTGCCCTCGATGCCGCGGACGCCGAACCCGCCGGGGACGCACACCCCGTCGACGTCGGACAGCGCGGCCGCCGCCCCCTCGGGGGTCTGGCAGTCGTCGGAGGGCACCCAGCGGATCTGCACCCGGGCGCGGTGGGCGAACCCGCCCGCGCGCAGCGCCTCGCTGACCGACAGGTAGGCGTCGGGCAGGTCGACGTACTTGCCGACCAGCGCGATCGTCACCGTCTGCTTCGGGCGGTGCACCCGCTCGAGCAGGTCGCCCCACACGGTCCAGTCCACGTCGCGGAAGGGCAGGCCCAGCCGGCGGACGACGTAGGCGTCCAGGCCCTCGCGGTGCAGCACCTTGGGGATGTCGTAGATCGACGGCGCGTCGGGGCAGGAGATGACGCCCTCGGCGTCGACGTCGCACATCAGGCTGATCTTGCGCTTGAGGCCGGTGCCGATCTCGCGGTCGGCGCGGCAGACCAGCGCGTCGGGCTGGATGCCGATGTTGCGCAGCGCGGCCACCGAGTGCTGCGTCGGCTTGGTCTTCAGCTCGCCCGACGGCGCGATGTAGGGCACCAGCGAGATGTGCAGGAAGAAGCAGTTGTCCCGGCCGATCTCGTGGCGCACCTGCCGGGCGGCCTCGAGGAAGGGCAGCGACTCGATGTCGCCGACCGTGCCGCCGATCTCGGTGATGACGACGTCGACGCCCTGGTCGTCGTCGGTGCCGGACTCGGCCGCGGCGAGGATGCGGGACTTGATCTCGTTGGTGATGTGCGGGATGACCTGCACGGTGTCACCCAGGTACTCGCCGCGCCGCTCCTTGGCGATCACGTCGGAGTAGACCTGCCCGGTGGTGACGTTCGAGCGCCGGCCGAGGTCGGTGTCGAGGAACCGCTCGTAGTGACCGACGTCGAGGTCGGTCTCCGCGCCGTCCTCGGTGACGAAGACCTCGCCGTGCTGGAACGGGTTCATCGTCCCCGGGTCCACGTTGAGGTACGGGTCCAGCTTCTGCATGGTCACCCGCAGGCCGCGGGCGGACAGCAGAGCGCCGAGGGAACTGGCCGTCAGGCCTTTGCCGAGAGAGGAGACAACTCCACCGGTGACGAACACGAACTTCGTCGGCTGGGAGTTGTGGAGGAGCCCGCGATCACGCATTCCAGGTCGACCCACGGGAACCCACCGTAACACGATCCGGGTCCTCGCCCCGGTCACCGGCGGGCACGCCCCGCCGGCCCGGCGCGGTCGTGGCCAGCGTCACCAGCAGCGGCACGAGCAGCGCGGCGGCGGTCGCGGGCAGCGCGACGCCGGAGTCGTTGACCGCGGCGCCCAGCGCCAGGCTCAGCGCCGCGGCGACCAGCCCGGCGCGCAGCACGGCGGCGTCGGCCGGGCGCAGCCCCGAGCCGCCGTCGCGGAGCAGGCCCGGGCCGCGCAGCAGCGCCGGCCGGCGGCCGCGCACCAGCCAGACGGCGGCCACCAGCGCCACCGGCAGCATCCACGCCAGCGCGCTGCCCAGCAGGATGTCGACGTTGGCCGACGCCTTGCGGCTGACCACCGTCCACGCCTCGCCGGTGAGCAGCTGCTCGACGAACCGGCCGAGGTGGCTGCGCTCGGCGGCCGGCCGCAGCCAGTCCAGGAACGCCAGCGTGCCGACGGCGACCACCCCGGCGCCGAGCACCGCGGCCAGCCGCACCACGGTCACCCGCACGCCGCTGAGCAGCATGGCCAGCAGCAGGAAGCCGGGCAGCACCGCGAGCACGCCGCCGAAGTCGCGGCCCAGTCCCGGCGCGCCGACCAGCGCCACGGTGACCAGCCCGGCGCCCAGGACCACGGCGCCGGTGACCCGCCGGGCCCGCCGCCCGCCGTCGTCCCGCCCGGCGCCGGCGCGGCGGCCGGCCGCGGTGGCGACGACGGCGGCGCCCACCAGCGCGGCTCCCGACAGCAGGCCGGAGGTGAGGTTGCCGTAGCCGGTGAACCGCCCGGCGACGATCGCGTCGTAGCCGAGCAGCCCGTTCAGCTCCAGGGAGGAGCCGGTGAGCACGTCGGCGACCAGCGTGCCGACGGTGAGCGCGAGGACGGCCAGCGGCGGCCCGCCGCGGCGCCGGCGCCACGGCCCCAGCAGGGCGACCGCGACCACCGCGGCGTCGGCCACCAGCAGCGCCCCGGCCAGCGCCCACCGCGGCGAGCCGGCGCGCTCCCAGGGCAGCAGGCCGGCCAGGTAGGTGGCCACCGGCAGCGCCGCGGCCGCCAGCGCCGCGAGCGCCAGCACCGGCCGCATCCGGGCGCTCGGCCGCGCGGTCCGGGTGAGGCCGAGCACCAGCACGCCGAGGACGACGACCGCGGCCTGCACCGCCACCAGGGCCGTGAAGAACGTGCCGGTGCTGCGGTGGTGGCTGACCGCGGCGGTGTTGGCCCGCTCCAGCTGCGCGACCGCCTCCGCGGTGGCCGGGTGCCCCCCGGCGACGGTGAGCGGCTGGCCGTTGACCGACGCCGGCTGCTCGAGGCCCAGCGCGCGCAGCACGGTCGGGGCGACGTCGATGAGCTGGGTGAACGGCGCCCGGCCGGTGCTCGCCGAGGTGAGCCACCCCGGGCCGGTGAACCCGGGGCCCGAGGCGATGCCCACGTGCAGCTGCGGCCGGCCGTCGTTGACCTCCGAGACACCCTGCACCAGCAGCAGCGTCTCGCCGGGCAGCGTGTCCACGGCGGCGCGCAGCCGGGCCACCTGCTCGTCGACGGCGGCCAGCGCGGCCTCGCGGGAGACCGGGTCGGTGCCGGTCTCGCTGCCCTCGGGCGCGGGCACGCCGGCGTCGACCAGGCCGTCCAGGGAGACCAGGGTGAGCGGGCAGGGCTCCAGCAGCGCGGCCAGCGCCGCCGGGTCGGCCGGCAGCGCGTCCTCGCGGGTCAGCCCGACCCCGGGCGCGGCCACGGCCAGCGCCGCCGCCCGCCCGACGACCGTCGCGCAGCCGACCGCGGCACCCAGCGCACCGGGCTCGGCGCCGAAGCGGGCGCTGGCGTCGTCCTCGGCGACCGCGCGGACGGCGCTGAGCGGATCGGCCAGCCCCACCTCCGCCAACCGCTCCTGCAGCCCGCAGTGCGACAGCTCGGGGCTGGCCGGCGGCCCGGCCGGCACCGGCTCCTGCGAGGGGGCCGCGCCGGGCCCGCCGGGGACGTCCGGCGTCGCCCCCGGCAGCGGCACGGTGGGCAGCGGGACCATCGGCAGCATCTCGTCCGGCGCCGGGAAGCGGGCCCGGTTGCCCGCGCCCAGGGTGGCCCAGCCGTCGAGCAGGCAGGTGGTGGAGCGGGCCGCGCGCACCGACACCGCCCCGATCGGCGAGCTGTCGGCCAGCTCCCACAGGGCCGGGGTCCGCTCGGGGTCGACGTCGTCCCACACCAGCCCGGGCACGCCGACGACGAGCACCCGGTCGGCGCGCCGGCCGTCGTCCGCCGCCGCTGCCCCGGGCAGCCCGAGGGCGAGCAGCGCCAGGAGCACGGACAGCAGGGCGGCGGCGCGCCTCACCGCGGGGGCCCCAGCAGCTCGCGGTAGACGGCGGCGAGGGTGCGGGCGGTGGCGGCCTCGTCCGGCCAGCCCGCCGCCTGCGCCCGCCCGGCCTCCGCCAGCGCGGCGGCGCGGGCGGGGTCGGCCAGCAGGTCGGCGACCGCGCCGGCCAGCGCGGGGGCGTCGCCGGGGGGCACCAGCACCGCGCCGTCGCCGAGCAGCTCCGGCAGCCCGCCGGTGCGGGTGGCGACCAGCGGCGTGCCGGCCCGCAGCGCCTCCTGGGCGGTGAGCGAGCGCGCCTCCCAGCGGGAGGGCAGCACCACCAGGTCGGCGGCGGCCAGCAGGTCGGCGACGTCGTCACGGCGGCCGAGCAGGGTCACCGGCAGCCGCTGCGCGGCGATCCGGGCGGACAGCTCGGCCTCCAGCGGGCCGTCGCCGGCGATCGCGACCAGCGGCGCGGGGTCGCCGGCCACTCCCCGGGTCAGGGCCGCGGCGGCGTCGAGGAGGACGTCGTAGCCCTTCTGCGGGTGCAGCCGGCCGACGGCGAGCACCAGCGGCCGGCCGTCGGCCAGGCCCAGGCCGGCGCGGACCTCCTCGCGGGCCCTCCGTGCCGGCGGCAGCGCGGGCGCCGACACCGGCGCCACCCGGACGTCGCGGGCGCCGAGGCGGCGGGCGTTGTCGGCGAGGTCGCCGGAGGCGGCCAGCACGACGTCGGCGGCACGGACGGTGGCCCGCTCGGCGGCGGCCAGCACCCGGCGCAGCGGGCCGGAGCGCTCGGGCAGCGCGTTGTGCAGGGTCACCACCAGCGGGCGGCGCGGGCCGGTGCGCACCGCGACGGCGGCGACCAGGCCGGCGCGCAGCCCGTGGGCGTGCACGAGGTCGGCCCCGGCAGTGGCGCGGCGCAGCGCGAGCACCGCCCGGGTGTCGGCCAGCGGGTCGAGCCCGGCGGCGATCTCCACCGGGGTGAACCCGGCGGCGGCGGAGAAGCCGAACAGCGCGTCGGTGGCCGCGGGCCCGCAGACGGTGACCTGCGCGCCGGCGGCGGCCAGCGCGGGCAGCACCGAGCGTAGGTGGGTGCCCACACCGCCGGTGCTGGTGGCGAGCACCTCGGCGACCCGGCGGCCGGCCAGCGGTCGGGCCTCAGCCACCGTGCACCTCCGTCCCCCCGGGCGTCCGCAGCGCGCGCACCGCCGCGGTCAGCGGGCGGCGCGCCGTCCCCATCATGACCGCCGCCGCCACCGCGGTCACGGTCGCCGCCGCCAGCAGCCCCGCGCCCACCGCGCCGAACAGGGACCCGCCCGGCACCGGGTCGGCGCCCAGCGCCCGGGCGACCGCCAGGCCCGCGGCCGCGCCCGCCCCGGCGGCGAGCAGCGCGGGCAGCCCCAGGCGGGCCAGCCCGGCCAGCCCCGCCGACCCCGCCGTCCACGCGGTGACGGCGAGCAGGCCGATGCCCGCCGCCGTCACGCCGACGCTGTGCCCGGCGGCCAGCGCCAGCGCCCGGTCGGCGGCCGGCAGCGCGGCGGACAGGACGACGTCGGCGGCCACGGCGAGCAGCCACCCGCCGAGCACGCACGCCGTCGGCGCCTTCCACAGCCCGCGGGCGTACAGCGCCCGGGTGAGGACGGCGACCAGGCCGTAGCCGACCAGGCCCGGGGCGAAGGCGACGACGGCGTCGCGCAGCGCGGCCACCCGGTCGTCGCCGCCGTCGACGAGGAACACCCGCGCCATCGGCCCGGCGACGGCGGCCAGCACCGCGGCGGCCCCGGCGCTGGCGACCACGACAAGGGCGGTGACCGGCGCCAGCGCGCGGCGGTAGCCGGGCAGGTCCCCCACGGCGGCGCGCTCGGCCATGAGCGGGTAGGCGGAGGTGGCCAGCGGCACCGCGACCGCGGCCCACGGCACGAGGAACAGCGTGAGCGCGGCGGTGTAGGCGACCTGGGTGCCGTCGGGCCCGTCGCCGGCCAGCCGGATGGCGACCGCGGCCACCAGCTGCTGCCCGGCCAGGGTGAGCACCCCGGCGACCGCCAGCCGGCGCACCTGCGGCGCCGCGCCCACCGGGAAGCGCAGCGCGGGCCGCAGCCCCAGGTGCAGCCCCCGCACCGGCACCAGCACCGCCAGGGCCAGCGCCAGCACGCCGAGCGTCGTCCCGACCCCGAGGACCAGCTCGCCCGTCGTCGTCAGGTCCTGCACCTCGCGGCCGCCGTCGGTCCAGGCGAAGGCGGCGTAGGCGGCGGCGACGACGACGCTGGACAGCAGCGGCGCCAGCGCCGGCCAGGCGAAGCGGCGGTGGGCCTGCAGCACGCCGGTGGCGACGACGGCGAGGCCGTAGAGCACCACCTGCGGCGCGAACACGACCAGGAAGCGGGCGGCGAGGTCGACCTCGGCGGGGGTGCCGCCGCCGAGCAGCAGCTCGGCGACCGGGTGCGCGAGGAGGGCGAGCAGCGCGGCCAGCGGCGTGAGCACCAGCAGCGTCCAGCCCAGCAGCGCCGAGGCGGTCCGGCGGACCTGCTCGCGGTCCCCGGCGGCGATGCCCCCGGCCAGCATCGGGACGACGAGGGAGGCCAGCGCCCCGCCCGCCACCACCTCGAAGACGATGTTCGGGACGGTGTTGGCCGCGGTGTAGGTGTCGCCGGTGCTGTCCGCGCCGACGGCGTTGGTGAACACCAGCGTGCGCCCGAAGCCGGCGAGGCGGGCCAGCACGGTGAGGACGGCGATGAGCGCGGCGGCGCCGGCGACCCCCTGCGCGACGCGGCGGCCGGGCGGCCGCACCGCCGGTCCCGCGCTCACGCCGGGCGGCGGCCGAGCCGGTCGAGCTCGCGCAGGCCCGGCGTGGCCTCGATGACCCGGGTGAAGCTGACCCGCTCGCTGGCGAGGGTGAGCGCGGTGACCGCGGCCAGCAGGCCCGCGCGCGCCGGGCGCGAGGGGACGGCGGCGGCCCGCAGGCCGAGCAGCGCGCCGAGGGCGTTGGCGCCGGCGTCGCCCAGCATCACCCGCTCGCCGAGGTCGGCGGGCAGCACCGCCAGCGCCGCGCCGAGCGGGCCGGCGGCCAGGCCGCCGGCCGGGCCGCGCAGGCCCGCCGCGGCGGCGAGCGCACCGGCTTTGGCGGCGCGGCCGGGGCGCAGGTCGAGCAGGTTGACCAGGTTGGCGGTGCCCGCGACCAGGCCGGTGGTGAGCACGGCGTCGGCGAGCCCCCGGTCCCGGCGGGTCAGCAGAGCGGCGACCGCGGCGGCCGCGCCGATGCCGGCGACCTTGACCGCGCCGGCCGACACCCGGCCGGCGCGCAGCGCGGCCAGGTGCCCGGCGAGGCCCTTGTCCCGCGCCTGCTCGGGGCGGGCGCCGGCGAGGTCGTCGTAGCCGCCGACCAGCCCGGACACCGCCCCGGCGACGACGGCGGCGGCGCGGGTGCCGGCCGGGGCGCCGAGCACGGTGCCGGCGGTGGCGGCCGCGGTTAGCGCTGGCCCGCCGAGCAGGGTCACCGGGCGCCCGGCGTAGTTGGTCCGCCGCCACGGGGCGCCCGCGGGGCGGGCGTCGAGCGCGACCGCCCCGGCCAGGCCGGCCCGGACCGCGGCCGCCCCCGCGAGGGCGAGCAGGAGCCGGCGCCGGGTCACGGCGTGGTGGCCGGCACCGGCGGGACCGGCTGGGTGTCCTCCCCCGTGCCGTACTTGCCGGAAGTGCCCTCGCGCTCGCGGCCCAGCGCCAGCACGGTGCTGATCTGGCCCGAGGGGCTGGTCACGTTGTCCACCGAGGAGACCGCCGCGGAGACCTCCGGGTCGGCGCGCACGACGCCCACCAGGCCGTTCTCCCCCGCCGCGTCGGCGTCGCCGGCCACGACCGCGCCCGAGCCCTCGGCGTCGAGGGCGGTGACCAGGTCGAGCAGCACGTCGTTGCGGTCGGCGGCGTCGTCCCCGGTGAGCGCCCCGGCGGTGAGCACCACGGCGAAGTCGGCCGGGGTGACCGACGCGGAGTCCTGGGAGAGGACCTCGAGAGCCGACAGCCCGGCCAGCACGGTGGACACCGCGGCGGTGTCGGGGGCCGGGGTGCCGTCGGTCGGGACCATGAGGACCTGGGCGAGCAGCGCGCCGACCAGCTGGCCGGTGTCGTCGGTCTCGGGCAGGGTGACGCCGGCCGGGCGGCCCGGGCCGGTCACGTAGCTCTGCAGGCCGGGCTCGCTTGCCGGGTCGCTGTACTCCGGCGCCAGCGAGAGCTGCCCGGTGATCGTGCCGCCGGCCTCGGTGACCAGCGCGGTGACCTCCTCGACGGTGTCGGTGGTGACCTCCTCGGAGGCCTGCACCAGCAGCACGCTGCGGCCGGTCAGGGCGCCCTGCACCAGGGTGGGGGCGACGGCGGACTCGAAGGCCTGGTCGGTGTCGACCTGCGCCTGCAGCTGCTGGGTGGTGTCCTCCAGCGCGCGCTTGTCCTCCTGCAGCGAGGTGACCTGGCCCTGCAGGTTGTCCAGCAGCGGGCCCGACAGCTGGGTCGCGCCGATCACCAGCCCCAGGGCGATCGCGAGGAACACCGCGATCAGGGAGACCAGGTGGTACCGGAAGTCGATCACGAGAAGAGGTTCTCCAACCAGAACACGAAGCTGTCCCACTGGTCGACCAGCAGGTCGAAGTAGATCCGCCCGGCGGTGGTGACGGCCAGGGCGGAGACGATGGCGACGAGCGCGGCGAGCACGAGCACGACCAGGGCGGCGGTCGAGATGCGGCTGCGGTAGAGCCGGCTCACGCCCTTGGCGTCGACCAGCTTGCCGCCCAGCCGCAGCCGGGTGAGGAAGGTGGAGGCCATGCCGCCGCGGCCCTTGTCGAGGAACTCCACCAGCGTGGCGTGGGTGCCGACGGCGACGATGAGCTTGGCGCCCTTCTCGTCGGCCAGCAGCATCGCGATGTCCTCGCTGGTCGCCGCGGCCGGGAAGGTGATCGCGTCGACGCCGAGGTCCTGCACCCGCTTGAGGCCGGGGGCGCGGCCGTCGACGTAGGCGTGCACGACGACCTCGGCGCCGCTCTTGAGGACGTGGTCGCTGACCGAGTCCATGTCGCCGATGATCATGTCCGGCGAGTAGCCGGCCTCGATGAGCGCGTCCGCGCCACCGTCGACGCCGATGAGGACCGGCCGGTAGTCGCGGATGTAGGACCGCAGCGCCTGCAGGTCCTCCTTGTAGTCGTAGCCGCGGACGACGACGAGCACGTGCCGGCCCTCGATGGCGGTCTGCACGTCGGGCACGCCGACGCCGTCGAGCAGCAGCGCGCGCTCGCGCTTCATGTACTCCATCGTGTTGGTGGCGAACGCCTCCAACTGCGTGGACAGCCCGGCCTTGGCCTCGGCCATCGCGGTGGCGACGGTCTCCGGCGTCTGCTCGGTGCCCTTCGCGACGGCGCCGCCGTCGGGGCCGTAGAGCGTGTCGCCCTCGACGCGGACCTGCGCGCCCTCCTTGAGCGCGCCGAACACGTCCTTGCCGACGCCGTCGACGAGGGGGATGCCGGCCGCGGTGATGATCTCCGGGCCCAGGTTCGGGTAGCGGCCGGAGATGCTGGGGGCGGCGTTGACGACGGCGCCGACCCGGGCGGCGACGAGGGAGTCGGCGCTGACCCGGTCGATGTCCACGTGGTCGATGACGGCGATGTCGCCGGGCCGCAGGCGCTTGGTGAGGTTCTTGGTGCGACGGTCCAGCCGGACGGTGCCGCTCACCCCGGGTGCCGCCTCCTGGGCCCGGCTCCGTCGCAGGGTGCCGATGCGCATTGGCCGATGGTCCCACGCACGCCCTCGGCGGCTCTCCTCCGACGCGCAACTGCAACGGCCTGGTCACGCAGGGTGTCCGACACCACGGCAGACGCGACACGCCCGGCACGCACGCCCCACCAGCACCGCTCCATCCCCCCACGGGGCTGTCTAGCGTTGCCCGCTGTGACACGTTCGGCTCCTGCTGCCAGCATCCCGGCGACCCGTCCCGGGGCCGCGGAGGAAGGGCCGGAGACGACAGCTCCCCCGCACATCCGCGCGGTGCCGGGGGGCCCGGCGCCCGCGCCGGCTCCCGTGGGCGGCCCGCCGCCCGCCCCCGCAGGGCGGCCCGGGGACGCGCCCGCCGGGGAGCGCCGGACCGCGCGCCGGCGGGAGCGGCGCGGCTCGGGCGTGCGCGAGCGCCGCCGGCGGGAGACCCACGACCGGATCGTCGACGCCGCCGCCGAGCTGTTCGCCGAGCGCGGCTTCGACGCGGTGAGCGTCGTGGAGATCGCGCAGCGCGCGGGCGTGGTGGAGAAGACGGTCTTCAACCACTTCCCGGTCAAGGAGGGGCTGGTCCTCGCCGCCGACCCGCCGATGCGCGCCGCGCTGCTCGACGCCGTCGCCACCCGCCCGGCCGGGGAGTCGGTGGCCGCGGCGGCGGGGACGTTCGTCGTCCGGGCGATGTCCATGCTCGGCACCCCCGAGGCCGCCGAGGGCGTGGCCGCGATGGCCCAGGTCGTCCGGGGCTCGCGGACGCTGCAGGCCCGCGAGCGGGAGATCCTCGGCGAGCTGACCGCGGCGCTCGCCGCGCAGATCCGCGCCGAGACCGGCGCCGGCGACGGCGCGGTCGAGCCCGAGCTCACCGCCGCGGCGGTCACCGCGCTCTACGGACGGCTGCTGGAGCTCGCCCGCGACCGGGTGCTGGCCGGCGTCACCGGCCCCGAGCTGGCCGAGGAGCTGCGCACCGCCGGCCGCCGCGGGCTGTCGCTGCTGCAGTTCGGCCTGGCCGGCTACGCCAAGCGCCGCTGACCGCCGGAGTTCCGGAACCGGCCGGCGTCTGCCAGGCTGCGCGCCGTGCGCGCACTGCGGCGACCGGCCGCCGTCCTGTCCGGGGCGGCCCTCGCCGTCCTCGCCACCTCCGGGTGCAGCCTGCTGGCCGCCGTCGCGGCACCGGACGAGGAGCGGCCGGTCGCGGTGAGCAGCCCGGAGCCCGCCCCCTCCGTCCCGCCGCCGCCCGCGCCGGTCGAGGTGGCCGCGGCGGAGCTGGCCGACTCCTCCGGGCAGCTGGCCTTCAATGGGTCGGTACGGGTCACCCGGTCCGCGGTGGCGGTCGGGCTGCCGCCGATGCCGCCGCCCTTCCCGCAGGACTGCGCGCTGCCCGACGACGGTTCCGTGCGGACGCTGGCCGTCGACGTCGAGTTCGCCAACGACACGTTCGCCGAGGCCGGGCTCGCCGCGACCGTGGAGCTCACGACCGCGGACGGCGGCGCCCCGCGGGCGGGCACCGCGGTGTTCGTCGCGTCGTCGTCGCCGGCGGCCCGCTGGTGCCGGGACGGGGACACCACCCCCACCCGCGACGGCTTCGGCCTGGCCGCCGCGGCCGGGAACGGCGCCGCGGCGACCGTCCACGTCGTCGCGCGCGACGCCGCCCCCACCAGCGACCTGGTGCTGCGGATCTCCGGGCTCCGCAACGAGGCCGGGTCGAACGCCACCGGCCCCTGGGACGAGGTGACCGTGACGGCCGGGGCGTGCGCCGGCGCCCCGGACGCGCTGTGCGTGCCGCTGGGCTGAGCGCCCGGGCTCAGGCCGGCAGCTGCAGCGCCCGCAGCAGCTGGTCGGCGCGGTCGCCGGGGATCTCCGGGTCCTTCGTGAACAGCGCGACGGCGACCATGTACTCGTCGTCGCCGGCCCAGCCCCGGCCCTCGGCGACGATCCGGCGGATCTGCTCGCGCACCTTCGGCTCGCTGCTGTAGGGCCCGTAGTCCAGGCCCATGGCGAGGAAGTTGACCACCCGGTAGCCGAGGTCGGCGGCGGTGCTCACGGTGGTGACCGGGTCGGCGTAGCTCGCGACCGCGGTGATCACGTGCTCGTAGCCGGCCTTGAGCAGCTGCAGCGTGAGGTCGTTGCCGCGGACGCCGCCCCACAGCTCGGGCATGAGGATGCCGCGGTCGGGCGCCGGGATGTACGGCGGGTTGGCGATCGCGGTGGTCACCGGCTCCCCGCCGGCGGCGTCGGCCTGGTCGAAGAAGTCGCCGAGCTCGACGGTGTAGCGGTCGGCGACCCCGCGTTCGGCGACGTTCGCCTGCGCCTCGCGCACCGAGTCCTCGCTGATGTCGTAGCTGCGGATGCGCAGGCCGGGCAGGCCCTGCACGACGTCGGCGATCGCCGAGGCGTCACCGGTGCCCAGCTCGACCAGCGGCGCGGACTCCCAGCCCAGCCGCTCGCGGTACTGCTGCAGCAGCATGCAGACCGAGAAGCCGTAGTGCGCCGACTCGTCGGCGGAGCTGAAGCAGCTCACCGGGCGCCGCCGGCGGTCCGGGCGGCGCGGGCCGCGGCGAGGGGGAACGGGAGCGGGGCATCGGCGCGCACGGTGTCGGCCTACCCGCGTTCCGCGATCGACACTCCTGCGTCCCGCCACCCGGTCGTGTGCGACCGGGTGGCGGGCTTCTACGCGGTCCGCGCCGCGGCGGCGACGGCGAGCAGCTCGCGGGCGTGCGCCTGCCCGGTGTCGCTGTCGGCCAGGCCGGACAGCATGCGCGCCAGCTCCCGCACCCGGTCCTCGCCGTCGACGGCGCGGATGTCGGTGGCGGTGACGCCCGCGGCGGTGTCCGGGGACTTGTCGACCACGAGGTGGGTGTCGGCGAAGGCGGCCACCTGCGCAAGGTGGGTGACGACGACGACCTGGTGGTCGCGGGCCAGCCGGGCCAGCCGCCGCCCGATCTCGCCGGCGGCCTGCCCGCCGACGCCGGCGTCGACCTCGTCGAAGACCATCACCGGCACCGGGTCGGCGCCGGCGAAGACCACCTCGATCGCGAGCATCACCCGGGACAGCTCACCGCCGGAGGCGCCGCGGTGCACCGGCCGCGGCGGGGCGCCGGGGTGGGCGGCCATGAGCAGCGCGACCTCGTCGACACCGTCGGGCCCGGGCTGGTCGGGGTGGCTGTCGATCGAGAACGAGACCCGCGCGCTCTTCATCGCCAGGCCCGCGAGCTCCCGGCCCACCTCGGCGGCGAACCCGTCGGCGGCGGCGCGGCGGCCGGCCGAGATCCGGGCGGCGAGGTCGTCGACCTCGGCCCGGGCGGTGTCGCGGGCGGCCTCCAGCGCCTCGAGGGCCTCGTCGGAGACGTCGAGCGCGTCGAGCTTGGCGCGCGCGTCCTCGGCCCAGCCCAGCACGCCGGCCAGCCCCTCCCCCGGGTCGGCGTACTTGCGCACCAGCGCGGTGATCGCCGCCCGCCGGTCGAGCACCTCGGCCAGCCGGGCGGGGTCGGCGTCGAGGTCGGCGACGTAGCCGGCCAGCTGCACGCTCACGTCGGACACGACCGCGACCGCGTCGGCGAGGTCGCGGGCGAGCAGGACCAGCGCGGGGTCGTCGGTGCCGGCCAGCGCGCGCTCGGCGGTGGCCAGCGCCGCGGTGGCGTCCTGGGGCAGCCCCTCGGCGCCGAGGTCGCCGGTGACGTCGCCGACCAGCGCCATGCGCGCCTCGTCGACCGCGGCGCGCAGCGCGTCGGCGTCGCCCAGCCGCTTGGCCTGCGCGTCGAGCGCCTCGTCCTCACCCGGCTCGGGCGCCAGCCCCTCGATCTCCTGCAGGCCGTGCCGCAGCACCTCGGCGGCCTGGGCCAGCTCGCGGGCCTGGCCGCGGCGGCGGTCGAGGTCGGCGGCGAGCTCCCGCCACCGCGCGTAGGCGGCCCGGTAGGTCTCCAGCAGCTGCAGGTGCGCCGGCCCGGCGTAGCGGTCGAGGGCGTGCCGCTGCTCGGCCGGGCGGGACAGCCGCAGCTGGTCGCTCTGCCCGTGCACGGCCAGCAGGCCCTCGGCGAGCTCGGAGACCACGCCGACCGGCACGCTGCGCCCGCCCAGGTGCGCCCGCGAGCGGCCCTCGGCGTTGACCGTGCGGGCGAGGATCAGGCTGCCGTCGTCGTCGGGCTCGGCGCCGGCGTCGGCGGCCCGCTCCCACACCGGGGAGTCCGGCGGCAGCTCCAGCCGGCCCTCCACGCCGGCCCGCCCGGTGGCGCGCACCCGGCCGGGGTCGGCGCGGCCGCCGAACAGCAGCGTCAGGCCGGTGACGACCATCGTCTTGCCGGCGCCGGTCTCGCCGGTGACCACGGTCAGGCCGCGGCCGAGCTCGAGGGTGACGTCGTCGATCGCGCCCAGGCCGCGGATGCGCAGCTCGGTCAGCCGGCCGAGGCCGTGCGCGGTGCGCGGCGCGGCGCCCTCCCCGCGGGCGGGCGGGCGGGCGCCGTCGGCGTCGGCCGGGACGGCGGGCCCGGCGGCCGGCGCGGTGCGCGCGCGGCCGGTGCGCTCACGCGTCGGGGTCCGCGGTGCCACCGCGCACCTCCTCCCGGACGCCCCCGTCGCCGTTGCCCGGGTAGGCCACGACGTCGCGGGCGAGGACGTTGCGCGAGGGCCGCAGCTCGTGGCCGGGGTCGTGCCGGCGGACCTCGCGGAAGCCGCGCACCGGCAGCCCGAACTTGGCGACCAGCCGGTCCCCGAACGTCGTCGTGTGCACCCGCGCGATGCGCACCGGCCGGGCCGCGCGCCGCACGTCGACGCGGCCGCCGTCGGGCACGTCGAGCGCGCGCCGGCCGTCGGCCGAGACGCGGGCGCGGTTGCCGTCGGGCGGGATCGCGACCGACAGCACGGCGTCGGGCGAGGTGACCAGCGGCCGGGAGAACAGCGCGTGCGCGTTGCTGGGGACCATCAGCATCGCCTCGACGTCGGGCCACACCACCGGGCCGCCGGCGGAGAACGCGTAGGCGGTGGAGCCGGTGGGGGTGGCGAACAGGACGCCGTCGCAGCCGAAGCTGGTCAGCGGCCGCCCGTCGATGGAGACCACGACGTCGAGCACCCGCGAGCGCTCGGCCTTCTCCACCGAGACCTCGTTGAGGCCCCACGTGCCGGCGACGACGTTGCCCGCCGCGTCGAGGACGTCGACCTCGATGGCGAGCCGCTTCTCCACCGAGTACTCGCACTGCTCGATGGCCGTCAGCGTCTCCTCGACCGCCTCGGGCTCGGTCTCGGCGAGGAAGCCGACGCGGCCGAGGTTGACGCCCATGAGCGCGGCGTGGCTGTAGCGGGCGAGCTCCGCGGCGCGCAGGAAGGTGCCGTCGCCCCCGAAGACCATGACGATCTCGGCGCCGCGGGCGGCCTCGGCGTCGGCGGCGACCACCTCGGCGCCCTCGATGCCCAGCGCCTCGGCCTCGTCGTCGAGCACGCGCACGGTGATGCCGGCGCGCGCCAGCCGCGCGGCGGAGCTGCGGGCCAGCTCGGTGATGTCCTGCCGCCCGGTGTGCACGGCCAGCAGCACGTGCCGCCCGCCTCCCGGGCGCCATCCGCCCTGGCCGGCCTCGCTCATCGGTCCTCCTCGATCCGGGCTGCTCTGCCCGTCCGTGCCCTGTGCCGCGGCGTCCGCCGCCGGTCCCCAGCGTCCCCCCGGACGGGCGTCCCCGCCCGGCCGGTCCCCCGCGTCACCGCGGCCCCTCCTCGACGGCGCGCCGCACGTCCTCCTCGGCCGGCGCGCCGGCGTCGCGGCGCAGCCGCAGGAAGAACTCGACGTTGCCGGCCGGGCCGGGCAGCGGGCTGGCGACGACGCCGGCGGTGCCCCAGCCCAGCGCGGCCGCGGCCTCGGCGACCTCGAGCACGGCCGCCGCGCGCGCCGCCGGGTCCCGCACCACCCCGCCCGAGCCCAGCCGCTCGCGGCCGACCTCGAACTGCGGCTTCACCATGGGCAGCAGGTCGGCGTCGTCGGTGGCGCAGGCGGTGAGCGCGGGCAGCACCAGCCGCAGCGAGATGAACGACAGGTCGGCCACCACCAGGTCGGCCGGGCCGTCGATCTGCCCGGGCGTCAGCGTGCGGACGTTGGTGCGCTCGTGCACCCGCACCCGGTCGTCGGTGCGCAGCGACCAGGCCAGCTCGCCGTAGCCGACGTCGACGGCGACCACCTCGCGGGCGCCCCGGGTCAGCAGCACCTCGGTGAAGCCCCCGGTGGAGGCGCCGGCGTCCAGGGCGCGGCGGCCCTCGACCGGCACCGCGAAGGCGTCCAGGGCGCCGATCAGCTTGTGCGCGCCGCGGGAGACCCAGCGGTGCTCGTCGGGGTCGGTGCGGACGACGACGGGGGTGCCGGCCTCCACGCCGGTGGCCGGCTTGGTGGCGGCGCGCCCGGCGACGGCGACCCGCCCCTCGGTGATCAGCTCGACGGCGTGCTCGCGGGAGCGGGCCAGGCCCCGGCGGACCAGCTCGGCGTCGAGTCGGCTGCGGCGCGGCATCAGAGCTGGTCGATCGTGCCGAGCTCGGCCTTCAGGCGGTCGTGCTCGGCCTCGAAGACGGCGACGTGCTCCCCCACCGGGCGCTGCGCCAGGTCGGCGAACCGCGCACCCGGCTGCCCGGGCGCGTCGATGCCCGGACCGGCGGCCGCCGCGTCGACGTGCGGCCCCGCGGCGACGGGCCGGGCCGGGACACCCCCGGGACCGGGCCGCGGCGGGCCGGGCACCGGTCGCGGCCGGGTCGGCTCGGTCATGGCGCTGGCCTCTCGGACGGGACGGGGAACGGGGTCGCCGGACGGCGGGCACGGGGCGGCGCGGTGCCGCACCCCTGGCCTGCGAGGGTACCGGCCGGGGACGACGGCGCGGGCCGCCCGAGGGGGCCGCGGGCGCCCCGCTCGGTCCCCCGGCCCGGGGTGCCGGCGCGCCGTCTCACCGCTCCGCCAGGCCCCACGCGGCGAGCACCCGGCGCGCCTCGCCGTCGGCGGCGCGCACCCGCACCGGAGCACCCTCGGGCGTCCCGGTCCAGGCGGCGAGGCACAGCGCGCGGAGCCCGTCCAGACCGTCCCCGGCGCCGTCCCCGTCCCCGGCGCGCAGCTCCAGGAGGCCGGCGCCGTCCGCGGTGGCCAGCCAGCCCCCGCAGCGCCAGCCGCCGCTTTCGGCGGTGACCGGCGGGTGCGGCACCAGCAGGCCGCCGGCGTCGGCGGCCAGCAGGTCGGGGCGGTGCAGCGGGCCGGCGGCCAGCAGGGTGGCGGGGACGGTGACCCCGCTGAGGACCAGCAGGCTGGCCGCGCCGGCCCGGTGGCTGCCCTCGACGTCGGTGTCCAGCCGGTCGCCGACGACCAGCGGGCGCTCGGCCCCGGTGCGGCGGACGCACTCGGCGTGCATGGCGGGGTCCGGCTTGCCGGTGACCAGCGGCTCGCGGCCGGTCACGCCGCGGACCACGCCGACCATGGCCCCGTTGCCGGGCAGCGGGCCCCGCGGCGAGGGGATGGTCGCGTCGGCGTTGGTGGCCACGTGGCGGGCGCCGTTGCGGACGGCGACCACCGCCTCGGCCAGCTGCGCCCAGCCCACCTCGCGGCCGTAACCCTGCACCACCGCGGCCGGCTCGTCCTCGGCGCGCTCGACGACGGTGAGCCCGGCCGCCCGCAGCGCCGCCGCGACTCCGGGGCCGCCGACGGGCAGCACCCGCGCGCCCGGCCCGAGCATCCCGGCCACGACCGAGGCCGCCGCCTGGGAACTGGTGATGACCTCGTCCGCGCCGGCCGGCACGCCGAGGTCGGTCAGGTGGTGGGCCACCTCCTCCGGCGGGCGGGCGGCGTTGTTGGTGACGAAGCCCAGCCGCATCCCCCGCTCGCGGGCGGCGGCGAGGGCCTGGGGCACGCCGGGCACCGCGTCCGGCCCGACGTAGACGACGCCGTCGAGGTCGAGCAGCGCGACGTCGTGCACCTCGGCCGGCGGCCGGGGGCTGCCGGCCGCGAGCGCCGGCCGCGCGGACGGGTCGCTCACGCCGCTCCCCCTCCCGACGCCCGCCGGGCCCGCACACCGCGCAGGGCACGGGCGTAGTGCGCCTGGTCCGGGCGCATGGCGACCGCCAGCGCGAGGTGCTCGGCGGCCAGGCCCAGCTCGCCGGCCCGGCTGGCGGCCATGCCCAGGCCGAACTGGGCGTAGTCGTCGGTGGGGTTGACCGCCGCCAACTCGGCGAAGCTGTCGATGGCGTCGCGGTAGCGCCCGGCGTCGTACTGGGCGCGGGCCAGCGCCTCGAGGATGCTGCGCGAGCCGGGCTCGGCCTCCGCCGCCCGGGCGAGCAGGGTCGCCGCGGCCGCGGGGTCGCCGCCGCTGAGCAGGTCCAGGCCGCGCCGGTACCACTCGTAGACCCCGCCCTCGGGCACTCCCCCGCCCGGGAGGTCGTCCTCCGGTGAGCCTGCTGTCGACACCGCTGTCCTCCCGCTCCTGCCGCTCGCGTGCGCGCCGGGCGGTGCGAGGCCCGGAAGGGACCGGGGACCCGGCCGCCGCGGCAGCGCGCGGCCGACGGCTCCTACGATCCCGTCGTGCACTCGTCGTCGGCAGGCCCCCTGCCCCACGCTGTGGCGGGACTGGACGTCCGTCCGTTCCGGGCCCTGACCTACCGGCGACACGACCCCGGGCACCTGGCCCGCGTGAGCTCGCCAGCCTACGACCTGGTGACGCCGGACGGCCGCGAGCGGCTGGCCGCCGCCGATCCGCACAACATCGTCCGCCTCATCCTGCCCGGCGGCACGTCCGGACCCGGCACGGCCGGGGCCACCGGCCCCTGCGGCGGCAGCGCCGGCGAGGGCACCGCGGCCCGTGCGGCCCGCACGCTGCGCGAGTGGGTGGACGCCGGGGTGCTCGTCCGGGACGGTGAGCCGGCCCTGTGGCTGTACGAGATGCAGCCCGTCGAGGGCGCGGCCACGGTCGGCTGGCTGGGGGCGGTCGCGGTCGCCGCCGGGGGTGGCCGCGCGGTGCTGCCGCACGAGGACACCTTCCCGGCCGCCGTCGAGGGCCGCCGCGCGCTGCTCGCGGCCACGGCCACCGACCTCGAGCCGATCGTCCTGGCCCACGACCCGGAGCCGGAGGTCGCCGCGCTGACGCAAGCGGCGCCGGCCGGCCCGCCCACGATGGACGTCACCGACCCCGACGGTGTCCGGCACCGGCTGTGGCGGGTCGCCGACCCGGACGTGCTGCGCCGCCTGTCCGAGGCCCTCGCCCGCACCGGCGCGGTGATCGCCGACGGCCACCACCGCTTCGCCGCGGCCCGCGCGCTGCACCGGACCCGTCCCGACGGTGACTGCCGGGTGCTCGCGCTGCTCACGCCGATGGGCGCCGGCGGGCTGCGGGTCGAGGCGATCCACCGGGTCGTGCCCGACCTCTCCCTCGACGCGGCCGCGGAGGCCGCCGCCCGCGGGTTCACCGTCACCGAGGTCCCGGCCGGCCCGGACCCCGACGACGTCGAGGCCGCCGTGGGTCACGTGCACGCCGCCGCCGAGGTCCTCTTCCTGCTCAGCGACGGCCGCCGGCTGCTGCGGCTGTCCGCGCCGTCGGCCGAGGTCCGGGCGACCGTGCCCGCCGAGGCGCCGCCGGCCTGGCGCGGCCTCGACGTCGTGCTGGCCACGACCGGGCTGATCGGGCACCTGTGGGGCCGGCCCGACGACCCCGGGTCGGTGCTCGTGGCCCACGACGTCCCCGAGGCGCTGGGCCTGGCCGACCGGCGCCACGGTGTGGCGCTGCTGCTGCGGCCGCCCTCCCCCACGGACGTCGCCGCGGTGGCGCGGGCGGGGGCCCGCATGCCGCGGAAGTCGACGCTGTTCGTGCCCAAGCCGCGGACCGGGCTGGTCCTGCGCCCCCACGGGGACTGACCGGCCGCGACGGCCCGGCCGGCCGAGCGTCACGCCGTCCGCACCGTCCCGCCGGCGCTGGTGCGCGGCACCTTGCGGCCGCGCCGGCAGTTGACCTCGCACACCGAGGCCGTGCCGCCGGGCGTCCGCCAGAACCGCCGCTGCAGTGCGCCCTCGACCTCGACGACGTCCCCGGCCTCCCAGGCCGCCACCCGCCGCTGCAGCGCGCGGTCGTAGGTGATGCAGGTCAGCACGTCCACCGACTGCCCGCGGGCCCGCGGCTCGGGCCGGCGCACCACCAGGCGGAAGCTCACCAGGGTGTCCCCGCTGGGGAGGGTCTTGAGCTCCGCGGGAGCCGAGAGCCGCCCGCGGAGCACCACGTCGTTCCGGTCGATGACTGCCACGCTCATGGCGGCAGCCTCACCCGGCCCCGGCCCCCCGGGAGGCGCGGCGGCACGCCTGTGGAACGGCGGCCGCGGTGTGGACGACAGGGACCCGATCGTCGGTGGTCAGGGTCCGGGCTCGTCCTCGGCGGACGGCTCGACCTCACCGAGCAGCTCGGCCACCTCGCGCTCCACGTCGGCGTCGAAGTCCAGTTCGTCGTCGCCCGCGTCGACGCCCGCGTCGACGTCGACCTCGTCCGCCACCACGGCGTCGTCGTCGTCCGCGACCGGCTCGATGTCGGGGACCTCCGGCAGCTCCTCCTCGCCGAAGGCGACGTCGTCGTCCTCGGGCTCGGCAGCGGCCACGGCCTCCTGCCAGGCCACGGCGGCCGGGTCGTCGACGGCGGTGAGCAGGCCGGCGTAGGCGATGGCCAGCCGGCGGGTGGGCTCGTCGTCCCAGTTCACCCGGTCGGGCTGGGGGCGGCCGCCGAGCGCGCCCTCGAGCACCAGGCGGGCCGCGGGCACCTCGCCGAGGTCCTGGCGGACGCCCGCCTCGACGAGCTGCAGCTCCACGGTCTCGTCCCGGTCGGGCTGCTCCGCCAGCGCCTCGCGGACCAGCCGCAGTGCCACCTCGGGACGTCCCTGCGCCCGCTCGCAGTCGGCCAGCACGGCCCGGTAGCCCTGGTCACCGCTCATCCGCCGGTAGGCGCGCAGCTCCCGCGAGGCCTCGGCGTAGTCCCCGGCGTGGTAGGCGGCGACCCCGACGGCCTCGCGCACGAGGGCGATCCGGGACGCCCGGTCGCGCGCCGCCCGGGCGTGCGCGAGCGCCTGCTCGGGATCCTCGTCGACGAGCGCACCAGCGACCACCAGGTGCCGCGCGACGGTCTCCGCATTGCGGAAGTCGAGCCCCCGGAGGCCTGCGCGGACGGCCGGATCGAGGTCCCGCGGGTCGGCCCACTCGGGCAGCGGGGGGCCGGCGGGCGCCGGAGGCGTGCGGTCCACCCTGGCCGGCCCACCGGCGCGCCCGCGACGGTCCTCGCCCGGCCGGCGCTCGCGCCAGTTGCCCCCACCGGACCGGTCGGGACGTCCCGCGCCCGCCGGGCGGCCCGGGCGGCCGGCGGCCTGGTCCCGGTCCCGACCGGTCGGGCGCTCGCCGCGGTCCGCCGGGCGACCCGACCGGCGGTCCTCCCAGGACCGGCCACCGCCCTGAGAGCCCGCTCCGCGGGCGTCGCGGCCACGGTCGCTGCCTGGACGGTCCCCGGTGGGACGGCGGTCGCGCCACGAGCCCTCCGGCCGGTCGCCGCCGCTGCTCCGACGATCGCGCCAGGAGCCCTCGGTCCGGTCGGTCCCGGGACGCCGGTCCTGCCAGGACCGCTGCGGGCGGTCGCCGGCGGGACGGCGGTCCTGACCGGTCCGCTCGGTGCGATCCGCACCGGGACGGCGGTCCTGCCAGGAGCGCTCGGCCCGGTCACCGGTCGGACGGCGGCCCCGCCACGAGCCCTCGGACCGTCCGCCGGCGACCGGACGGCGGTCCTGCCATCCCGTGTCACCGCGGTCCCCACCCGGACGCCGCTCCTGCTGGCCTCCGGCCCGGCGGCCACCGGCCAGCGGTCGACCACTGCGCTCGCCCGAGGCGGCGCCGTCGCGGCGGCCCTGGGCGCCCTGCCGGCCGGAGCCGGACCCGCGCTGACCGGTCGCCCCACCGCTGGAGGAGCCACCCGCCCGGTCGTCCCGCCGCGGGCGTGCACCGCCGCGCGGGTCCTGGCCGTCGGGGCGGCCACGTCCGGCGGAGCCTCGTCGAGGAGCAGTCATGTCGTCGTCAGTACCTCGGTCGAAAGGCGGCACTCCTCGGAGCGCCGGAATGGTGTGCCGGACACGCGAAACGGGGGCCGGAGCCAATGGCTCCGACCCCCGTTCCTGAATGGTTGTCCGGCGGCGTCCTACTCTCCCACCCCGTCTCCGGGGCAGTACCATCGGCGCTGAGAGGCTTAGCTTCCGGGTTCGGAATGGAGCCGGGCGTTTCCCTCTCGCCATGGCCGCCGTAACGCTGTGAACGGTGTCCCGGCCCCACCCCGCGAACAATTGTCGGGGGTGGGGGGTCGGGTGCGTTCAGAACCGCACAGTGGACGCGAGACACGAAGTGTGTAGAGGTGTGTGGTCAAGCCCTCGGCCTGTTAGTACCGGTCAGCTCGCACGCCTTGCGGCGCTTCCACTTCCGGCCTATCAACCCGCTGGTCTGGGCGGGGGCCTTACCCGGTTGACCCGGTGAGAGACCTCATCTTGAAGCGAGCTTCCCGCTTAGATGCTTTCAGCGGTTATCCCTGCCGAACGTAGCCAACCAGCAGTGCACCTGGCGGTACAACTGGCACACCAGAGGTTCGTCCGTCCCGGTCCTCTCGTACTAGGGACAGCTCTTCGCAAGTCTCTTACGCGCACGGCGGATAGGGACCGAACTGTCTCACGACGTTCTAAACCCAGCTCGCGTACCGCTTTAATGGGCGAACAGCCCAACCCTTGGGACCTACTCCAGCCCCAGGATGCGACGAGCCGACATCGAGGTGCCAAACCATCCCGTCGATATGGACTCTTGGGGAAGATCAGCCTGTTATCCCCGGGGTACCTTTTATCCGTTGAGCGACACCGCTTCCACATGCCGGTGCCGGGTCACTAGTCCCAGCTTTCGCTCCTGCTCGACCCGTCGGTCTCACAGTCAAGCTCCCTTGTGCACTTGCACTCGACACCTGATTGCCAACCAGGCTGAGGGAACCTTTGGGCGCCTCCGTTACATTTTGGGAGGCAACCGCCCCAGTTAAACTACCCACCTGACACTGTTCCTGATCCGGATCACGGACCGAGGTTAGACATCCAATTCGACCAGAGTGGTATTTCAACGGCGACTCCACCGACACTGGCGTGCCGGCTTCCCAGTCTCCCACCTATCCTACACAAGCCGAACCGAACACCAATATCAAGCTGTAGTGAAGGTCCCGGGGTCTTTCCGTCCTGCCGCGCGTAACGAGCATCTTTACTCGTAGTGCAATTTCGCCGAGCCTGTGGTTGAGACAGCTGAGAAGTCGTTACGCCATTCGTGCAGGTCGGAACTTACCCGACAAGGAATTTCGCTACCTTAGGATGGTTATAGTTACCACCGCCGTTTACTGGCGCTTGAGTTCTGAGCTTCGCCCCGAAGGGCTAACCCGTCCCCTTAACGTTCCAGCACCGGGCAGGCGTCAGTCCGTATACCTCGTCTTACGACTTCGCACGGACCTGTGTTTTTAGTAAACAGTCGCTTCTCACTGGTCTCTGCGGCCCCCCTCCGCTGCCCCGCGCGAGGCGGTTCACGAACGGGGGCCCCCCTTCTCCCGAAGTTACGGGGGCATTTTGCCGAGTTCCTTAACCACAGTTCGCTCGATCGCCTCGGTATTCTCTACCTGACCACCTGAGTTGGTTTGGGGTACGGGCCGCTCGGAACTCGCTAGAGGCTTTTCTCGGCAGCATAGGATCATCGGATTCGCCTCATTCGGCTACGCGTCAGGCCTCACCCTGTGTGCGCCACGGATTTGCCTATGGCGCGGGCCACACCCTTGCACCGGTACCACCACTCACCGGCCCGACTACCTTCCTGCGTCACCCCATCGCTTGCCTACTACCAGCTCGGGTCCCCAGCTACTCCCAGCACCGGCTCGAGAGCCGGCACCGGTTTCGGTGGGTCAGCATCACTGGCCTGGGCAGGGGCGCTCCTTCGCGGGTACGGGAATATCAACCCGTTGTCCATCGACTACGCCTGTCGGCCTCGCCTTAGGTCCCGACTCACCCTGGGCGGATTAGCCTGGCCCAGGAACCCTTGGTCTTCCGGCGGGGGAGGTTCTCACTCCCCTCTCGCTACTCATGCCTGCATTCTCACTCGCGTGGCGTCCACGGCTGGCTTCCGCCGCCGCTTCACCCGCCACACGACGCTCCCCTACCCACCCACGCACCTGGCCGGTCCTCGCGAGGAGAACCGACGGGCTGTCGCGTGAGTGCCACGGCTTCGGCGGTGTGCTTGAGCCCCGCTACATTGTCGGCGCGGAACCACTTGACCAGTGAGCTATTACGCACTCTTTCAAGGATGGCTGCTTCTAAGCCAACCTCCTGGTTGTCACTGCGATCCCACATCCTTTTCCACTTAGCACACGCTTAGGGGCCTTAGCCGATGATCTGGGCTGTTTCCCTCTCGACTACGAACCTTATCGCCCGCAGTCTCACTGCCGCGCTCTCACTTACCGGCATTCGGAGTTTGGTTGACGTCAGTAACCTTGTGGGGCCCATCGGCCATCCAGTGCTCTACCTCCGGCAAGAAACACGCGACGCTGCACCTAAATGCATTTCGGGGAGAACCAGCTATCACCGGGTTTGATTGGCCTTTCACCCCTACCCACAGCTCATCCCCCAGGTTTTCAACCCTGGTGGGTTCGGTCCTCCACGCGGTCTTACCCGCGCTTCAACCTGGCCATGGGTAGATCACCCGGCTTCGGGTCTAGAGCACGCGACTGGACTCGCCCTGTTCGGACTCGCTTTCGCTACGGCTACCCCTCACGGGTTAACCTCGCCACGTACCGCTAACTCGCAGGCTCATTCTTCAAAAGGCACGCCATCACCGCCCGCGCACGAGGCGCGGCTTCACGGCCCTGACGGCTTGTAGGCACACGGTTTCAGGAACTATTTCACTCCCCTCCCGGGGTACTTTTCACCTTTCCCTCACGGTACTCGTCCGCTATCGGTCACCAGGGAGTATTCAGGCTTAGCGGGTGGTCCCGCCCGATTCACACCGAATTCCACGGGCTCGGTGCTACTTGGGAACACGTGCCAGGAAGAGACCGGGCTTTCGGGTACGGGGCTCTCACCCTCTACGGCGACCCCTTCCAGAGGCCTTCCCCTAACCACGATCTTTTCTGACTTCCCGCCGGCGCGGCAGCACCGGCACACACGCGTCCCACGACCCCGCCTCCACAACCCCTGCCGGGTATCACATGGAAACGGTTTAGCCTCCTCCGCTTTCGCTCGCCACTACTCACGGAATCACGGTTGTTTTCTTCTCCTGTGGGTACTGAGATGTTTCACTTCCCCACGTTCCCTCCACACGCCCTATGTGTTCAGGCGCGGGTCACACCACATGACTGGTGCGGGGTTTCCCCATTCGGACACCCTCGGATCAACGCTCGGTTGGCAGCTCCCCGAGGCTTATCGCAGCCTCCCACGTCCTTCATCGGCTCCTGGTGCCCAGGCATCCACCGTGTGCCCTCAACATCTTGACCACACACAAACCCACAAACCATCGAACTGAGAACTCCGACCCCTGCGGAGTCGGAGCTCAAAAGATGCTCGCGTCCACTGTGCAGTTCTCAACGACCGACCCGTCACCCGCCCCCACTGACCCCACCGGCCCGCACGAGGTGCGGCGATGTGAGATCGGGACGGGCCCGGACGAAGGCGCAGACCCAACCGGTTCCCCGGCCGGTCCGCTCCCTCAGGACCCAACAGCGTGCCTACGACCCCCCGTCCCACCCGCGACTCCGGTCCACGCCCTGACGGGCAGTACTGGGAGCCGGCGGCGAGCCGGCGGCCGAACTGGTCAGCGTTCCACCCTCGAGCACCATCCCGAACACCCGCCCGGCGCCCCTGCTGGGCACCGGGTCCTCGGT
The DNA here is from genome assembly GCF_054050435.1 of Geodermatophilus sp. SYSU D01036. Classification (NCBI taxonomy): domain Bacteria; kingdom Bacillati; phylum Actinomycetota; class Actinomycetes; order Geodermatophilales; family Geodermatophilaceae; genus Geodermatophilus; species Geodermatophilus sp. SYSU D01036. The sequence goes on along the minus strand of NZ_JBJGZJ010000003.1, from coordinate 168 downwards.
CCGGGCATGGCTTGGACCGGCGCAGCAGGGCTGGCCGGTCGGTGCTCCTTAGAAAGGAGGTGATCCAGCCGCACCTTCCGGTACGGCTACCTTGTTACGACTTCGTCCCAATCGCCGATCCCGCCTTCGACGGCTCCCTCCCGGTAAGGGGTTGGGCCACCGGCTTCG